>CAYMFQ010000109.1:0-17214 GCA_964389335.1 uncultured Granulosicoccaceae bacterium
GAGTTCGCTCAACGGAGTTGGTCTCCCACCAGTGCAGGGTGGGGACAGGACTGCGTGCCTGCTAATTCGAATATTTATCTAAAACAGAGTCTTAATGCGCTATTTTGATGTAAAGTATTACCTGCGCGTACCGCTGTCTGCCAGCACCACTAACCTCCAGAAAAAAACGTTACTGCGCCCCGAAATATGATCATTAGTCCAGAACCCTTAACAACGTCCGAGTTTTCCCCTTTTGGCGATGTCATTGACACCAGTCAGGTAGATGGTTTTGGCATCAACGACGGCCGTTGCCAGCGCTATCACGATCTTGCAAATATCGATATCACCGGTAAGCCTGGAGTCAGTCTGTTCGACTCGCAGCCCTGTTCGCGTCCGGTGCTGGTGACGGAGATGGAGCGGCATCCTCTCGGGTCGCAATTGTTTTACCCAGCCGGTGCTGACGTGTTTCTGGTTGTGGTGGCTGAAGACGATCATGGTGTACCAGGTCCACTGCGTGCCTTTTTTACAAACGGCGCACAGGGGGTAAATTATCATCGGAATGTATGGCACGCGCCGCTAATGCCACTGCTGAGCCAGAGCTTGTTTGTCGTTGTCGACTATGTAGGCGAACTGCCCAATCTTGAGCAGCATCGATTCGAAACTCCGATTCAACTTGATTGTGATTCTATACTCTGACCGGTGTTGGATAACGTCGGTGACCAGGGCTGTCGTGGTGCGGTTTCAACGCATCAGATTGTTGTGTTTGCTGCTATCATTTGCCACTAGATTCTGCCAACTTTTTACCCTTTCCCGGACAATAATCTATGACCGCTCAGTGGCCTAGTCGCCGTGTGCCAAACCAGTGCTGCGCAGCAGCGACAGACCGCAGGTGTGGCCAATGAGCGCGTACTTGCTTGACTGGGTCAATCTGCTGGGTCGCTGGGTGCATATGATCACCGGCATAGCCTGGATTGGCGCATCTTTTTATTTTATCTGGCTTGATAATTCTCTCGAGCCTCCGAAGTCCGAAGCTGATCGAGATAAGGGCGTGTCAGGCGAGGTGTGGTCGGTGCATGGTGGTGGCATGTACCACGCGCAAAAATATCAGGTCGCTGCCGAAAAGCTGCCGGAAACACTGCACTGGTTTAAGTGGGAAGCCTATACCACCTGGATATCCGGTATGTTCATGCTGGCGCTGATGTATTGGTACAGCGCCGAAATATATTTGATAGATCCGGCCGTAGCGAATCTGTCGAAGCCGGTTGCGGTGCTGATCGGGGCGGCGCTTATTGTGGTTGGCTGGTTTGCCTATGATCGGCTGTGTAAGAGTGCTATCGGCAACCGTGAGAACCTGATGGCGGCGGTGTTGTTCGTTGCGCTGAGTATTATTGCGTATCTGCTCTGTCAGTTGTTTAGCGGGCGGGGCGCCTACATGCACTTTGGTGCAATGCTCGGCACCATCATGGTCGGCAATGTATTTTTTGTGATTATTCCGGGTCAAAAAGACATGGTCAGGTCCATTCAGCAGGGCAGCGAGCCCGACCCGATTCATGGCATTCGCGGCAAACAACGCTCCGTGCACAATACTTACTTTACGCTGCCAGTGTTGTTTGTGATGGTCAGTAACCACTATGCCATGACCTATGGTCATGAGCTGAACTGGCTTATTCTGATTGCTATAACGATGATTGGCGCGCTGGTGCGGGTGTACTTCGTCGCTCGCCACAAGGGGCGTGCGTCACCTGTGCCACTGCTGCTGTCACTGGCAGTTCTTGCTGCAATCGTGACACTGGTGGCGCCGCGTCAGGCGCAGTTAGCAGCGAATGCACCTGCCGAAGTCAATCTGGCTCAGGTGCAGCAGATCGTGACTCAGCGCTGTAGCACCTGCCATGCAACGATGCCATCACAGCCTGGATTCCAGGTGGCGCCACAAGGTATCGTGTTTGATTCAGCCGAAGATATTCTAAGGCAGGCGGCTGCGGTACATCAGCAAACGGTGGTGACCCGTGCAATGCCGATTGGCAATCTCACCGGTATCACTGATGACGAACGAACCGCGATTGATGTGTGGTTTCGCGGGCTCGAAAAGTAGGCGGTAGCTGGCATGTTACTATGACCGCCGGCTAACATATTTCATTTCCGGTGCTCTGCCGCAGACAGGCAGGCATCGCATTCGCGACACAGGATTCCAACTTATGACTACAGCAAACCGATGGGTAAATAGTGTTGCCGTTGTGACTGGCGGGGCATCCGGTCTCGGCGCGGGTACAGCTACTGCACTGGCGGCCCAGGGTATGAATGTCGCTATCTTCGATATGAATGAAGAAGCCGGCCAGGAGCATGCCCGCAGTGTTGGCGGATCTTTTCACAGCGTGGATGTTTCAAACCCGGAAAGTGTGTCGGCAGCCCTGGCAGCAGTGTCAGCGAGTGATGGCCCGCCGCGTGTATTAGTGAATTGTGCCGGTATCGGTCCTATTGGTAAAACGGTATCGCGCGGTGAACCGCACGACCCGGTTGCCTTTCAGAAAACTATCGCAGTCAATCTTATTGGCTCCTTCAACTGTGCGAGTCAGGCAGCGGCGCACATGGTCGGGGCAGAGCCAATCGGTGACGACAACGAGCGTGGCGTAATTATCAACACAGCGTCGGTTGCCGCTTACGACGGGCAGATTGGTCAGGTGGCCTATTCAGCATCCAAAGGTGGCATTGTCGGTATGACGCTACCGATGGCACGAGACCTCGCAGACAAAGGTGTGCGTGTTTGTACGATTGCACCCGGACTGTTCCTGACACCACTGTTGAGCGGCTTGCCGCAAAACGTACAGGACTCACTTGGAACCCAGGTGCCATTTCCATCACGCCTTGGAGACCCGAGTGAATATGCCAGCCTGGTGTGTCACATCGTCGATAACCCCATGCTGAACGGTGAGGTTATTCGCCTCGACGGCGCGATACGTATGGCACCGCGTTAGTCATTCATTAGTCATTAAAAAGCGGCAAACTCGATGCGCCGGCAGGCTCACAAAGCGCCATGCAATTTCATCTAAACGGATTCAGGCCGGGCGACCCGGCTGTGTTATCCGATGAGTCGGCTGCCGCTGATGGCACCACACCGTCAGAGGTCGATGTACTTATTGTCGGTTGCGGACCCGCCGGTCTCACGCTGGCGGCACAGTTGGCCGCTTTTCCCGACATCAGCACTTGTATCGTTGAGCAACTGGAAGGCCCGCTGCAACGCGGGCGTGCGGATGGCATTGCGTGTCGAACGATGGAAATGTTCAACGCGTTTGGATTTGCCGACCGATTGCTCAGGGAAGCGTACTGGGTTAATGAAACCACTTTCTGGAAACCCGATCGGCAGCAGCCTGAGCACATTGCCCGGCACGGTCGCGTGCAGGACGTCGAAGACGGGTTGTCCGAGTTTCCGCATGTGATTCTCAATCAGGCCCGTGTGCACGATTTTTATCTTGAGCTGATGCAACGCTCCGTGCATTCACTAACTCCTCACTATGCCCGACAACTAACTGCACTCACCACTGATGACAGCATGGTCGATGATGTTTCTGCCTATCCGGTAGCTGCGACGCTCGTACATCACAGCGGCACGGAGACAGTAAGGGCGAAATATGTGGTTGGCTGCGATGGAGCCCGCAGTGCTGTGCGCAACACAATCGGATTGACGCTACAGGGCGACGCCGCCAATCAGGCATGGGGTGTCATGGATGTACTGATGGTGACTGATTTCCCTGACATTCGAATGAAGTCACTGATTCAGTCTTCGAACCAGGGCTCTATTGTTGTGATTCCACGGGAAGGCGGCTATCTGGTGCGCCTGTATGTAGAGCTTGGCAGTCTGGAGGCACAACAACGTGTCAGCGATATAGATGTGTCGCCGGAACTTCTGATCGACAAGGCCAACGCCATTTTTTATCCCTACACGCTCGACGTAAAAGAGGTGGCGTGGTGGTCGGTTTATGAAATTGGCCAGCGCCTGTGCGAACGCTTTGACGATGTGCCGGACTCACAGCGCGGGCAGCGCATGCCACGGGTCTTTATCGCAGGTGATGCCTGTCATACACACAGTCCAAAAGCCGGGCAGGGTATGAACGTATCGATGCGGGATACGTTTAACCTGGGCTGGAAACTGGCATCGGTGTTACGTGGCCAGGCGGCGCCGGCACTGCTCGACACCTATACCGCTGAGCGCCATAAGGTGGCGCAGACACTGATCGACTTTGATCGGGAATGGTCCGCCATCCTTGCTGGCAGACCCAATGCTGATACCGACACATCTGATGATGCAGGTATCAGCGCTGAATTTCAGAACTACTTTATTAAGCACGGTCGTTACACTGCTGGAACAGCTATTCAATACGAAACATCGCTGATCACAGCGACTCCGGATCATCAGCATCTGGCCGGGGGATTTGAGATAGGTACGCGTTTCCACTCGGCACAGGTAACGCGTGTTGCCGATGGCAAACCGATGCAGCTTGGGCATGTGGCACAGGCTGATGGGCGATGGCGCCTGTACATCTTCGCTGATAATTGTGCACCGGAAGATCCGCAGTCTGCTGTCGGTGCGCTTTGTGACTATCTTATGCAGCATCCGCAGTCGCCACTGAATCGGTTCGCCACGATTAATACGCGCATGACGCGCAACGACAGCCAGTCAGATATCGATGCGTTACTGGATGTCCGGGTGGTGTATCAGCAGCACTGGCGCGACGTGGTACTCGCTACGTTACCGTCGCTGTTGTTGCCGCGTAAGGGCAGGTACCAGTTGATCGACTACGAAAAGGTGTTTTGTGCCGACACCGATGTCAATATTTTTGATCTCAGGTCGATCGATCGCACGCAGGGCGCAATGGTGCTCGTCAGGCCCGACCAGCACATCGCACACGTGCTGCCGCTAACATCACACCATGCGCTGGCCGAGTTCTTTGCAGGATTTCTGATAGAACGTCAGGTGTCGTGATGTGTGTGTCGCCTAGTTTGCGGAGCCGCGAAAAGAGCTGATGCCCAGTATTTTAAACAGCGGGCAAAAGTTGATCAGTCCGGTGACAATCAGCACAGCGCCAATGATGGCGGCAATGATGCCTGTGGTGCCACCCAGTGCAAAAAAACCTGCGGCAACCAGTATCGCGCCGATAACGAGTCGAATGACTTTATCAATTGATCCTACATTTCTGCCCATCGTTGGTATCCGGTGTGAATTAGGTGGCCAACAATAACGCAGGTGTGCACGTCGCCTCCGTGACAATGTCACGCTGAAAGTGCGGGTCGTCTTATTGGGCGAGCTTTTCCTTTAATCCGGTTATATCGAGCACTTCTATCTGTCCGCGTTGTCGGGCAATCAATCCCTGATTGGCGAGCGCTGACAATCGTCGGCTGACTACCTCGCGTGCGGTGCCGATTTCGACGGCCAGCTGCTCGTGTGTTAATGCCAGTGGTGCGCCGGTGTGGTTTTGTTCGGCATGATGTGTCAGCGCCGCCGCAAGGCGCTGATCCACAGACCAGGTGGCGAGTTCTGTGGTGCGCTGCATCAGCGCAGCCAGGCGGCTGGAAAACCCGTTAAATACAAAGTCTCTGAACGGCGCAGATTCGCTGATGCAGCGGTGAAAATCAGCGCGTGGAATTAATGTCAATTCAACTTGTGTATCAGTGATTGCCTGAGCGCTGTAATGATTGTTGCCCAATAAGCAGGCGGTGGTCATTACACAGGATTCGCCACCCTGAATGCGATACAAAAGCAACTGCTGGCCCTGGCTTGACAGTAGCTCAACACGCACCTGGCCACTGCTGACAAAAACGAAGTTTTCACAGGCGTCGCCGAGTCGAAACAGGCACTGGCTGGCCGCTACAAGTTGGTGGCTGGCGTTTGTGCCCTTTGTCAGTTCAGGTAATGTGGTGTCGTTCACGTGGACTCTGTCTGTGTGATGAAAACCGCGTTTTTCCGGTTGCGGTCAGGCTTTGCAACGTGCTCATTGCCAGGGTGATTCTTATTGCGGTATGGCTACTGTTTTTTGGCAACGAAAAAGTTTACTGTGTTGCACGAATTCTGCAGCGTACCGAATTTGCGTGTCGTTATTTACTGTACATACTGACGCAAGACCGCGAATTTGAAGTGTCGTATAAACAGCATGGGAAATAGCATATTTGATGGATAAAATATACCTCAGCGATATACAGCCGCAACTGTTCCCGAGGTTGCACTATTTCTCAAGAATGCTCAACTCGAATTTCTTCGTGTTCAGAGATGATGTTCAGTTCGTGCGTAACCATCGTTATCCTGACGGAGGGCGCCACTCTTCCTATCAAATACACACACCGACACTCAGCGGCAATGGTGTGTTATTACTCAATGCGCAGATCAAAAAGAAGTCCGGACTGAAGATAAACCAGCAGCAGCTTTCGTATGAACCAGACTGGACTAAAAAATTTGTTAACCTGTTTGACCAGAGCTACCGCAAAGCGCAGCACTACAGTGATATTCGGTCGGATCTTGTCGAATTGCTGGCAGTGCGTTATCAGTCCCTGGCGGAACTCAATATAGCCACCACGTTGTGGGGTCTCAGCAGGTTGTTTGGCAAGCCCTATAGTCCCGACATGAATCTCAGTGCCGCCAATGAGATGCTTGCTGGCCACGATGGCTGCAAACTGCAATCGTTACACCTCGGCAGTGAAACACTCGGTTCTGCAGACGAAGATAAATCAGCTACCGAGCGTATATTGCAGTTGTGCAGGCACTACCAGAGTAATGCCTACATTGCGGGGGGCACCGCTATAGACAGTTACTTCGAACTCGACAAGTTCCACGCTGCGGCAGTTACCGTGTGCCGTCAAAACTGGCATTGTGACGCGTATGAGCAAACAAAACCGGGTAAGGCGGCGGAGGAGTTTGTCGCGAACCTGTCAATTATCGACTTACTGGCCAACGTTTCCGCTGATGAAGCCTTTGCTATTGTTAATGGAAATTTCTCGCTCGACGAGGAATAGTCACGGAGCGTAATTCGCAGGCACTCAGGCCTGCGAATGGAGCATTTCAAATTCGGGCTTTTCGGATATGTCGCGTTATCAGTCTGTACGTTAGTCAGCAGTGTCGAATTCGAAGTAGTAAATAAACGCAATAGCCTGAGCTGTGGTGGTTTCCGTGTTCAGGTCTTCGTACTTTGCGGCAGCCTCAATAAAGAAATTGTCGGTAATGTCGTACACAACAATCAACTCTGCGAATTTTGCGTTTCCGTCGGGAAACTGGATACGATCTCTTTCAGTTTCGAGTGATAAGAACACTGAACCGCGTGACGCGCGTGCGTAAATTCCTGCGGACAGGCTGGTATCGCGGCTGTTGGCCAGGCCATCTTCGCGATGGATCAGATCCCCAACGACTCGCGCATAAATGCTTTCACCATCGTAGATAGTCTTTGAAACACCAAGCCAGGTGTCCTGATGGCTGAAGGGCTCAAGTCGGGTCGAACGTGCCGCGTGGCCGAGATAAACCGAGTCAGAGCCGCCAAGTCCGAAAGAAACACCGGCAAAAAGGTTGTTCAGTTGGTCGGTACGGCCAGGTATGTCGTCCTCAAGTCGGTTTCGATCGCGTTTGCCTTCCAGAGAACTGCTTAGTCGGGTGGTGTCGTCATAGAACGCTGACAGTGCGTAGTTCAGGTTGTAGGTGCTGACGTCAAAGTTGCTAAAGTAGTTAACACCAATTTTCTCGTCGTAATCCTTGGACGTGATCTGGTTACCGTAGTAGGTGCTGGTGCGCCCGAGAAAACCGTCGCCGACTGAAATCTTACCTATCTGCAGTCGGTGGTCGTCGTTTTCGAACTCATAGAACAGCTTGGCGAGATAGAAATCCTGCGTGTCAAAATAGAAGATTTCATTTCTGTTCGGGAAGTCGACCGGCTTGTTGTATAGCTTGGCCCCGATGCTCGAGCTTTCTGTCAAATTTAGCCGTGCGTTCGTTCTAAGCTGAATCAGATCAGTACCGTTTCGAGAATCAGGTGTACCATCTTCAAACGAGGTATCGAATCGCTCTGTTTCAACAGCAAAGATTCCGTCGATTTCAAATGATAGGTTGCTGGTCTCGTCAATGCCATCATCGCTTTCAGTGCCGTCATCGCCGCTGTCTGATGTTTCCGCTTCCCGTGTATCAAGTTGTTCGGAGCCTGCAGATTCCCGTGATGGGGACTCAACTGGCTGAACGGCTGTGGCGGTTGTGTCAGTAGTACTGTCCTCTAATGCGCTGGTGTCATCGACGTTTGCGAGAGCGTCAGTGTCGGATTCAGCTGTGGATTCCGTTACAGACTCGGAAACAGCTTCGGGCACGCTGCCAGATGCATCGCCGTCGACAGTTGTGACAGGTGTGATCTCCCATTCGACAGACTTTTTGTCCAGCAGGTAGGCGGGTATCGAGATAACGCTGCCTGCCGCGAGCGCATCAGGTGATGGTAGATTGTTGTAGCGCGCTACATCCGCCAGCGAGTGGGATGAACCGACTGATCGCAACAGGATAGCGCTTAGCGTGTCACCATTCCGAACACTAACCTCCAGATCACCGGATGGGCTTGTTTCAGCTGTCTCTGCAGTAGGCGTGACGGGTTGTGTCGTAGTCGTGGTCGGCAGTAAATAAGATGGAATGGCTACAATATCACCCGGCTCCAGTGTATTGGGATTTGCCAGTTTATTGTATTCAACTACTTCGTTAAGAGCGCGGTAGGAGCCCGTCGTGCTTAGCAGGATTTGGCTGAGCGTATCTCCGGGTTTCACGACCACGTTTACATCACTATTAGGCGCAGCTGGTTCAGGGGTTGTATCCGCAGCCGCTGTTGTGGTCTGTGTTTCGTCGCCAGTGTTGGTTGGGTCGGAATCAGTGCTGCTGTCGGCATCGGCACTGCCACTGCCACTGCTAACACCGTCGCTGGTTGTCGCTGTGTCTGAAACAGTGGTTTCTTCGGTGAATGCCACTTCAGCAGTGCTTTCGGTATTGTTGTCGACAGTGTTGACTGTTGAGCCTTCAATAACTTCTGACTCGTCAATTTCTGACTTGTCGCTGGCTGACTCGGTATCTTGCACCGCAGGTTCTGTCTCTTCGACAGCAGACACCTGCGCTTCAGTGAAACTGACTACGCCTCGAGGTGTTGACCGGGAGTCGGCAACTGATTCTGCTTCGGCAACCACTGCCGCAGGAATAACCAGTTCATCACCAGGCTGAAGTTCATATGGTGGTGTCAGGGAATTGTGCGCTGCGACCTCACGCCATCTGTCGTAGGAGCCAAGCACATCTGCGAGAATACGAGTGAGTGTATCGCCAGATTTTACCGTTACGCTCAGTGGTGCAGGGGTGCTGTCATCACTGGTGTTCGCCAAGGTCGATTGCGATATTGACAGTGGCAGCAATGCGCACATCATGAGTACTGACCGATGCGGTGCACGAATAAAATCCATTTCTTTACGCTTCATATTTACTGTAGCCTGTGTCCGCTGATCTCTTGCCAGATGTTTGGGTCCTCCCCGCCAATGCGCCAGAACGCGACGTTGTAAACGCCCCATTGACGGGCGAGTGCGAGTTTACCGGCAAGGCTGCGTGCGTTCTCGAAATACGCCACATATTCTTTACCAGGGCTTGATGCGAATCGCATACGATTGCTTTGAACATCCGGGAGGAATTCCACGGTGCCGCCGTATTTTTCTTTCTGCCGTTGTATTTCACGATAGTTTGTATCCATATCAATACCTCGCGGCTTCTTTTGGCTCAACTTCCATAGTTGCGCATAAAGAGGAACTCCCAGAACAAACTTATCCTTGTCGACGTTGAGTTTGTCGAAATAGGTGAGAATTCCGGTTAGCCATTCAACACTAGCGAGCGGACCTGGCTCACTGGTGACATAGTGTTCGCCGTAGCCCATGATATGTAACTGATCGGCGTGTTGCGCCAGGGCGCGCCAGTTTTGGGCATGTGATCCGTTATCTTCTGATGCTTTGTACTCTGCTGATTTAGGGTGCAGTGCAACGGCAAGTTCTTTTTCTTCGGCATGTAATGCAGCCGCCAGTTCCTCAATAAAGCGGGTGAAGTGTTTGCGATCTGCGCGTCTGAGATTCTCATAGTCAATGTTGATGCCGTCAAAGTTGCCGTCAATTGCCAGTTCAACCAGTTCGTCAATGTGTCGCTTGCGATTGGTGTCGTTGACGATCACGCGTCTTACCCATTCGCGGTTCCAGTCGCCATCCGGATGATCCGGGTCGAGGTCGGGCAGGTTGGCGATAATGGCATAAGCCTTGTCACCATTTTTTTGCACAGTCTCTACAAGGTCCGAATTCACTTTGGCATAACGATACCTTTCTATGTCGCCGCTTTCAGTCAGGTAGTACCAAAAAAAGGCAACATGCGTAAGTGTTTTGTGATTGTCCTCGTAAGACTGAAATGCGGTTTTTTGATCCCAGTATGGGATCCATGCGAGCGCAATTCGGTCTCTGCTGGCTTCTGCAGCATGCTGATCGTCATCGTGTGACATGGCTGTGCCGCATGCGCTCAGCAAAAGCGAGAACGCCAGAACCATAAGGCCTGTAGAGGGTGACATTAATTTTTCCGTGACTAGAATTGCGAAAGCGTCAGACGACGAGGCGTTTGATCTTGTAAGCTTCTGCATAGGTTGATTGCGTTTGCAGGCCGCGGTAGCGCGCCAGTGCAGTTATCCCGTTAACCGACAGCGGTGAGTTTTCCGATTTTAGCTGCGACGAATAGAACTTTAACGCTTCTACTTTACGCTCGAAATCTTCATCGGTTAGCTCCACATAGAGTGTAGCGCTTTCTGGTGAGTCGAAGTGACTCCAGTTGGTGTAGGGTAATTCGTAGGTCATGACCAGTGGCTGAAAGCGTTTGAATTCTGCATCTGCCGGGCGTGTGGCTGTAATAGCAGCGGAATAGAGCGCACGATGATCCTGGTTATAGTCGTCGATATCAGTACAGATCAATATATCCGGGTTGATGTTCTGCAGTGAGCAGCGGGCGTCTCTTTCAATCAGTGAGACCAGTTGTGAGCTTGGGAGTGCATCGAGTTTCAGGTGATACTCGTTACCGGGCAGTGCGAGTTCATAGTCTTCGAAGCCGTAGTATTCGGCAACTTTCTCTATTTCTTTTTGTCGCTCTTCCGGTCCGGAGGAGCCCTTGCTGGAAAAATCACGAGTGACGCCTACGGTTACGTAAAGCACGTAGACTTTGCAATTACTACGAACCATTCTGGCGATCAATCCGCCACACCCGAATACCTCATCATCCGGGTGAGGTGCGATAATTAATACGGTTTTATTCGAGAACATTCTAGCTTGTCCTGTGAAACACTGATGTATGGTGTTTGGATTTATTGCGGAGGGATACGTGACGGGCTCGTCCAGCGTCCATTCGATTTGACAACGAATGCCATTGGTAGTGTCGCGATAAAGTAAACGGCATCGGTCCACCTTAGCACGAAGAAAAATAGTCCGTGCCATATCAGTGCCGGAATTCCAGCTATCCATGCGACAATAATCGTTGAGGCGATATCCAGTAGAAATAAAATCATCAATCCGATAAATACGTTTGTCATCGCCATCGAGCTCAATTCGGGTGATGCAGCCGTCGAATAGGTAAAGAGTGCGATTGCCGTTAATATCGGAATAGCGATAAATGCCGCGCTGATTAACAATGACTCAATGATAAATATAATTAGTGATGCGCTGAATCGGCTGCGCCAGAAGCCATGCCTGACCACCGTTTGCCAAAAGCCGAGGTGCCAGCGCTTAATCTGGTTGGTGTAGTCGGAAAATGAGTGAGGTTCGTGACAATACGCTACAGCTTTTGGACTGTAGGCGATGCGCCCAAGGTTTTTCCTGTGCAGCTCAAATGTCATATTAAAGTCTTCGATGACAAGGCCTGGCGCTGCGATATCAATCTCGGGCAGTACACGCGTCCGATAGATGCTGGAGAATCCCGGTACAATAAAACTGACATTCAGATGTGTGCTGGTTTGCCCGTACCTCAGGAACGCCTGTGTCATCATGTATAGCTTAATTCGGTACGCAACAAAAAATGAACCGTAAGTAAACGCGTTCTTTTTGCTCCATTTGGGAATCGCATGGCCTGCAACAGCGGAGACTTCCGGATCAACAAAACAGGGTAGCGCATGATCGAGGTAATGCTTGTCGATTTCCGTATCTGCGTCCAGCACCAGTAAAAATTGAAATTTCTGGCAAATATCAAAATGTCTAATAGCTTTTTGCAGTGCCTTCGCTTTGCCGATGTTTACCGTTAAATCGAGTAGATTGACATCGTGTTGCCGGATAATTTCAGCAGTGTCATCACGCGAGCAGTCGTTAACCACAAAAACATTCTCGCGCCCAACCAGTCGAATGGCTGATCGAATGGTAGGGGCCACACCATTGCTTTCGTTATAGGCTGGTATTAAAACGGCAACGTGTCGACTTGAAAACAGCTTCTCGATTTTGTTGCTACTGTGTATGCCGGCTTCCGTTGTTGCTGATTTCTTCAATGAACGGGCGAGCAGAATTGTCAGTAATGCCGGAACCAGGAATGCAATCAGCATATAAATAGCGATCTGCAGCGTGTCACCGTGAGTCGCAGTTTCCGGGAGGTGCCACAACAAACCCGCGACTACGGCAATTACAGAGGTCGTCACCACGGCCCACGAGCTGTCGCCGAGTGGTGCCCGGGTATTTTTGGCTAGTATGTGTATTGGGTCTTCAATTCGCGACTCTTCAGTGCGATCGCTGGGCAGTGCCTGTATTGATGAACCTGGTGGGCGACTCATGACGGCACTTTCCATCGCCTGGCGTATCAGCCAGTCGCCCTGCAATCGATCGACACTACCGTGTTGTGACTGATAGTTCTCCAGCGCCCGCTGACCGTCGTTTATTAGTTCAACCGCGGGCAGGCCTGGGTGAGAGTATCGATTGGCATGCCGGATAAGCGACTCTCGAAAGGGCGATTCGTCCAGCGTACTGTTCGTTGAGGGGCGCGAGTTCGGAGATTTACCGACCCGTAAACGGCCCCTGCGCAGGGTATTGTTAAGTAGCCAGTAAGCGCCAGCTAGTGCCGCCAGCGCTGCTGCTATCGCGATCAGTCGATAGTCAGACCGATTCCCGGCAAGCAAGAACAGGCCGCAAAAGAGCGCCAGTAGTGCCAGCACTCTTTCGTGTCGGCCAGCAAGTTCGCTGGCGTAGCGGCATATCCCGACAACTCCCCAAAACATAAAGTTCCAGCTGAGTATCAGCGGGATGATCAACAACAGTTTCATTGTGCTGATTAGCTGTCATGTGCCAACTAAGTTGCGCCCGCTGCTAATACTGGCACATTCAACTGCTGCGGCAGGTGTTGGTCTGCTATGTCTGATTTGGCGATATCAATTCCGTAAGCCTCACACATTGCTGTCAGGCCGGTTTGAAGTGCGGTACTCGCCTGCCATCCCAGTGCCATGGTTTTAGATACGTCGGGCTGTCTGCCGCGGTGATCCTCGATAAAGTGCGCTTTGTACTCCACCGGCAGCGTACGACCGAGTAACTCACTAAATGCGTCTACCAGCTCGTTGATGGTGGTTTGTTTGTCGCCACCGACATTGTACGGTGATGCACATTCACCTTTCCGCATTACTGTTTCCAGGCCATCCAGCAGATCTGAAACAAACAGATGCGTGCGCGTTTGTGAACCGTCCCCATAAATCCGGACTGGTTTGCCAGACTTGATGCAGGCAAGTGTATTTGGAATCAGGCGCGTGTCACTACGTGACATATTCGGACCATAGGAATTAAAAATTCTAACGATCTTGGCTTCCACATCGTATTTGGTATGGTACAAACGAACCATTGCTTCGCCAAAACGCTTGCCTTCTTCGTAAGCGGAGCGTGCGCCTACCGGATCAACATTGCCGTTGTACGTTTCCACCTGCGGGAATACCTGCGGGTCTCCATACATTTCAGCGCTACTGGTGTAAACCAGTGGTGCCTTAACCTGTCGCGCTATACGCAAAATGTTTTCCGTACCGACTGAGCAGGTACGAATCATTTCTTCGCCATATTTTTCGATATTCGGAACGCCAGTTGGGCAGGCGAAATGATAGATGTGATCGTAGTGCGGTTTTTGCACGCGTAATAGTGCGGACGGGTCAGTTATGTCGATCCTGTCAAACAGGAAGTCGGGATTTTTTTGAAGTCTTTCGACGTTGGATTCAGAGCCTGTGATCAGGTTGTCAATGCCGTGTACCTCATAACCCTGGTCCAGCTTGCGCTGCGACATTGATGATCCGACAAAACCTGCTGCACCGGTGATTAGTACTGTTTTTTTAGCTTTCACTCGCTTTTTCCCTGTGGACATCGGTTACCACCTAATACGTCGTTCTCAATATTGCCGCGATAATCGGCGGTGATAAGAAACCGTTACAATATAAATTTAATGCAAGCGAGTTGATGTGACGAATTGGTATGTATTCAGAAAAAACTCTGGAAATGTATTTCGTTGTGAATCTTCCTATGTTTTTAGATAAATTCCATAGTATGTGATCTATGCAGTTGCTGCTTGATTGATCACGTGGTTTGTTGCCTGGAGTATTCTAATTTGCGCGTAGCAAGAGCAGCGAATATAAGCCAGCGGCGCAAATTGTGAACCTGGAATTCGAGGACTGCGGCGCAACCATATTTGATACTGCGCAGTTAACAATCAGGCTACCACCAGGACAGTATCAAACCTGTTACGCCAACACACACTACAGCGATTAGTAACCCAATTAGACCATGTTGAAATGCAACCGCCGGCGGGCGCGTGTTTGTGGGCCACCACATGGAGCCGGTGAGCATTGGTTTGAGTAAATTTTGTGATGCACGCCACGCATAGATTCCGATCATTATCACATGGACCAGCACGACAACCTTTAGCACGGTTCCATTCAGGTGGTGCAAATGGAGTAGTTCGTCACTGAGCTCGCCTGACAGGGTTCCGTAAAATGCTCCTTCAATCAGCTCTTCTTCGTCGGCAATCAGTAGTCCGCTGACAGCCTGAAACGAAATGAGCATCAGCATGATTAACACTGCCCAGCCGCCGGCAGCGTTGTGTCCGCGTTCCGCTGGTACCGAACCTCTAATAAGTGCCAGCAGATGCTGTAGAGCTTGCCAGGGCGTTGAGAGCAGAGACCCCAGCCTGGCATTGCTGCTCCCTGCTAAGCCCCAGCAAAGTCTAAACAGTATTAAGGCCAGCACTGCCTCTCCAACGAGACGGTGCCACTCGAAAAACTGCCAGCCAGTAGTGCCGCTAACCAGCAGGAAGAGCACACAACCCGCCAGTGACCAATGAAACAGACGTACCCACACATCCCAGATTTTGACGAGCTCTGCAGGTTGGCTGTTCTGATTCATTGAAGTCGTGTCGGGTTAGGATGGCCTGTTACTTTTTTTCTGCTCGAAAATCGTCATGACAACCCTTGCAACTTTTTCCTGCGGCACCGATTGCGCCCCTCAGTGCATCCACACCGTTACCGGCTGCTGCCTGTAAATCGGTCGCTGCTGTTGCCATGGCCTTTCCGGCTTCGGTGATTTTTGGATATGTTTCCCAGATAGCCGGTAATGCGCGATTTGTTAGATTAACTGCATCATCGCTGTGTGATCCCTGCGGCCACATCGCGCTTTGGTCCATTGATACGGCAGACAACAGGTTGTTCGCTGCGGCGGATGCCGAATCCGCATTGTAGTCAACTTTGCCCTTTGCCATGCCAGCCAGAATGCCGAGGTTAAAGCTGTACAACTGCATCAGCGCCTGTCGGGCTTTTATAGCTTTGTCGTGTGGTCCTTCGTCCCTGGCAGTCGCATTACCAGCCACAAACAGACACAACGTGATGACTGCAATGATTGGTTTTTTCATAGTGCTCCCCTTCGATGGTAACGAATCGCTTCGTTTTCTAAACGGTTTTTGCTGGCGATAGCCAGTGCTGTCATCATATTCCATCCACTCGTGCAATGTTGCACAGGGTAACTGCACATTTGCACAGCCTGTGTTCACTGACTAAACATTGGCTGTAATTGCTCAAACAGGAAGTTTTTTACCAGTCTAATCCGCGCCGTCTGCCGCAGGTCGATATGGCTTAGTAACCACAGGTCATTATTAAAGATGCATTCACTACTACGGTGAGTGCTATGGGGCAGTGGCACCAGTGACCCGTTTTGGTTAAACAGATAGTCGGGCAACACTGCAATTCCGGCACCCGCTTCACACAGGCGATAGGCTGTCAGCATTCCGTTGGCAATGGTGCGTTGGCTGTCTTCATGCAGTCTGCCATACAGCCACTGAGAAAAGGGTGCCCGATCAAAACTCTCATCGAGCACAATAAAGTGGTGTTTGGCGGTGTTGTCCGGAAAGCGTGTAAGTGCGTGCTTATCAATATAGGAGCGCGATGCACAGGCATAGAAACTAAAAGAGCCGAGCCTTCGACCAACCAGATTGTCGGGTGGCTCAAGGCAGGTTCGCAGTGCGATATCCGCTTCTCGATTATCAATGTCGCTCATCTTATTGGCCGCGATCAACGAAACCTGAAGTTGCGGGTATTGTGTTTGAAGCTGTGTGATGATGCCCGGCATGACGAAGAAGCCGAGTGTATCTGTGGTAGTAATACTAACCGGGCCTTTGATTTCCTGATCGATACCACTGATTTTGCGCGCGATGTCATTGACCGCGCGCTCCATCTTATTCACCTCGGCATATAGAGACTCACCGGCAGATGTCAGTTTATGACCCTGGCTGGTATGGTCGAATAGATGGGTTTCCAGTTCGTTTTCGATCGCCTTGACCCGTCTGAGCACTGTGGTGTGGCTTACATTCAGGTCGCGAGCTGCCTGCGACAAAGATCCCGCCTTCGCCAGTGCGAGAAAGTACCGCAGATGATCCCAGTTCCAGTTCATTGCACTAGTGTTGCCAGGTCGGCGTTCCTCAGTAACAAAAGCCGGTGCGATACTGTTTTCTGTAGCGCTCGATCGTATTACAACATATTCGGTGTCAATCGGGCACCGTCTTCGGCTGATGTAGTGGTTAGCATTGGTTTCCCGTGGTTTTTCGTAGATGCTTTCGCAGTACCTCTGGTGCATCGGGGCGGTGCAAATTCGGCAGCATACAGTATCGCATCAACGCATTAACATCGCGTCCAGTGGTGGCAGATGTCACCAGGATTCCTCAACTCCACTGGATGTCAATCATGAGAATAC
>CAYMFQ010000110.1:0-4109 GCA_964389335.1 uncultured Granulosicoccaceae bacterium
TGGTCGTGCTCTACGGTAAACAGTTCAGTTGTTGAACTTTTACCGCGTATGTCAAAGTTGCCTATCGAACGCATGCGTACCTGTTGTAACTGTGTAGCCGTTGATGCAGAGATCAACACGTTGGTACCAGTGGTTTTATTAATGGTCTCTATGCGTGCGGCGCTGTTGACGGCATCGCCGTGTACCGTATAAGTGAGTCTGCCGGTTGCACCCACGGCGCCAGCGACCACTTCACCGGTACAGATACCAATTCTGACCGATAGTTTGATACCGGAGAATTGTTTGTGCCCTACACAGTCGACAATCTCAAGCGCCGCCATCACAGCAGAATAGGCGTGATTCGGGTTCGTTAGCGGCAGGTTAAACACGGCCAGAATACCATCACCCTGAAACTGGGTTACGATGCCCTGATGCTTTTCCAGTATTGACACCGCATCAGAAAAGTATGCGTTCAGCACTTCAACGGTGGCCTCGGCACCAAAGCTTTCACTAAGCGACGTAAAGCCCGCAACATCACAAAACAGCACGGTAGCAACCGAGGTCTGCGGTGCCAGCTCGCCGTGTTCCTTTAATATGGAGCGTGCCACCGGCTCTGGCAGATAACGACCCAGTGTATCGCGAATGACTTTTTGTTCGCGCAGGTCCGAAACCATTTTGTTGATGGATATATTGGCGGAGTGTATTTCCCTGACGCGGCTGCCGGGCAGGGTGTCGACGTTTTCAAAGTCACCGCCACCAATCTGGTTGGCCACATTGGCAATCGACGTGATAGGTCTGCCAAGCCTTTTGCCCAGTAGAATCGATACGATCACCGATACGCAAAATACTCCAAGCCCCGCCAGTACCGCGGCAATGAGTCGATCAATGACGGTATTATCTTCTGAGTCCAGGTCAAAATAAAAACCGATGACCCACGGTGTGTCGCCGTAGCGATCGATGGTGCGGTGCATAATCGCGAACGCCGAGTCATCGGTCCATGTCATGCGCGATACCACGTTATCTACGGACCCAAGCAGGCGCATTTCACGCATATCGTTAGTCCAGATTTTTTTCAGCACCGGATCGTACAGCGATTGCAGTTCCGGTAACTGTGCGTTTGGTTGTGTCGGCAGGTCAAGCCCCTGCACAATAGACGGGTGCGCCAGCACACGGGTTTTGTCGTACAACACGAAAGGGATCAGTGGTGTGCCACTCACCAGCTTAACCAGCTCGAATGACAAATCGGTGATCGGGATTATCTGACCAATCATGCCCTTGAACTCACCGTCAGCTCGCAACGCGGTATCGTGCAGCACCACATACTCGCCGATGGTGTCGGTGTAAAACGGTTCGCGCCAGTTGGGCATTGAGCCCGAGGCGCCCAGCTCCAGCCACTCCACAATACCCGGTCGATCTGACCATTGCTCGGTAATACTCAGGCTGTCTATGCGACGCCAGCGGCGGCTCAGACCGTCTGGTGCAACGTGTGTGATACCGGCTACCTGAGGGGTTGCGGCCAGAGCACCGCGCATAAATTTGTCGAAGCCCTCGTTGTCGTTGAGGTCAACCGTACCATCTGACACGCGCTGCGATATCCATAGCGCCTGGTCCACGGCAGGGCGCAGGCGGCTTTCGATTCGCTGCTCGACCAGATCCATAAAAATGCCGACCTGTTGCTCGAGCAGACGACGTGTGTTGTCGGCAGCGCTGGACAGACCCAGCCACAGTGCCGACGCGACTGCCAGCGCAACCAGAGTGCCGATACTGAGGCAGGTGACGGTGATGACCGATGGCTTGTAGGTCATTGGGCGGGCTGCTAATCCTTGACTGCAGAGGGGGGCTGCTAACGCGTGCAACTATTGTAGCGAGGCGGCACGGGCGTTGGTGACATTTTTATCGGTTCGTTTTGTCACCCCGGGATTCTGTTATTGGTGCCCTGAATGCGGTTTTCAACCGATGGGGAAAACGGCAATCAAATTCTTTTTGCATTCGTTATACAATTTGCACAGGTTGTTGCATTTTCTGACCGTATTAAGTTGTCGCCAGTTGTACCGGTAAACGGGCGTTGTTGCGTCTGATCAGGCGTGTTCAGCCGCAGTTAGCTGGCGGGGCGCCAGCATCACGGCTATAAATGGCAGCTAAAGCTGATTTAAAAAAACTGTTCAACAAACCAAAAAAATTCAGCTCAGAACATTATGAGAACCCAACAGTGGTGCCACTGCGGTCGTCAAACGACTGGCACCAGACAGGATCCGGCCAGTTACGGCCGCTCAGCTACCGTCTCAGTGCCATATGCGCTCATGCAGCGCGTACAACGCCTGCTGACTGCCTGCGCCCGCACACAGTGGCTGGCGCTATTGGCAGCTCTGTGGCTGGTACCCGGCACGGTGGTGCAGGGCAGCGAGGAAGAACTCGGTGAGCTGATAGAGCAATATCGCTCGCTGCCACCGGAGGCAAAGCCGGGTGAGTGCTATGCGCGGGTCATCGTGCCCTCCAAATATAAACACAAACGCGACACGGTAGTCAGGCGCGAGGCCAGTGAAAAAATCACGGTTATTCCGGCAAAGTTTGAGTGGGTGGAAGAACAGGTGCTGGTGCAGGAGGCAACCGAGGTACTGAAGGTGATTCCGGAAACTTTTCGATGGGTGGAGGAAACCATTCTGGTTGAACCACCGTCGTTCCGACTCGAGCCAGTGCCGGCAACCTTCGAAACCATTGCCGAGCGGGTGCTCAGTACCCCGGAGGAAATCAGCTGGCAAAACGAGTGTGGCGCGCTTGAGCAGGTCGATAACATGACGGGTGAGGTCGCGTGTCTGGTGACCGTGCCCGCCACCTACCAGACCATTACGCGCGAGGTGGTCAGTGAGCCCGCGTCGACGCGACGAGTAGAAATACCGCCAGTGTACCGAACGGTTCGCAAGCAGGTGCTCGACACTCCCGCGCGTATCGAAAGAACACCGCAGCCAGCGCTCTACGAAACCGTGCGGGTCAGAAAGATGGTGGCGCCGGCGCGCGTCGAGCGCACGACAACACCAACCGAGTATCAGAGCATCGTCAGAAAAGAAAAGCTGGCTGATGAACGCTTTGCATGGTACCGCTCAGCGTGTGAGGGAGCCCTGACTGAGGATGGCGTTCGCGACCTGCAGCGCGCACTAAAAAAAGAAGGATTTGACCCGGGTGACATCGATGGCGTATTTGGTCAGGCCACGATAGGCGCCATAGAATCTTATCAACTGGATAATCAGCTCGCGCGTGGCGCACTGACGTTCGAAACACTCAGAGCGCTCGATCTGGATCACTAGCGCGATCCCCGTCTGGTATTGCATGTTCAAGTCGTCGCGCCGATAGGCACGGCGCTGCCCCCGTGGCAGAATAAGTGCTCCGTTGTGCCCTCACAACGATCTGGTCGCTAATGGAGTAGAACCGCCTTGGAGCATGCAGCTTGATCACCCGCCGCATCAGTTTGTTCACCGGTCTGTTTTTGTTTGCGTTTGTGTTCATGCACCTGGTTAACCTGTCACTGGGCCTGATTTCAGTGGACACCATGGATCAGGCGCGCAGCTGGCTGCTGGCACCGTGGACAAACAAGTTAGGCGGTGCGTTGCTGGCGCTGAGTTTAGTGCTGCACATGCTGCTGGGTCTGCGGGCGCTGTATCGTCGCAACACGCTGCGGCTTAGTGGCTTTGATGCGTTTCAGTTATTGCTTGGTCTTTCCATTCCGTTGTTGTTGTTCCCCCATATCATCACCATGGCGATGCTGCCGGCACTGACCGGGGTGCATGCGACGTATCAGCAGGTGTTGTCGTTGTTCTGGATAGACAACGCGTGGCTGGGCCTGCGGCAGGTGGTCGGACTAATGGCAGTCTGGCTGCACAGCTGTATGGGCCTGTTTGTCTGGATGCGCCTGCAAAACTGGTGGGCGAGTATCGCGCTGTTTGTTTACCCGACCGTTGTGTTGTTGCCAACCCTGGCTATGCTCGGCTTTGTTGAGGCAGGCAAGGAAGTGATAGCCGACGCCGACAGCTCGGCATCGACCCATCAAAGCGATGCACAATCCTCCGGTGGCTCTGCATATGGCAGCTATGGCGCTGACAGCAGTGATGCTGATAACAGTGCCTATAGTGCCGGCG
>CAYMFQ010000110.1:4209-9011 GCA_964389335.1 uncultured Granulosicoccaceae bacterium
CGACAACAAATGGTGATAGCCCCGAAGAAGTAAAGGCACTGTTGCAGTTGCTTGCCAACGAAAATGTTGTGCGCTGGCTGCAGAACGAGCTCGATGCCAAAGCGCCGCAAAGCGCGGCCAATACCTCCGGCAATATAAAGGCGGCAATGGCCAGACGTCTGCAGCATCTGCGTACGCGCGCAGCGGATGTCATGCAGGCAGTCACAGACCTTCCCGCATTGCCGGCCAGCTTGCAACAGCGCTGGCAATCGGGCATGACCGCTGTCGATACACTGCGCAGTGTTATCTATTTGCTGATTTTCCTGTTTATCGGTTTTGGGCTCGAGTGGCTCTACTGGTGCTACGCCTCGCTAAAGCTGCACCAGCTTGAGCTCAGTGATGTGTCCGGGTTAAAGGCAAGCGCAGAACGCGCCTCTACTGTCGGGTTGTTGCGTCTGGGCGGTGCGACGTTATTTTCACTGGGCTGTGTTGGTACCTTTTTATTTTTTGACTGGGCTGAACTTGCCGGTCAGGTGGTGCTGTCAGTGTTGTTTGTTGCCGTTTCACTGCGAATACTGCTGGTTGCTTCGCGCGTCGTATTTGCACCGGCTTCAGAGCACCTGCGCATGGTGCCGATGTCGACACCCATGGCACGGCGCTGTGTGTTCTGGATTTTTGTGATCGCAGCGGTCGGACTGATTACACGCATCACCGCTGACACTTTCACCGAGTTGGGCATTAATAACAGTGCCAGAATATCCGTGTACTTTCTTGCCTCCGCCGCACTTGCCGCTGTGATCATTGTGGCGATTTGGGCATGGTTCTCTAACACGCGTGTTGCTTATGCCACCGAAGCGCGCGCCGGTTACGCCCTGTCATCGAAGTCGAACAGTCCCTATGTGCTGCCGGTCGCTTTGACCATACTCACACTGGTGGTACTGGCACTCGATACGTTGGCCATGCACAAAATCAAGTGGCTGCTGGTGATGATTGCGCTGCTGTTACCTGCGCTCGCTATTGCCAGGCATCTGGTTGACTACTACTTTGATCGAGCGCTGGACGAGTATAAACCCGCGTCGGAAGCTGATCCCGTGCCTGAGGGTGATATAGGCACAGTCGCAATGCAGCAGGCTGCGGATCAGTCGGTCGAGTCACAAGTAGCAGCGCAGGAACCGTCCGGGGCGGCCATTGATCAGCCGGTAGTGCCGCTTGTCAGTGAAGCGCCAATGGCTGATGAATCCGCTCAGGACACAGACGAATCGTCACTGCCGTTTAATATCTATCGTCCGGTTACACAGCGCCTGGTACGCATTGTCGTCATTGTCAGCGCCGTCCTTGCATTATTTGCCATTGTCGATTTGCCACTCTGGATGATCTATCAGTCGGATGGTGTGCTCGGTCGACTGGTTAGTGCCGTGCTTGATGTCGCCGCCGTATTACTGTTGGCCGATCTGTTATGGGTCTGGACCAAAACACTGATAGATCGACGCCTGTCCGAGTTTGAAGCGCCGGCGCATGGGCAGGTGCCCGGACCGGGAGCGCGTATGGCAACGTTGCTGCCGTTGTTTCGAAAAATGGTGTTTGGTGTAATCGCAGTGATGGTGGTGCTGGTGTTGTTATCGTCCTTTGGCGTAAACATCGCACCGCTGCTTGCCGGTGCCGGTGTTATCGGAATTGCTGTTGGTTTTGGCGCACAGGCGCTGGTAAAGGATGTGGTCTCAGGTGTGTTCTTTTTGCTTGAAGATGCATTCCGCGTTGGTGAGTATATTGAGATGGGAGAGCTGCGTGGCACCGTTGAGTCCATTTCGCTTCGTTCGCTGCGCGTGCGGCATCACCTCGGCGCTGTGCATACGATTCCCTATGGTGAACTCACCTCACTGACCAACCACAGTCGCGACTGGGCAATTATAAAAATGGAGTTTCGCGTTCCGTTTGATACCGATATAAAGCTGGTAAAGAAGATCGTTAAGAAGATTGGAGCAGAACTGCAAAAGAATGAAGTATACGGACACCATATTATTGAACCCCTAAAGTCTCAGGGTGTTCGGCGCATGGAAGAATTTAATATGGTAGTTGGTGTGAAGTTTATGTCAGAGCCCGGTCAGCAATGGACAATTCGACGGGACGCCTATCAGGCAATCAGAGATGCATTTGATCAGCATGGTCTTAGCTTTGCCGAGCGTAGTGTAAAAGTAGAGGTGGTTGGTGATGGCACGGTGAGTAAAGACGCCATTGCCGGTGCGGCGCAGGAAGTAATTGATGAACAAATAAACCAGCAGCCCAAAGTTGTTGACGATACGCCGTAGTGCTGTTGGCTCATGGTTTTCGAGTGGCGGTTAAACCCCGCTCTGCGCAGTGTTCGTTGAAGTTTTTTTACCGCAGTTATTTCATTCCTTTCTAACGATATAATTATAAGTTTGTAAGCGTAGTTAGTACGTTTGTATCGTTCAGCAACTGTTCATGGCAGTTGCATAGCCAGTGTCTCCTCATTTAAAAAACAATCGCAACTGTCGATGGTTATAGTAACCACAATAAACTATGGCGATGTGTGCCTTTAGCTTTTTATTCTGTAATTGCGCAAGTGGTGTCTGTTGGGTTCTGCGGTTGACGCGAGAACTAAACACTGCGTAAGCTGGTCACATGTTGTAACTTATGTGGAAAAACAGGATCGTTCACAAAACAGGGATGTGTTAGCACTCACATATTGTGAGTGCTAATTTAACGGAGGCGTCACGGTTGTAACAGAAGCTGTGGTATACCTGCAATCAGGTAAGAAATATGCAAAGGTATTAAAAAGCTGTAGCCGTACCTGTGGTGTGTGGATGGTTTGGACAGAAGGTGAGGATCTATGATCAATAAAGAAACCAGTCTCGAAACCTATTTTCACAATGCTATTCGTGACATTAGCAGTGAAAAAAATGTTGATATTAAAGACCATACACACTGGTATTTAACCAACCTGTTGACTCGCTACAGTCGCGCGGATAAGTTTTTTGACTATCGTCCCGAGTGCGGCACTCTGACGCCACTGGCGGAATACTACAAACAAGCCATCGAAGCCGAAAGCGATCACGAGCGACGATTACATCTGCAGCGCCTGGGTGATGTAGCAATTTTTGTATCCGGTCTGTTTGCACCCGCACTCGACAAGCGCGTCGTTGGCCTCAGTTATTACATATCAATGGGTGAAACTGCCTATGGCTGCCTTGCGGACAGCAGCGGACCCAGTTCGCGAGACAAAGCCCTTTGTGAAATCTTCAGTGATCTTGCAACGCGCTTTAGCTGGTTTGTGGCGATTTTATCTGAAATAAACGGCGCTGCCACACAGGCGGTTAGCGCGCAGGCAGATCAGTGGCAGCAGTGGTTTGAGCATCTTGATCAGGTAGAGGAAGGGAAGTCCCTGGAGCGCGACAGTTCCATCATTCTGCATTGAGACTGGCAAGTGCCATCGCTCTATTCGCATAACCTTCTTCTGAATCTGCATTGCACCCAGGTGAGGCCGGCATGTTAGCTGATATTCAGGCGGCACTGGAGTCGCGTTACGATGTTAGTGTGCCCTATCGTGTGGAAAACTTCGTATTGCACGATTCAAAACAATTTGTCGAACTCAGTGGTGATACTCCCGCAGCACCCGAGGTACTACTGCTGCAGGAAACCGATGACAATCTCGATTTAACACTGTTTCTCGATGCCTGTGTGATGGAAAACACCAGCCAGGGAAACTGGCAGCAAGATTGGTCAGGCGATAGTTTCAATGAGCATTGCATAGTACTCGAAGGCGTCAGCCATTTTTTATACCTGGTGTGGAACGCACACTACAACCGCTCTATAAACGAACTCGAGCTTGAGGTGCAGGCCGAAGTCGACAAATTTGTCTTCGCTGCGCTGATCGCCAATAAAGAGAATTTGCCGGTGCCGCAGTTATTGACGCGGCTGTTTGAAACCGTGTCGTACAGGGAAACCTTATCGACTGAGTTAAAAACAAGATATGAGTCAGCCAACCATTTCGCGTCGCTGTATTGTCAGTGGCTTTACGAGGAATTCGAGCTGTGTGCTGACAATGGAGAGCTGCGCGCGGAGCTCGCGAGGTTTTACCGGCTAATTGGTGCTGCAAAAATCAACCGGATAAAAAGCCTGCACTAGCGGAAGGTTCGGTTGTCCGGCATTCACACCCAATGTGAATTTGTGTTACCCAATTACAATTGAACTGACCCGGCCCGCACCTCGTTTGTGGAAAATTGTTTCTTCCGAGCGTTGGGTATTGCGTCACGCCTCGATCGTCATAAAATCTGCATCCCCGCTGAAATCCACGCCTGATTTTACGTTAATGCCGCCTCGGCTTAACAACGGCTGTATCGTTTAACAGTTATTTACTGCGGTTTTCCGGCGGCAATCCACATACTAGTAGCCAGAAGACATAGCGGCCCCGATCATCACAGGGATAAACCGGAAGCCAGGTCATACGCACGATCAGCTTCTTCGGCAGGTACTGCCAACTAAGAGAGATCACCATGCCTTTTCGCAAGTTTTTTAACAAAGAACCCGAGCCGGTGCGTTCGCGTCCGGTCGACCACAGGTATTTCGCTGACCGTGGCGAGTATCCGGAGCTGCGTGACGAGCGACAACGCTACCACGCGGACGATCAATTATTTCCTGCCGATGCGATGGCATCAGACCGTGAAGTGTATGACGATTATGCGTTACATCAACAGCCGGGCAGGGTACGGCGTCGCATGCCACTGACCACGCTTGAAGCGTTGCTGCAAATTAAGGCTAATGGTCTGAACGGCGCCAAAGCGGCATGAGTACTGAGCGCTGCGCAA
>CAYMFQ010000110.1:9111-17211 GCA_964389335.1 uncultured Granulosicoccaceae bacterium
GTGGCGCGCTTGCCAATGATCACCGCCAGTTCAACCTCCCAGTCAAGCTGTTGTGTCATATCAGCGTTGTGGCGAATGCTGTCGCCCTGACCGATGACTGCCGTCGGCGGCTTTGAAAACAAGACCGGCTCACGCGGCAGATCGGGTGAAGTATCAAGCGACTTTGCGCTTTCGGCAACATGCTCGGTGTAGTTCAGGCCAATGCCAAAAATGTTCTTTCGCGGCCGTGGTATCGGCGCCAGAAAAGTGATGTTTGCAACCGCAGTACAGGTGCCGACGGGTGGTGTGTCGCCCATTGCATCCAGTATTGACTGCAGCGCACTGGTGCCGGCGCGACCGGCATCAATCATACCGAGCATCGTTGAGGGCAATGGAGTACCGTGGCGTTTACCCAGCTTCGCCACGTCAACCATCTGATCGTTGACGATGACGCCGAGCCTGGCGGGTGCTTCCACGCCATGTCTGTAGGTTGCGAGTTTCATTATTGTTATCCGTGTACCGGTTGATGGCCATTGTTGTCACCGAATGCCTGCTCGCGATACAGATGCATCGCCCGCATCACCGGGACATCATTGAGACAGAACAAACAGGCGTCATCACTGTCGGACAAATTCATGTGTTCATGCCATGCCCATGATGGCACGCAAAAAATATCGTGCTCTGACCAGTCGAAACGCTTGCCATTAATTATTGATGCACCGCTGCCCTTCGCCACATGGTAGAGATAGCTGCCGGTGTGCCGGTGCGCTTTGGTATGTTCTCCCGGCTGCAGCAGTTGCATCGAGGCTCCCATCGTTGGCATCACCGGGCCATTGGTCACCGGGTTAACGTATTCCATCAGCGTGCCGTCGAAGTCGGAGCGGTCGCTGCAACCGGCGTACTTGAGCAATGCCTCGTACGTTGGTTCCCATTCGTACTTGTACATTGGGCTGTAGGCTTTTTGCCAGTTGCCGCCACCGGGTGTCAGACCGGCGTTGCCCCAGGTCTTGGTCATGTCGTCGACCTCAAAGGTAACTGCATGTTGAAGGTCGGGGTGGACCTCGTAGAAGTTGGCTTCCATCGCGTTGACAAACGGAATGTCCAGTCCGTCCTGCCAGATGCACGGCGTGCCATCTTCTTCAACGGCGTGTTCATGCCATGTACCGTTCGGGGTTAATACAAAGTCGTTGTGGCCCAGCGTCATTTTGTGACCATCAACGACGGTGTAGGCGCCTTCACCTTCCATGATAAAGCGAATGGCACTGGCCGAGTGACGGTGCGCAGTGGCGCGCTCACCGGCATGCATGACCTGCAGGCCGGCGTATATCCAGCCAACCGCGGCGGACACATCAGTGCGGCCGGGGTTATTCAGGTAGATAACTCTGCGGCCGGCCTTCTCGGGGGTTACCAGATCAACGGATCGCAGTACGTGTTCCCGCAGATCCTTGTAGCGCCACAGCATCGGTAGTGACGTGCTTTGCGGCTCCCAGGGTTCGATCTTGTTGGCGACAGTCCACAGTGCGCCAGTGTCCAGCTTGTCGAGTTCGTCGTAGTAGGCCAGCAGCTCAGGTGTGTCTTCAACGTTGGCGCGGCCCGCTACATCCTCACGGTGGTTTTCCCGCATTTTTGTCATCGTGTCGCCTCGCTACTGTGGTGGTTAGCCCGTCGGACACACACTGTAGCAGGACTGTGCAGACACGGAAACCAGACCAATCACGTAACGCGCAGGTGTATCGCTGCGCCGTTTAATGATCAGACATCATAAGCCAGTCGAAACCCCATGTGCGATGTAGTGCTGTCGGGTGTATTGCCGCTGCGGGCGGCGATTCTATAGCGAAAGCAGTAGCTCTTGTGGCACATAAACGAGCCGCCCTTCAGTACCATCGAGCCCTTCATGCTCGCTGCGTGCTTGCGTGCACGGGCACTTTGCGCGCGTGCCGTATAGGCGCCGGCGGTCCATTCCCACACATTGCCAACCATGTTGTAGAGACCGTAGCCGTTGGGCTCATAGGCGTCGACCGGTGCTGTGGCATCGTAGCCGTCGGCGCTGGTGTTGTAGTGTGGAAAGTTGCCCTGCCAGATGTTGCACGGGAAGAAGTCGTCGTCGTTCGGTTCTTCATCTCCCCACGGAAACATCACATCACCTTTGCCGCCGCGGGCGGCGTGTTCCCATTCGGCTTCAATCGGCAGTCTGCCGTTGGCCCACTCTGCGAACACCAGTGCATCGTTGTGAGAGATATGCACGACCGGGTGGTCCGGCAGGCAGGTGGCTTCAGAGCCTGGCCCGTTGATCAGCTTCCAGTTGGCGCCGAACACCTGCCGCCACCAGGTGGCGCCGGTTGCCATTTGCGTATTGTCCTGTTCGTTCGCAGGCAGATGGTTTACAAACACATAGGACCAGCCAATGCGCTCGGCGTCGGTGACATAGCCGGTGTCATCGATAAATGCGGCAAAGCGCGTGTTGTCGACGGCCACGTTATCAAGCAGGAACTCATTCAGCGTTTGCCGCCGTGGCGGGCTTTCGCTGTCGAGTTTGATAAACGCGCGTTTGGTACCCACCAGTGCGGTGCCACCGGGTATCAGAACTTTTTGATGGGAGTTCGGCATGTCGACTCTGATTGCTGCCCGGCAGAGGTCGGGCAAAACCGTGATCATACAACATCGGTGCAATCCGGCGCGCTCGCAGCGGAGGTTCTGCCACGCAGGCTCCCGGGTCAGGTGCCGGTGTCGCGTCGCAGTTGCTGATACTGCTCGAGGATATCTTCGGCTCGTTGTGGCTGCCCGAACAGATAGCCCTGTAGATAGTCAATGTTGATCAGCCGCAGGGTATCGGCCACCGCATCGTGTTCCACAAACTCCGCCACTGTTTTCATGCCCATTTCGTGGCTCAGTGTATTGATGGATTTAACGATGGCAAAACTGGTTTGGTCCGTCAGTATTTTGCTAACGAATGAGCCATCAATTTTCAGGTAGTCTGCGTGCAGTGAGTTCAGATAGTTATACGATGACAGGCCACTGCCAAAATCGTCGATAGAAAACAGACAACCCATGTCACGCATTTGCGTGATAAACGCGGATACCTGATCGATACTTTCGATGGCAGACGTTTCGGTGATTTCAAATCCAAGTGCACCGTCGGGTAATTCGGATGCGCGTACCAGGCTTGCAATACGACGCAGGCAGGTGTTGTTGCTCAGTGTGTTGCCAGACAGATTTACTGAAAAGTTAACGTCAAACTGTTGCTCCAGAAAACACTGCAACAGTGTTATGGCCTTTTGTACCACGTGCATATCGATCAGTTGAATGAGGTCAAACTTCTCCGCTACCGGTATCAGTTCACCTGGCGCGATGATCTGATCGTTCTCATCAACGATGCGCAGCAGTACTTCATACTTGACGGTACCCTCAAACGCACCGGCGGGCACAATCGGTTGCAGGTAAAGTTTCAGCCGGTCGTTGTCGATGGCTGATTGCAGTATCGCGACCTTTCTGCGCTCCTGGTTTTGCTGTTGCTGAAAGTAGTTGTCCGGTGAAAACAGCAGTGCACGATTGCGCCCCAGGCGCTTGGCCGAGTAACACGCGGCATCGGCATTTTTTAACACAGCCGTGGCACTGCTGGTGCTGTCGTCCAGAAACGCGATGCCTGCGCTTGCACCCACCGCAAAGCGGCGATCGCGCCACTCAAAACGGTGACTGTCGATGTGTTGAATAATGCGGTCGGCATAGTGTTGCGCGGCATTTGATGTGGCCTGCATGTAAATGCCAAACTCATCTCCGCCGAGCCGGGCAATCACCGCGCTGTGGTGAGTTTCGCGCTGCAGCAGTCCGGTAACTTCCACCAGCAGGGCATCGCCTGCCTGGTGGCCGGCTTCATCATTCACCAGCTTAAAGTGATCAAGATCAAACTTGATCAGCGCGTATGACTGCGTATCAGATTGTTGTGCAAAAGCCTTGTTTAGCAGTTCTGCAAAAGCTCTTCGGTTTAGCAGGCCGGTCAGATCGTCGTGCTCGGCCTGATACTTCAGCATCTCGCGTAGTTCATGTGCGGCGGTAACATCGCGACCGCAGCCAATGTACCCGACAAAACGCCCTGACTGATATTGTGGTTTTGCCAGTATGCGGCTGTAGATTTTCTGCCCATCCTCGCGCACCCACGTCAATACTACATCGACGTCTTCATGTGCCTGCAGGCAGCGATTGTGTTCGTGCAGTTGTTCGTTATCGACCACCATGCCGTCGAGTTTGATGATACGCGGCTGTCCGACCAGCGAGTCCGGGTTGGCACCGGCCAGGGGCTGACAGTGGCTGGAGTGGTATTTGTAGCAAAGGTGTTCGTCCAGCTCCCAAAACCAGTTGGATGCCAGCGTCGCAAACTGTCGAAACTTCAGATCGGAAGCCAGCAGCGCTTCCTGTTCACGCTTAATGCTCGACACATCTCTGCAGGTTATAACAAGCCCGGTATCCACAGGTCTGATAAACCGGATATCAACTGACTTACCGTTGCGCAGCTGGCAGCCATTGACGTCAGTATCAATCGCCAGTGGTTGTTGCAGATCAGCGTTGAGATGAGTCATGAAGCCTGCGACCGTGAGTTCGGTGCTCAGAGCTTCACTGGCAGTCGGGAAAAACTCCGACATCGATTCCGACCAGTACAGCAACCTGCCATGCAGGTTAAACAACGCGAATGCATCCGCCAGAGTGTCGGCCAGATGCAGCGCCGTTTCCGTGGAATTAAAGTCGTTCATCATGCAGTCGGTAGTCGACTAGGGTGGTGTGGGGCAGGGCGTGCTGCGTACAAACTTCGCTGCACCCGGTGGTATCGAATACTGGCACAATGAATTCAGTTGGCGGTTATTTGAAGGCCCGATCAAATAACTGATCGGACGGTCTGTGACCGCAAAATCCGATACCACTAACATAGTACGTCCTGCTTTATAATCGCTTCCCTGATTAGAAAATCGGCGGCAGTGCGCGGCAATCCTTGAACCGCGCGAGCCGATTCGTGTTGCGTACTGTGTGGTAGTGGTGGGAGTTGCTTGCTGAGCTACTTGTTGAGCAGTGCGTCGAACTTGCTGTTGGCGGTTGCTATATACCCGGGGATGTCTTTGATCCATTTACTCTGGACTTTCCTGTCGTAGTTTAGGTATAGCTTACCATCCTCTATTTTCCACTGATCACCCTCTATTTTTACCAGGTAGTCCTGTGCCACACCATAAGCACAGTAACCACCATACTGAGGGGCATAAGCTTCCGGATCAGCTTTAAACAAATCGGCGTGTTCCTGTGATGCGAACTGCCACGTGGCACCGCTCCAGTTAACCACATAGTCCGCTGAACCTTTAACCGGTTTTCCCTGTGTGAAGTAAGCGACGGTATCAAAGCCACGAATCGCTATTCCGGAGTCTTTGTACTTACCGAATAAGCCAGACTTCTCAAGTGTGTTTATCTTTGGCGCCGCATGGATAACCGGTGCCATCGATATCAAAGACAGGACGATAAAAAACAGTGATACTTTGGATAAAACTCTGGCCATGTTGATCTCCATTTCCGGTGGTTCGCGGCGCTGGCAGTTGCGCCGCAATCAGGTGTAGACGTTTTATTGATTGTACGATTGTTAGATGAGCTGCGGGCGCTTTGGTGCGATAGATCCGGCAATTGTTATACATTTATTAGACAAAACGGATAATCGAACAGGTTGTCTGAATCGGCATTGGTTGCTTTGGCAACTAATGGCATTAAAATGCTCACCTCCGAGCGTTCAAAGTCGCAGATGATCGTCGCCAGTACGGTCATATCCAGTATCATGCCGATCAGGTCCTGCGCCCGGGCCTTGCGTTAGCCGGGTGCGAGCAGGGCTACCATTTTTCACTTGTCATCATGCAAATCACACAGGCAACAACCTATGGCACTACCGGCTATTCTGAAAGACCGATTGCGGCTTCCGTTAATTGGAGCGCCGCTGTTCATCATCTCCAACCCGGAGCTGGTGGTCGCGCAGTGTACCTCGGGTGTGATCGGTTCCTTTCCGGCGCTCAACGCCAGGCCCAAAGAGCAACTGGCTGAGTGGCTGGAAGATATTGAATCCCGGCTGGCCGCGCACGACAAAGCCAACCCTGATTCGCCATCCGCACCCTACGCGGTCAATCAGATTGTGCATCGTTCCAATGATCGTCTGGAGCACGACATGGAAGTGTGCGTTAAATTTAAAGTGCCGGTGGTAATCACCTCGCTTGGCGCGCGCGAGGAAGTGTACGAAGCGGTGCACAGCTATGGCGGCATTGTGCTGCACGACATCATTAATGATCGCTTTGCACACAAGGCGATAGAGAAGGGTGCCGATGGGTTGATTGCCGTGGCGGCAGGTGCGGGTGGCCACGCAGGTACCCTGTCACCGTTTGCACTTATACAGGAAATCAGAGAGTGGTTTGACGGACCGTTGCTTCTGTCCGGTGCGATTTCCAGTGGCCGTTCGATACTCGCTGCTCAGGCCATGGGTGCGGATATGGGATATGCCGGTTCTGCGTTTATCGCCACGCAGGAAGCGCGCGCCGTAGATGGTTACAAGCAGGCTATCGCCGATTGTCGCTCCGAAGATATCGTCTATACCAACCTGTTTACCGGTGTGCATGGCAACTACCTGCGACCGTCGATTGAGGCTGCCGGTATGGACCCGGATAACCTGCCGGAGAGCGATCCTACCAAAATGAACTTTGGTTCTGATCGTGAAAAGCCAAAGGCATGGAAAGAGATCTGGGGTTGTGGTCAGGGTATATCGGCAATCGATAAGGTACAGACTACCGCCGCACTGGTCGAAAAGTGGCAGGCGGAGTACAACGCAGCGAAGCAGGCACTGGTGTCATAGTGTCAGGATCCTCCGGCACTGCTGCACCTGCGGTTAGCGTGGTGCGGTCGACGCTGATTGCGCTGGCCGGTTTCGCCACGTTTTCGGTGCACGATGCACTGATCAAAACACTCGACGGCTACTCACTGTTCCAGATTGGCTTTTTTGCCGTACTGTTCAGCTTTGTTCCGTTTTCGTTGTACATCGCACTCGGTACCCGCGAGATTGCACTGCGTCCGAAACTGACAGGCCTGGTGGCTGTGCGCTGCTGTTCTATCTTCGGATCGATGGTGTTTGCGTTCTATGCTTTCAGCAATTTACCGCTGTCAGAAGTGTATGCGCTTATATTCGCTGCGCCGTTGATTATCACTGTGCTGGCCATTCCCGTACTGGGTGAGTCGGTGAAGTTTTATCGCTGGCTTGCTGTTGTATTCGGCTTTTGCGGGGTGCTGGTTGTTCTCGGGCCGCACCATCAGCAAATTACTGCAGGGCACATCGCAGGGATACTTGCCGCCTGTTGTACTTCGGTTACCGCGGTTATCACGCGTCTGATCGGCAGTCGTGAAAGCAGCCTGACATTGATTGTCTATCCGTTGCTGGTCAACCTGACGCTGTGTGGTATCGCTATGATCTGGGTGTACCAGCCAATGCCGGGTATTGTACTGCTGACCATGGGCGGGATCGGCATGCTTGCGGTAGCGGGGCAGGCGCTGTTGATCTATGCCTATCGCAATGCTCCCGCTCAGTTTGTCGCGCCGTTTCAATACAGCCAGATGGTTTGGGCGGTTGTGATCGGCGGCCTGTTCTTTGACGAAATACCGGACAACAACGTGTTGCTGGGCACACTCATTATCGTGTTGTCCGGAATTATGATTGTATGGCGTGAGCTGGCCGTGTCGTCGAACAAGCCAATTCTGAGTACCCGCAACTTTCGCGCGGTATCAGGCCCGCAGGCCTACAGTTCTGAAACCGATCCTAATGCCACCGCTACAAGCAGTGGCACGGATGTAAAGTCTGATCAGTAAATAAAGCGATTACCGAAAAACAACAGGCACCTCAAAATCCCAGTAGAGCCTGTTGATGTCGTCGGGAAACGGTGTAAACCGGCCCACTCTGTCTACTGCACTGACCGCAGCCCGATCCAGAATCGGATGTCCTGACGATGCAATGATTCGGGTGGATTGCAGCATGCCGTCTGCGGAAACCCGAAACGCCACCACCACAGTACCGGTCAGTTGTTTCCGGCGCGCTCGCTGCGGATAGGAGCGCTGTGCCAGCAC
>CAYMFQ010000111.1:0-13314 GCA_964389335.1 uncultured Granulosicoccaceae bacterium
CGCCAGATATACATGGAATTCAGCGTCATTGATTCCGTTGCCGAACCCGGGCCACCGCCGGTCATAATATTCGGCAGGTCAACAATCTTGAAGGCTTCAATCATACGGATAAGCAGCACCGTAACCGCTACCGGCACCACCTGTGGCCAGGTAATCTCGCGAAAAATCTGAAAGCTCGACGCACCGTCAACCTGCGCCGCCTCGACATGATCGCGGGGAACATTCTCCAGTGCCGCGAGCATGCAGATAAATATAAACGGAATCCATTGCCATGAGTCACCAATCATCATAACGAAGCGCGCTGACCACGCATCGGCTGACCAGATCCAGTTTTCAAGGCCAAACAATCCGAGTACGGGTTGAATTGGGCCTTTAGTTACATCCGCTAACATCCGCATGGCATAACCAATCCCAAGCGGTGTAATCATCAGCGGAATAAAAAATACAACACGGAAAAAATTCTTGCCCGAGATAGGTTGCGAACATAAAAACGCCAGGCCAGTGCCAATAACAAACTGCAAGCTACAGCCGACTATCACATAGAAGAGCGTTGTATATAGCGTGCCGATTGCGTTCCCGGACAACAGCGACGCGCACAGGATCCACGACAGAAAAATACCCATGGCAGCCGAGATTGTGCGCCCAATCATGCCGACCCAGGTGGCTTTCCTAAACGATCGTATCCACCACCAGAGAATGGCAATCACAATGATCGCAAAGATGATCATGCCAATGATATGGACAGGTTCGGTACGACCGAGAAAATGCACCTCGGCACTGCCAAAGAACTGTTTGGAGAAATTGCGGAACCCGACGTAACGGAATTTCAGTCCGTCGCCGGTAAACCTGACTCGGCTGACGGCGAAAAACAGAGAATAGATGGTCGGGAAGATGGCAAAGATTAAGATCAGCGTGACCGCTGGTGCGATAAAGAATGTACCGCAATGCCGGTCTACCCATTCACTGAAACGGTCCCGCCGGGTTGCGCCAGCCGACAATTCCGGCTGGCGCGCACTGTTATAAGATGGCATAGCCTCTTATTTGTTTAGAGAAGTTTATTCTGAACCAAGGGCGAGGCCCTGGGCTTCAACCTGCTCTTCGCGGCCGAAATCCTCAGTGATTTCCTCCCAGCCTTCTTCGATGTTGGCCAGTGCTTCATCCACTGTGATTTCACCAGCCAGATAACGGGCAAGCTCAGTGTCAAGGATCACACCAGTGTATTGTTGAGCACCGGGGATCTTCATGTCAGAAGCCATGTTGGGATTATCGAGCGCCGAGTTGATAGCACCGAGGTAGTTGTCGGCAAGCTCGCGCGGCATACCTGCTTCAACCCAGAGATCGATATTTTTCAGTTGCGAAACTCGATACGGGTTATAGCCGGTCTCACCGATAGTCACGTCTACACCTGACTGTTCCGGTTGATTCATGTGAGAAAGAAACGCATAAGCCGCAGCCTTGGTTTTTTCATCAGCGCCTTTGTTAACCGCACCGGCCCAGCCACCGAACGCCGCAAACGGCGCATAGTTCACACCATCGATAGAGTGCGGCGCAGACTCGGCACTAACCGGCACCAGCTCACCAGACTCACGGTCAAGCACTTCACGTGAACCGATGGCAGCGATGGCGTAGAGCTTACCTTTAACCGCTGTCGCATCATCAGCAAGCTGAAGCGTACCCGGATCACCCCATTCAACCAGCAGACCGCAGCGACCCGCTTTGAACAGTGCACGGGTATCACCGATATCCATGTTCAGTTCCTCTGGCGGACCATACTCACCAGTGGCTTTGTAAAGCTCAAACGCTTTCTTCCAGCCAGCGTTGTTAATGAGTGGCTTCATGGTTGAGTTATCGAAGTGGAAACCCTGTGCAGTACCGTTGGTTTGCACGATGGGTGCAGCGAAGGTTTGAATTGCGAAGTATGACTGGGCGTTGCGCTTTTTAAAGATGCACGAACCGTAGTCCGCTTCACCGTCGCCATTCATATCTTTGCCATGAATCTTTGATGCTACGTCAAGATAGTCTTCCCAGGTGACTGGTGGCTCAAGGCCGGCTTCTGAAAGCACATCTGTGCGGTAGTAAACCATCTGAAAATCACCGTCGACCATCAGCAGCTTGGTTTTGCCACCGACCTTCTGACCGAATTCGCGAAAATAGGGAGCGATGTCGTCAAGCTGGATCTTGTCGTCCTTGGCGATGTACGGATCGAGATCTTCGAGCAGACCAGCGGCATCGAGCTCAACGCCCCAGCCTGCGGCAAAAACGCCGACATCGATTGAGTTGGTTCCGGTCGCCCAGTCATTCTGGATTTTCGGGAAGATTTCTGCGAAGGGCACTTCGGTGACAACGATCTTGGCGCCGGTCATTTTCTCGAAATCTTTACCGCGCTCAATCAGCGGACCCGCGATAACGTAACCGGGGCGGGTAAGCACATTGACGGTGACGCCGTTAAAATCCTGTGCAACAGCGCTTCCCGTAAGCGCGGCTGCGCCCAGAACCGCTGCTGAAAGAATGGTTCTTACAGACATTTTTTCCTCCGAATAAAATGTGTTCTGCCAGCCGTGAATTCGGACTAACTGGGGTAAAGAGTAACCGGACTTTCCTGAAAATACCACCATCACCGCCACCATACGACGGGCACATCTCCGAGGCCGCTTTAACCGTTAGTCTCGCTGACCACGCAGTGCAGCCGGTGCGCGATCGGCTGCCCTGGCCGAGGTCAGACAGCGCTAGCATCAAAACAGCGCACGGGCTTATCTTTTGGTCTGCAATAGACGTTTGCCCCCGCCTGCTTTACGCTTGTCGACGCCCGAAGTAGATACAGGAACTCAATGCACTCACCGCTAGCTGATACACGGCACAACAATCACTTGCGAACTCTGCTGCAAAGCCGCCTCGACCAGTTTGATACCAGAACCGGCGCCGATCAAAACCTGACGCCCGCTGCGGTGGTCATTGCCGTGAGCGCCCACAGCGTGCGTGATGAAGCGTGTATCTACATCACTGTACGCAGCGCATCGCTGCGTAAGCATGCCGGCCAGCTGGCGCTGCCAGGCGGCAAGGTAGATGCCGGAGAAACAGTGCCGCAGGCCGCCCTGCGCGAGTTGTCAGAGGAACTTGGTATCTACCTCGACGAGAGCCATGTCATGGGTCAGCTCGACAGCTTTCAAACACAGTCAGGCTTTACGATATCGCCCATGGTGGTGTGGAATGATTCAAACGACCCGATGTCAATTAACGCCGATGAAGTCGCGAGCGTCTATGAAGTCCCGTTTAGTGAGCTGATGTCAGACCGGCTGGCACGCGTGGACGAGACACAAACACCGCCTATGTTTTCTATTAGCCCGCCAACGATAAACCACAAGGTTTACAGCCCGACCGCAGCAATGGTGTATCAGTTTAGAGAAGTACTATTGCTGGGCCAATCCACACGCGTATCACACTACGCACAGCCAACATTTGCATGGCGGTAGAAGTCCGCGCGCTGCTTCATGTTTACTCAGTCGCTGTGGTAACGCCTTCCTGAAATACACCCAGTTTGCGCTTCCAGTGACACAGGCGCTCCACCGCAGCAATCATGTCTCCGGCAATGTCACGACCGGTTACGTCTTCAATACCTTCAAGACCCGGTGACGAATTAATTTCGAGTAACAACGGCCCGTTTTTTGAGCGAATGATATCGACACCCGCGACATGCAGCCCCATTGCTTTCGCTGCACGCGTAGCCAGTCGACGCTCATCCGGTGTTGGTTTAATTTTCATTGCTGAACCACCCCGATGCATGTTGGCCCTGAATTCACCAGGGGCTGCCTCGCGCTGCATTGCAGCCACCACCTTACCGTCGACTACAAACAGCCGCAGGTCTTTGCCCTCTGCTTCGGCGACGAACTCCTGCACCAGCAGATTGGCCTTGAGTGACTTAAATGCATTGATAACACTTTCAGCGGCTTTTCGGGTTTCAGCCAGCACCACACCACGCCCCTGCGTGCCTTCCAGCAACTTGACGATTAAGGGCGCACCGCCCACCATCTCTATCAGATCGTCCGTGTCCATGGGCGAAGAGGCAAAGCCTGTCACCGGAATATCGAGCCCTTCTTTTTGCAGCAACTGCAGCGAGTAAAGTTTATCTCGCGATCGGCTGATCGACTGTGAGGTATTCAGCGCGGGTATCGCCATACTTTCAAAGTGTCTGGTAAGTGCGCAGCCGTAGAAGGTAATTGCGGGTCGTATCCTCGGTATAACTGCATCGAGGTTGTTCAGCATGATGCCGCCACGGGTATGCACCTCTGGCGCCTCCGCATCAAGCTTCATATAACACTGTCGAATATCAAAAAACCTAACATCATGACCACGCTCACGGCCTGCCTGCATGATGCGCTGATTGCTGTATAGATCGGGGTTGCTTGCAAGCAAACCGATGGTTAATCCGTCGTGGTTCTTTTCATGCCGTTCGTAGATCTTTTCAATGTCCTGCTGACTGCGATCCCCCAGACAAAAACCGGACGATGGATCAACCAGCATGCGATCAGCCATCGCCTCACGCCCCAGCAACATGCGATAGCCCATGCTGTCGCGATTGGTCAGAGTCAGCTCAATTTCCCACTCATTGTCGCCGAGACGGAAAGCGGTTTTTATCACATAGCGCTTTTCCGAATAGCCGCCGCTGTTTTTTACCACGCGCCTATCCACAACTTCCGCCTCACAACGCAGTACAGTGGTGCGATCTTTTTGCAACGGATGCACTTCAAACGATACCCAGCGATTGCCCTGCCGCTTGACCGGCTGGATATTGACCGCATGCAGCGCTGATGTACGAGCACCGGAATCAACGCGCGCTTTGATGGCGGGTATACCAAGCTGCGGGAAGTTACACCACTCTTCACAGCCGGCGACAATTCTTGCGTTATAGTCTGTCATAGCAGTTCCGTTGTGTGGCAGGCACGCAATGTCGCCCTACAAAGTTGAAGGCACGAGAGCGACACAAGCCAAAGCATTGTTTGCACTAAAAGTCGGTTTTAACGCCGCCGTCTGCTTTTCTTCGTGCCACATAATCGAGCAGTGCCTCGCGTCGCCCCTCGTCCATGGCCGGCGCCTCATAGGTTGCCAGCCGCTCTTTCCATACTTTATTGGCTTTTTGCATTGCCTGTGGCTGACCTGCTTCGTGCCAGCTTTCATAGTTGCGCCAGTCGCTCAGTACCGGTGCATAGAACGCAGTTTTAAAGCGCTCCTGTGTGTGCGCCGTACCGAAGAAATGGCCACCCGGGCCAACATCGTTAATAGCACGCAACCCGAGTTCATCAGTAGAAAAATCTATTGGCGACAGGAACTCCGACACCATCTGCAGCAGATCAACATCGAGTATCAGTTTTTCATAGGAGCAGCACAGACCGCCTTCCATCCAGCCTGCGCCATGCATCAGCAGATTGCCACCGGCGTTAATCGCACCCCACAGTGAAAACACAGATTCATACGCCGCCTGTGCATCCACTGTGTTGGCTGCACACACGTTGGACGTGCGATAAGGCAGGCCGTAACGACGCGCCAACTGACCACCGATATGTTGCGCCTGCATATACTCCGGTGTGCCAAACGCCGGGGCGCCGGACTGCATATCAACGTTGGAAGTAAAGCCGCCATAGACGGCCGGCGCCCCTGCACGCACCATCTGGCTAAAGCACAGCCCCGCCAGTGCCTCGGCATTTTGCAGCACCAGTGCCCCGGGTATGGTAACCGGCGCCATGGCACCGGCCAGTGTAAACGGTGTAATCACCACGGGTTGATTGCGTGAAGACATATCGATAATGCCCTGCATCATGGGTATATCGAGCTGTAGTGGCGAATTGGTATTAATGATGGTGTACAGCGACGGGCGCTCAAGCAATTCTTCTTCACTGAGCCCCTGTGCAATGCGGGTCATTTCAATGGCATCGATCACACGCTCGTGGCCCAGGGAATAAATGCAGTAAGACTTATCGGTCAGCAATAGAAAATCCCGCACGCAGTCCAGGTGGCGCACGGAGGCATGCACATCGACGGGTTCAACCGGGTAGCCGCCAAGGGTGTGCACAATGTTGTGCATCTGACCGAGTTTCAGCAGATTTTGATAGTCGAGCTGGTTACCGGTCCGACGCCCCTGATCGAGACATGAGCAGTTCGGTGCACTGGCCATCAGTGCAAAGAACAGTTGATCGCCCCCGACCTCAATATTGTGTGCCGGATTACGAGCGTGCAGCGTAAACGATGTCGGAACGGTGGCTATTTTCTCTTCGATAAGCTCAGCGGCGAAACGCACCTGCTGCGTGGCCTCGTCGACCTCGGCACCAGCTTCCTTCATGATGGCCCGTGCACCGTCGTGCAATACGCGGATACCGGTTTCTGCCAGCAGTTGCAGAGACGCTTGATGAATCGACTCTACTGCCTCCGCCGACGCCAGATCGACAGCCGGGTAACTTCGCCGTGGCTGCGCAAAGGCCTTTTGTATCACGCCACCAGTAGATGGTTTTTTTCGCCCTGCACGACGGCTGCGTCGACCGCGTGCACTCGGTTGTTGATCATCGCTCAAAGCAATCAGCCTGTGTTAGGAAGCGCCGCGGCGCTAATAAATCCGCAAAGCGGCGTACATTCCTTGATAGAATTCGGGCCTGTTTATTTTCCGGGCCTGCCAGTACGGCAACCATCACCCGCACAGAGACTTTATACCTTGAACTACATCAGCACACGCGGTGGCGATGAACGGTTATCGCTCGCGGCGCTCCTCACCAGAGGCACGGCAGCCAACGGCGGTTTATTTGTTCCCGAACAGTGGCCATCTGTGCCCGCAGGCCTGCAGGATCAGCTCAAGGGCGGGGATTATGCCGATATCGCGAGCCGCATTCTAGACATTTTTGGCGCCGACTCAGTGCCGGGAGATCTCGTCCCGAGCGCCATACACGCTGCCATGGATCGGTTTGATCAGCCGGTAGGACCGCCACTGACGCAACTCGGCGACGAAGCGCTCTGGTGCCTTGAGTTGATACACGGTCCAACACTCGCCTTCAAGGACTTTGCTCTGGCCCCGCTGGCAGAAATTATCGACCGCACACTGATCCACAGCGACCGCCGCGCCACTGTGCTGTGCGCGACGTCAGGCGACACCGGCGCTGCCACGGTTTCTGCATTTGCCAATCGTCAGCGCCTGAACGCGGTGGTGTTGTTTCCAGCCGGTGGTGTATCGGACTTTCAGCGGCGACAGATGACCACCACCAACGCACCGAACATCCTGCCAATATCGGTCGACGGCGACTTTGACGACTGTCAGCGCCTGGTTAAGTCGTTGTATCAGACGGAAGCTGCCACGGCTTACGGTTACACCGCCGTCAACTCGATCAATATTGTTCGCATACTATTGCAGTGCGCTTATTACCTGCGCAGTGCCAGCCTGTTGTCGACCGGCCCGGATGATCGCATTAACTTTGTGGTCCCAACAGGCAATTTCGGCAACGTCTACGCGGCTTATATTGCGCGACAACTGGGCGCCCCCATCAACCGGCTAATTGTCAGCTCCAACGAAAACGATGTATTACCACGCCTGTTTGACACCGGACGCATGCAGGGTAATCAGACTGTCAAAACCATTTCACCCAGTATGGACATTCAGGTATCGAGTAACTTCGAGCGACTGCTGTGGCACATTAAAAATAACGATGGCGCAGCGGTGGAACAGTTGCAAACCGATCTTGAGCAAACAAACAACTACACACTGACCGAAGCCGATATGTCGCTGCTGCATGAAAACTTCGGCGCTATCCGCTGCTCGAAGGAAGACGCCTTTGCGGCAATGCAACACATCTACCGCACCTATCAAAAAGTTATTTGCCCACACACAGCAACGGCCGTGCATGCGGCACAGCAGCTGCGTTCAGAGCTCGGTGGCAAAACGGTTATTGTTGAAACCGCACACCCGGCCAAATTTGCCGACGCCGTGGAACAGGCCATTGGCAGCAAGCCTCCGCTGCCGGCTTCGGCGGAGGCGGTGCTGAATGCAGAAGAACACTTCACCACCGCCAACGCGCGCGAGCAGGATATACAACAGCTCATTGATGCGCGTTTTGGCGACCAAAAGCAGTAGCGCATAGCCGCCACCCAGTGCCGGCAATTCGACGCGCCAGTCTGTCGGCGCGTCGACCAACCATTCCCTTATCCTTCACAACCCGTCACGCACGCACCAACCAATTAAAACGCGAATTAATCGCCGTTTGCACCCGACCAAATGGGCTCTCTATTGCAGTAGTTAATCTGTGAGCTGCCCGCAATAAACCCGCATTTATATGACGTCGGTCTAATAATGAACGGGTTGCGCACAAGATTATTTTTAATCTGCGGCTTACCGACTATTGGAGATTCTTTTTTAACCGGGACCCGCTTACGGTTGACGGGTTCGGCATGATGATGTTGGGAAGCGACGTTTGATCTGTGCCGCACAGGGACACTGGCACAAGAGACAACAGGTCGGTTGCGAGAGGTGGAATGAAACTGTCCTTTATGAACAAACTGTCGACACGATTTCAGCTTGCGTTCGGGCTGACATCCATTGTCGTGTCATTGTTGCTGTTTTCGACAGTACTCAACCTGATGCCGGATCAGCGCCAGAGCATTATTGATGGCCGAGTGTCCCTGTCTGAATCCGTTGCCTCTGCCACCACCCTGTTTCTGCAAAACGGTGACCTCGAGAGTATCGCCAACAACCTGGAATTTAATATTCAGCGCAGCCCTGCGCTGCTTGCTGCAACCCTGATGCGCAACGGCGATGAACCGCTGATCTTTGGCGACGAAAGCCGTGTTGAACTGGACAATAACGCCGAGTCTTCAACGGCAACACGCATCATTCTGCCGATACTGCGCAAAGACAAAGCGTGGGGCAATGTGGTGTTGTACTTTAGTGATACCGGTGGCGAAACACTGCTCGACAAGGTCCGCCAGAGCAAAATTACGTTTGTCGCTTTTTGCAGTATCTTCAGTTTTATCTTTTTCTATTTGTATCTTGGCAAAATGCTAAAGGCGCTGAATCCATCACGTGCTATCCCCGGCCGTGTCAGGTCGGCGCTGGATACACTGGCCGAAGCGCTGATTGTTATCGACCAGAATTCCAATGTGGTACTGGCAAACAAGGCATTTCAGGAAGTAACCGGCAAGACCAGCGAGCAACTGCTGGGCAAAAAAGCCGAATCGTTTGAGTGGCAGGGCGCATCGGCAGACGGCGATGACAACATCGTTTATCCGTGGCAACAGGCCATAGAATCCGGTGAAACGATCCGCGGTGTCGGGCTGTCGCTGATCGCAGAATCTGGTGAGCGCCATGACTTTCTGGTGAACTGTTCACCAATCCTGTCCGGGCACAAGGCCAGCGGCGTACTGATCAGTTTGGACGACGTCACCGAACTGGAACAAAAGGAGCGCGAACTGCGCATCGCACGCGACGAAGCGGAGCAGGCGAATCGCGCCAAGAGTGATTTTCTCTCGAATATGAGCCACGAGATTCGCACACCAATGACGGCGATTCTCGGTTTTACCGAAGTATTGAAGCGCGGCGGCAGCGGCAGCCCGCACTGGGAGAAACACCTCGGCACGATTTCCAGCAGCGGCAAGCATCTGCTTGAGCTGATCAACGATGTACTGGACCTGTCAAAAGTTGAGTCCGGTGCGCTGGAAGTTGAGGCCATCGATTGTGCGCCGCATCGCGTTGCATACGATGTAGTGCAGGTCCTCAGAGTCCGCGCCAATGAAAAAGGCATCGACCTGGATCTGAAAATACCCGAGCCCATTCCGGAATTAATTACCAGTGACGGTTCGCGCCTGCGACAGATCATTACCAACCTCGTTGGTAACGCGATCAAGTTTACCGAGGAAGGTGGCGTTGAGGTGATTCTTCGCTATATCGACGACCCGGCTCATCGGCAGATAGCAATAGACGTAGTCGACAGCGGCATCGGTATGAACGAACAGCAACAGGCAGCGGTGTTTAAGCCGTTCGTTCAGGCCGACTCTTCTATCACTCGGCGCTTTGGCGGTACCGGTCTTGGCCTTTCGATCAGTCGCAAACTCAGCCAGGCGCTGGGTGGCGATATCGTCGTGTCCAGTGAGGCGGGTGTCGGCACGACGTTTACGGCCACAATAGACGCCGGTGACTGCAAGGATGTCAGGCTGATTTCCGAGCGCGAGGCGTTTGATTCGTTCTCTCAGATCGAAACGGCCGCGCAAACGCAGTGGACGTTCCCGGATTCCAGATTGCTGGTCATCGACGATGGTGCAGAGAATCGCGAGCTGCTGACAATCGTACTGAACGATCTGGGGCTCGAGGTGGAAACAGCAGAGAACGGCGCGATCGGTGTGGATATGGCGAAGTCCAAACACTACGACGTGATACTGTCAGATATTCAGATGCCGGTTATGGACGGCTATGAAACCGTGAAGGTCATGCGCGAGATTGGTCAAAACCAACCCATCATCGCACTGACAGCCAACGCCATGAAGGGCTACGAACAACGTGTTATCGATGCTGGTTTCTCACATTACATGACCAAACCAATCGATATCGACGCACTGACCGCATTACTGGCCAAGCTGCTTAATGGCACCGCCACGGAGTCGGCAAAGCCTGCACCGGTTGCAGCAAATGAAAGCGTTATGGAAACAGCTGACACACAAGACACAGCCGCAGACCTGACGCCCATTGTCAGTCGCCTGGCCGGCACCGGCAAACTCGATGCGGTGATCGACAAGTTTATTGTGCGGCTGGATGAACAACTGCCACTGATGCAGGCCGCCATTGACGCTGGCGACATGGAAGAACTGGCGGCTTTGGCACACTGGCTCAAAGGCTCGGGTGGCACAGTTGGTTTCGATACCCTGTCAGCACCGGCCAGAGAGCTTGAAACACTGGCGAGAAGCAACGAGCAGGACAAGGTACAGGATCAGTTTCGCGCTATCAGCGCAATGGCTGCGCGATTGCAGGGCGTGGAGATCAACGCCGGCAAGGGGTCACAAAACACCGACAGCGCAACGACAACCACCCAAACACAAACGCAGAACAACGCCTCTCGGAACCCGTCTAAAGCTGAGCCGCCGACCGCCGATCACTCTAAAGCGGAAAGTCGTTTGGCCATGGATCCTAAGTTCCGGCCAATTGTTCTGAAGTTTCTGCCAAGACTGCAGGAAAAAGTGGCACTTATGGAAGAAGCCAGCAAGCACGGTGACCTCGACGAACTGGCCAATCTGGCACATTGGCTAAAGGGTTCGGGTGGCATGGTTGGCTATGATTCGTTTACGGAAATGGCTGCAAACCTGGAAGACAGCGCAAGGTCCGGAGACAGCGATGCTGCATCCGATCACCTGGCGCAAATTATCAGATACGCAAGCCAGCTAATCACGCCAGGTAACGACGATGGAGATATTTCTTCGGCGACCGGGAATGCAGGATAACTATGCAGTGTAACGAATACGGCAGCAACCGCTATGCAAGATAAATCGAACGGCATAGACAAGGAAGTTACAGCGCAGTTTGATCAGGTAGACGATCAGTACGAATCCCTGATCTCTACTTCGAAAATTATGTTAGTCGACGACGAGCCTATCAATACGGAAGTATTGCAGACTTACCTCGAAAGCGAGGGCTATCATAATTTCGTCACCACCAGTGAATCGATACACGCTATCGATCTGATGCGCACGGAAAAACCTGACGTCATATTGCTCGACCTGATGATGCCCGATGTATCCGGCTTCGATATCATGGCCGCAATGAAACGTGAACGTGCCCTGCAGCACATACCGGTTGTCATACTAACGTCCTCTGACGATGCAGCAACCAAGCTAAAAGCACTGCAGATGGGCGCAATGGACTTCCTTGCAAAACCGGTTGACGCCAGTGAGCTGGCGCTGCGTTTGCGCAACACACTGGCTGCCAAAGCGTATCAGCACCAGCTCGTGCACTATGACCAGCTTACCGGGCTGGCTAAGTTCGACGCGTTTTTACAGTCGACCACGGAAGCAACCCGATCGTTTGCCGAGAGTGGCAGCATCTGCGCCGTATTGCACGTACATCTTGAAAACCTCAAGAAGATAAACATGACGCTCGGCCGCGAGCACGGCAACCGCATCCTGCAGGCGTTTGCACACAAACTGGACGCCTGTGTCAGATCAGCTGACAGCCTCGGCGCGGTATACGGCACACGCCTGAACACCAACCTGGCGCGCACCAGTGGAGATAAGTTTACGGTCTTCATCGGACCGCTGGACAACCCGCAACAGGCTGCAGTACTGGCCCGCCGAATTATCATTGAAAGCAGTGAGTCGCAACGCATTGACGGCCAGCCTATCTACACCAGCGCCAGAGTTGGCATCGCTGTATTCCCCGACGATGCGGCGGATTCACAAACACTGATCAGCAATGCTGAAACCGCCATGATGCATGCGCGTGCGCAGGATTCCGGCGAACACTATGCGTTTTACTCGCAGGAAATGAACTGCGAGTCCAGCCGTATGCTGGCCATAGAAAACGGTCTGCGTGATGCCATTGCGAAAAACGAACTGCGGGTGACGTTTCAGCCCAAAGTCGATGCCAACAACGGTCAGATTATCGGTGCCGAAGCACTGATGCGCTGGATGCCGCCCAGCCTTGGTGTGGTCAGGCCCGATGAGTTTATACCCGTAGCGGAACGCATCGGACTTATTGTGCCGATGGGTGACTGGATTCTGCGAGAAGCCTGCCGTCAGGCGGCCGAGTGGTGCAATCAGTTTGGCTTCGATTTTAAACTCGCGGTTAACGTATCAATCAAGCAGATCCACAATTCCAATATGGCTGAAACCGTTAAAAGTGTGCTGGCTGAAACCGGCTTGCCGCCTCACTGCCTGACGCTCGAGCTAACGGAAAATATGGTTATGGAAAACGCTGAGTCCAATATTGACCTGCTGCTACAACTGAAACAACAAGGCATCAGTCTGTCGATAGATGACTTCGGTACCGGGTATTCATCACTGAGTTACCTGCAAAAGTTTCCACTCGATGAGCTGAAGATCGACAAGTCATTCATTGAAGAACTCGAAACACCGCAAAGCGACGCGCCGGTGGTCAGAGCCATGGTGTCACTGGCACACGATCTGGGTATGCGCGTGGTAGCAGAGGGAATAGAAACAGAAATTCAGCTGCAGCATATTCGCGAGCTGTCGTGCGAACTGTATCAGGGGTACTTATGCAGCAAGCCGGTGGTTGCTGATGCGTTTACTCAGCTGTTATTGTCGGGACAGGCGGCGGACGCAGCTTAGTAGCGTACGTCGGTTTGT
>CAYMFQ010000111.1:13414-17198 GCA_964389335.1 uncultured Granulosicoccaceae bacterium
AAGCGGTATGGCAATCGATGTGGTGTTGCCAGTCGCAACCGCCGAACCACTCCAGTGACACTTGTCGTCCTCGACCGTGGGCCAGCTGCGCACGGAAACACGCACATCGCCCTGCCCGACTTCCAGTGCGGCAAACCCCTCCTGATCGGTGGTGGCGGTATGTTGAATATCGCCGTAGGCCACTTCCATTGAGTCAACCAGGTTGCACTCGGAAACTTCCGGGTAACGCTGCGTCAGTGTTTCACAGCTGCTGCCAACCACCACAGTATCGATGCCCTGCACCAGCATTCGCGCTTCGGCTCTTTTTGCAATAATCGGGATCACCGGCTGTGCCACCACGACCCGATCCATGTATACCGGCTGATAGCCCGATTCATTGTCGAGCTCCAGATACACGGTCAACAGTCGAGTGGCCGCCCCTGAGTCATGTTGCTTCACAATCCCTGCCTCGTTGGCAGCGGCCATCTCCGGTGCATCACCGTTGGAACTACAGCCAAACATCGCCGCGGCAAGCAGCGCTGTCACCCAACAGCCCGGCCTGTGACGATAGTTGCAATCAGAATGCATGAATGATCCTGCGGCGATAAAATCCAACGCGTTTTAATGGGGCTTTTAATTGTAGTACCAATAACAGCAGCCACAGTGTCGGATCAATGGTTTGTGAACCATCAGACAGAACACAGCCCGCAGCCCCACCGGTAACGATGTCGCTGTTCGCCAGTTGAAAATCGTCCAGTACAATAGTGGTCGGGTTATCGTTGTCCAGATGATCCGGGTTGCCGTCGCTATCGCTGTCGGCTACTGGCAGTGGCGCCGCCATCAGACGATCATCCCACCCGTCGCCGTTCTGGTCCACCAGCGCATCGATGGTGCCGTCGCCATCCTGATCCTCACCACCCGCTTCAACCAGATCAAACAGCGAGTCCTGATCGGAGTCGGTGTCCAGAAAGTCGGGTAAACCGTCGTTATCAAAGTCGGGGACCACCGTGGTAAACGTCGTCACTACCGCGTTTTCCGGATCATCCACCACACCATTATTATCACGATCAACAGCACCTGCCTCGGCAAGATCTGTCAGGCCATCGTTGTCGCTGTCGAGGTCGAACTGATTCGGTACACCATCACCATCGGCATCACCGGTGCCCTCCACACTGTCTGCAATGCTGTCTTTATCGAGATCGGAGATGCGGTTGAGCGTGCCACTGGCCAGTGATGGCGGCGCAGGTGTGTCGATCTGAACCGGCGCATCATTTGCCATCACAGGATCGGCTGCAGTTTCTGAATTTTCTTTACCAATGTCCTCTGCTTCCGCACCAGCAGGTGTCTCAGGCGATGCGCTATTTGCCTCATTGTCAGCGGGTATCACAATGCCATCGGCATCGACCGCGCCATCAATCATTCCATCGTCGTTCAGATCGAGCGTTGGATCAGCGTCGGCAATGCCATCGTTGTTGCTGTCGAGGTCACGATGATCCGGGTAGCCATCGTTGTCGGTATGACGCAACACCGGCACGCCTGAATAGTGCTCAAGTGAACCAGCGGTAAACCCGTGTCGGAAACCCGCAGCGTCGTTATCTAGGCCGGGCAGCACATTGCTATTGGGTGCGCCGCTATACGTAATGTGCAACTCGCTAACACCCCGCAGGTGCAGCGTTACTGCGTCATCAATGGTGTTATCGGTGGTACCGGTGGCACTAAAGCTGAGCTTACCAGCCGTGGTATCGTCGATCTTCAGATGAGTATCTGCCGACACCGAATAGCCCATAATGTCGGCCTGGTTGATAGTAATCGTCTCGGCGCGGTTGCCATCAAGATCACTGATATGCAGATCAACATTGACAGTCAGTTGCTCGTCGGTCGCAGCGCGCACAAAACGCCAGTGAATTTCGCTTTGCCCGGGGCCCAGGTTTTTAAATTTGGGTAGTTGCTGTTGAGCAGCCCACTCCACGCGGGTGTTGCTGCTGACCACCGTGCCTACAAAATCTATCGACGGCACACCCCGGCTGTCGAGCAGCGGATAGCGATATACAGAGCCGGCGGTCTGATCCAGACTGGCATCGTCGGTTGTGTCGAGCGCCTCAGGCAATAGTACGTAGCTGTCGGCGGGATACCCCTCAAGACTGGCATGAGAGCGATAGCCTTCATCGCGATCAAGGATGCCATCGTTATCCTGATCGTGATCCAGATGATCGGCCACGCCATCGCCATCAAAGTCCTGATCTGAATAAACGGTGTCACCCACAGCGGCCGTCAGTACAATGCCACCAGCAAGCATCAGAGTAAGTACCGTGGCTGGCACGGTGTTACGTATTGACGCGGCAAAAGCGGCCAAATTGGATTGGTGGATAATCATGGCCCGTGTTTGCGCGCAATCACAGTGCCAATATCGTCTAATGCTGCGACAATAGTCCGACTCCAAAACACCCCGTGCCACAACCAGAGTAACCCCGTGACCCCAGATAATCCGGCCGCGATACAAATAGACACACCGGGCGGTGTGATTCATGGCCTGCACATCGGTGCCGGACAGCCGTCGAAACTGCTGTGCCTGCATGGCTGGCTCGACAACGCCAACAGCTTTGTGCCGTTATTGCCGCACCTTCCCAACGCCGAAATCGTCGCCATAGACCTGCCCGGCCATGGTTTGTCGGATCATCACAGCCCCGGCTTTGCCTATACCATCGCCTCGTACGCACATACTGTACTGCAAGTGGCGGAGGCACTGGACTGGTCGCACTTCACGCTCATTGGTCATTCACTGGGTGGCTCGATCACGCCGCTTTGCGCCGTCGCCGCAGCCGAGCAGATTGACAAACTGGTCATGATCGACGCACTCGGCCCCCTTTCAGAAGCACCTTCAAAACTACCGGAACGCATCCGTCGTTTTCACGAAGACTTCAACAACCCCAACAAACACAGCGGTCGCGCCTATGCGAGCATCGAACAGGCCGTCGAAACCAGGCTCATGGCCAACAAAATGGACCGAGCCTCAGCGCAGTTGATCGTCGAGCGTCAGTTAAAGCAAACCGACGAAGGCTACCGCTGGCGCTTTGACCGACAACTCAGGCTCGCGTCACCGTCATACTTCACCGAAGAACAAGTGCAGGAAATACTCAAAGCCATACAGTGCCCTGTGCTGTGCATACTGGCTGAAGATGGATACATCGTTGCCCGCGATGAGATGATGCCACGGTTAAATAGTCTGGCTAACAAGACCGTATTAAAAATACCCGGCTTTCATCATTTGCATATGGACACGCCAGAGCCGATTGCAGCGGCGATTAATGAGTTTATTGGTGACTAGATGACTGCATATGGACTCCGAGCCAGGTAATACCGCGGCTTTGCATAAAACTAACACCGTGCGCGATATATGGTTCGCCGGTGCATTGAGGTAAGCACATAAGCGACATGTTCGTCCATCGGGGTTGAACTCCCACCGGTCGGTTCAATGGCGGAATATGAACTTCGGCCTGGCTAACACAATCACTGCATATACAACCAACTCCTGCACCGTGTTTAGTTCGCCGGTGGGAGCTGTTCCCCGAACGGCGAACTCTATAGTTGGGTACTCGTGTAGCGTGCTTTCCTGCAATGCACTACGTACATAAGCGACATGTTCGTCCATCGGGGATGAACTCCCACCTGTGAGTTCAATGGCAGAATACGGACTTCGGCGTGGCTAACATTGCGGCTGTACATAAAGCCATATTCGTGCACGATGTATAATTCGCCGGTGGGAGCTGTTCCCCGAACGGCGAACTCTATAGTTGGGTACTCGTGT
>CAYMFQ010000112.1:0-17164 GCA_964389335.1 uncultured Granulosicoccaceae bacterium
GACTTTCACGACGCCGCTGTCAGCCATGGTGGTCGCTCAGACGGAGAACCCGGCTACCGAGAGGACTACTCCCATCCTTACTACGCCTGTTATGTCAGGGATGCGGTTGGCAATAAACTACAGGCGGTTTGCCGTAAGGAAGCGTAACGAAACGAGCACCGCATGAGTAAAAAATCACACGACGCATCAATCGAGGAATCACAAACGCAGGCGCAGGCTCGTCGTGCAAAGGGGGAGTTTGTGCGAGGCGTCAGTGGCTTTCGCAATGTACTGGGGGATGCCAGCTTCCCTGCGCAGCCGGGTCGTTATCATCTGTATGTCGCGTTAAACTGTCCCTGGTGTCATCGGGTAACGCTTGCTCGCAATATTCTGGGTTTACAGGATAGTATTACCCTTGATATTGCTTTTCCCGGGCGTACGGACGACAACAACCCTGCAGGCCCGAATCTTTGGGAGTTCAATCCTCAACGTATCGCCACTCTTACGGGCACTTCATTTCCGGAGTGCACCACAGACACAGCGACAGGTGCAAACTATCACCTGGTACGGGATGTCTATCGCGCCGAAGGCGCCAGTGAAACCTCGGTACCGATTCTGTACGACAAAAAAACCAAACGCATCGTAAATAACGAAAGCGCTGAAATTGTTCGGATGCTAAACAACAATGCCCACGCGCTTGGCAGCACCATTTCAGATAGTAACCGTTGGGATCTGTACCCGGATGATGCAGCCGCTCGTACCGAAATCGATGAACTCAACACCAGAACGTATACCGCGATTAATAACGGTGCCTACAAGGCCGGCTTTTCCTCAGATCAATCAGTTTATGCGGCGGCTTTCGAGGCCTACTTCAACGAACTGCAGCAACTTGAATCATTGCTTGCAACCGACGAGCGCTTGTTTCTAACTGGAAATGAATTTACGGAAGCAGATCTGCGCCTGTTTCCGACCCTGTATCGTCACGACCCTGTTTACTACATTCGTATGAAGTTAAATGCAGCGAGAATACTGGATTACCCGTATCTCTGGCGCTGGCTGTGTCGAGTGTATGCACTACCAGGTGTGGCGCAAAGCAATTCCCTCGAGCACTGTAGGCAAGGCTACTTTGGGAGGTCCTGGAATAATGTCGTGCCGCTGGGTCCGACACACCCGATGCCTTACCCCGAGGCGTATTCGCATCCGGAACTTGCCGGACCACACAGGTAACAAACCCATGGAACTCCGAATAGATCATGTGATGTTTCCGGTCTACGCAAACAATCCATTCCTGGAAACTATCGAATCACAGTGGAAAGAAAAGCAATCCGGAAAGGTTTTTTCTCAGCCTCAAAACGACTTTTTTAAAGGCGTCTACCTACAAAGCAAAAGCTTCTATGTGGAATATCTCTCCACTGTTGAAACACAGCCGTATTGGAGCAACGCTGTTTTTGTTGTAGTGCCGACAGAATATTGGTCACACTATGAAGAGCCTGCGATGAAAACCGAGTATTTTCTCGTACCCTATTTCGGGAGTGGATTTCAGTTAGTCAGCCCCGACTACCCTAACTTGAATGAAAAAATCGCTGCGGAAGAGCCATATGACGGTCTTAAACTATTAATTTCGAGTGCCCTTGAAAACGAACTGACTAACATTGGCGGGCAGAAATGGGCGTTGCCAAAGAGTGGCAAAGTTCAGGTTCACGAGGGGTTAGCTCATCCACACGACATGGTCGTTATCGATGAACATTCAAAGCTAATCGCACCGCTCTTTGAAGCCAATCCCATACTACGGGATTTCTTCTAGGTAGCCTCTGATTCGAAGGCAAAATGTCGATTCGCAATAAATGGTTGTTCCCTTGATAAGAATCGCAACGCAGCATTCGGAAAAATAGACCGTCAGAATGGGGTGACGAATTTACCAGAGGCTGGATCTATCAGGCCCGTCGGTTCGGGCGACTACCACTATCAGGCGGCTTCAATCTGCCCATCAAGAGACATCAGAACATTACAGACTTCGTCTTCCGGAACAGGCTTACTGAGCAAATAACCCTGAGCAGACAAGCACCCATATTTATTCAGGCAGTCAAACTGCTCAGCGGTTTCAACCCCTTCACCAACACTATACAGATCCATTCCATTTGCGATCGCCAGTATACCTTTCACCACCGATTGTTTGCGGGCGTCACACTCAAGACCATCAACGAAAGAGCGATCAATTTTTATTGTGTTAATGGGAAGCTGAATCAGATGGCTCATAGACGCATAGCCGGTACCGAAGTCATCTATGGCGATTTGTATACCGGCATCGCTCAGCTTTCTGATCAAGTCACTGGCATGTTCAGGGTGTGATAGTAGTGCGGTTTCTGTCAGTTCGAGCTCCAACGCGTCACTCGGCAATCCTGACCGGGCAAGCGCCTGAGAAACACGATTGTACAGGTCGTTATGACTTGAGAACTCATTGGCACTAACATTAACAGCCACCCTGAGATCGGGGACGAACTTCCTAAAGCCTCTCACTGCGGAGAGACTGTGCTCAATTACCCAGTCGGTGATTCGATCAATGGCACCACACTGCTCTGCAACACCGATAAACTCATCCGGCGGGATAAAACCCTCAAGCGGATGATTCCAGCGCAGCAGGGCTTCCACCGCCACCGGTCGTTTGGATTCAAAGTCATATTGTGGCTGAAAAACCAGTGAGAACTGATCCTTGCCGATTGCATCGACAAGCAGTGACTCAAGATGAACGCGGCGCCCAACAGATGCCGCCAGGTGATCATTGAATACGCGGCACTGATTGCGACCCGACGCCTTCGCATGGTACATCGCAATATCTGCGTTCTTTATCAGTTCGTCTCTACTGCGGCCATGTTCCGGATAACTAACCGCGCCTATGCTGACCCCAATTTGCAACGTTTTGTCTGCCACCTTCAATGGCTGCTTTATTGTTTGAATCAGGCGCTGCCCGAATATCCCAAGTTCTACGGCACTGTTGATCTGCGGACACATAATCAGAAACTCATCGCCACCGATGCGAGCGACCAGATTATGTTCTTCAGAAATTTCCTCAAACCTTTCAGAGACCCGGCACAACAGTTCATCGCCAATCGCATGGCCAAGCGTATCATTGATATTCTTAAACAGATCCAGGTCGAGAAACAACACGCCAACCTGTTTATCAGTATCAGCGGCTTCCAGGATCTTTTCATCGAGTCTGCGATAAAACTCTGTTCGGTTAGGCAACCCGGTGAGCGTGTCGGTGCGGGCCTGGTGTTCAATTTCCGCAATCATCTGCAAAGTTTGTTGCTGCGCCTCCAGACGCTGCAGCGTGGACCCCAGAAACCGCGAGAGTGTCGCCAACACAGATGATGCGTCTTCTACTTCAAGAGCAATCGATTTCGACCCAATATTAAGCGCACCAAGGATTGTATTGTCCGCAACAATCGGAAACGACCAAAGGTGATCGACACCGCTGCGCCCCAGTGAGCGCTGAGACGCCACGTCAGAATTAACAAGGTCAGTTACATAGCGGGTTCGCCCGTGTATTAATATATCAGCAAGCCCTGATTGCCCCAGCGGAACCAGCTGTCCCGCGCTGTCAGACGTAGAACCCGCCAACCCGATTATCTTAATGTTTTGCCGGTCAGGTTCCAGAACGCAGTAACTAACACGCGTAGCGTTAACCAGCTTCTTAATACAATCAGAGACGCGCTCAAACGCCTCATCCACTGACGTGATCAGGGAAAGTTTCTCACCCAGCACATTCAGCAGCTGGAGGTGCTCTGCGTAAAGTCTCTGACGATTACCAGCGGCTGTTTGCAGTTCGTTATGGGCAATTCGCTCCGCTGCAACACCCACAAGCTTGGTGATTTGATCCAGTTTGGACAAATGATATTCGGTATAACCGGCCGTGCACGACCCGACATTTATGGTGCCTATAATGCGGCTATGCGCCCAGATAGGAACGTTCATCACCGACAGCATCTTCATCTGCTGCAGTGGTGTGCGCGTCGATTTGCTGCTTTTACCAGCCTGCTCGTCATCTGGTTGCCAGATTGACGCGTTGCATACAGTGTCATGATACTGCTGGTAGTTCTTGCCGATTTTAACCTGCTTGCCTAGCGCGAACTTACCATCAGGATCTTCCACACCATGCATAGCGGCCGCCCAGATGCTCTGACTCTGCTCGTCATAGACCGTTACACTGACACGATCTGAGTAGATAAAATCGGGGATGATGGAAACGATTTCCTTAAACAGCTTATCACGCGTTTCCACGTGATATATCGCCTCCATCAACGCACCAATCTGCATCAATTCGGTTTCAGATTGACTATCCCGACGCGTCAACAATTTGTCCTGCTGGTTCCCTGGCAGTGTGGTACTGGTTCACAGTTCAATAACCGTACCACTGCAATAACGACCTCTTACTATTCCAATCTGTTAGTACGCAGCTCTTTTAGTGAGCAGTCTCGACACACAAGAGCGTAGGTGTAGTATGTATCGATTTTCCGACATGGCCAGCCTGTTTATTTGCCGCGGTCCCAATAGTGTTTACCATTAATAAATAATGCGCTGATAGTTCCGCTGTCAGTTTCGGTGTAGCCAATCAGACCGTTATGAACTTCCCCCTCATTTGACATTATGGTTATGGTATAGCCATTCAGGTAGTATCGGCCCACGAGTGAGTTGTTTCTGCGAGTTGATGTAGTGTGTGCGGTTGAGTTGAGTGTATTGTTAACCCGCCACGATCCAATAGCAATTTCACCTGATTCGCTCATCACCACGTCACCGCCGCTCATTGACGTCGCAGATTGTTCAATGCCGTCTACGTCGAAGCCACTGATGTTTCCAAATGCGAGTGTAACTCGCTGACCAGGTTCGAATCCTGAAACAAGCTTTTTGGTTTTCTTCCCATCTACCTTGCAGCCCTTCGTATCAACAAGTTCCGCAGCTATTACCCCTGCACCCGGATCCCAGTCGGTACATGAGAGCTGAAATCCGCCATTGAATTCAGGCACCATTACAACTTCATGGGTTAATATTGCGGGAAACCCTTTGAATTTTGAAACCATGTTGAGGCTTGCTTTATGGGGCCGATTTACAGCGGGTATTTGTTGATTCAAAGTCTTCAACCGTGCGTCGCTAACTGAGTTCTCGGCAGGGTTATTGGAAGCGAGTGCTGTCAGACTGCTATCGGTACTCGTGGACCCCTTGTTTATCTCGACAACGGCAAGTTGTTCTTCGGTAGTATTGCCCGCACCCTTCGGTTCCCTCTTGCATACCGCTTCTCCAAACAGTGCGCCCTTCAGGAGATCGCCAAACCCACCATCGCGAACATCCAGGCTCATAAGACGTGCATGCCCTTTTTGGCCAGGGCAGAGATAAAGGATAGCGTAACCTTTCTGCTCACCGAAGCGTGCCCGGCGCGACACCGAAAAAGCCCCTGGAACAGTTTCGGGTTTGATATCTTCAATGGATAGCAAAACCCCGTCTTGCGGATTTTTATCAACAATTCCCGAAAGCCATTGTCTGGGACTACGTCCCTGCAGTGAATGCCACGGATGTATGGTCACTGTTGCATTGCCATTGCTGACTATGCGTTGAGCACCTAGTGCTGTTTCCTTCCACCCACCAGGTGCTTCGACAAGTTCCTTGCCGCTGGCTGCCGGACTCAGGATTGCGATAAGACCTGCTGCGATACAAATGAACAATTGTTTCATTGCGGCATCCTTATGTTTTACACCAAAAACGAGGATATTTATCTACGTTTACGCTTAACTCTTCTTTGGCGGAATTCATGTTCTTATGTTTTTTAGCAACTACAACAACTACATTAAACGAACAGCCGCTCAAATCTAAAGCGGACATCGCGTTGGTTTTATGAAAGGACCGCAATTGTCCGGTCAGCGCCCCTAGAGGCCTCAAGAGGCTCTCTGCTCACTATATTTCAGTTTGCTCCGCAATTTCCAGTGCAGCGTCCAATGCGACACCCAGATCGCGCACCATACTTTCCAGCTTAGTGTGACTTAGAAGCCGTTATACTGCGCGGAGATTACGTGTTTTCTTGTAGATCAGCGTCGGCTTGGTCCGCCGCAGTGAGTGCATCCCGTAGGGACCGCAATCGAGACCGATATCAATTACCCACCGCTCGACGATTAGAGCGTATTGGCGCGTAGACATATGTGGAGACCTCGCTATTCGGCTCGGGAATTCATAGTCGCCTCCGGAATGCCTGCCGATCGCCATCCACTCGGGTGTCGATTCACTGGCTTCATCGGTGATTTCAAATTGAACCGGCTACGACGTTTCTTATGCAAAATCATCGCTCGGGATGACACGACTCCGGAATTGCATATGTCGATGACTTTGATTCAGACCAAATCGCTTCCACACAGCTTGCTGTCGATAGCAAGATTGAAGGGCGCGAAATCTCTTTATTTTTCAGCGAGTTGCAGGCGAACTCGGATTGCCCAAATCACTTTTATTTGAGCGGCAGTTTCTGACCGACAAGTTTACCCTTGTTCCAGGATGTTGATTTTGTAGAAGAATTTTGCCTGATGGACTGCGTTTCTATGGAGCCCATCTTTCGGATAACGCTGTGCCGGACGGCAGTGCCGGTTTCGTGCCCATTCCTGACGGGCCAGCATGCGTTTTCGACCGGCAGCTTTAGTGACCTAGAATTAACAGTTTTTGTATACGCAATGCACACCAGTAGGAAAGAAAAAAGGCGAGCACGAATGCTTGCCTTTTTCTAAAACACAGCCACAAGCTAGATAGCAGCGATGTTTTCAGCCTGTAAGCCTTTAGCTCCTTGAGTCAAGTTGAACTCTACACGTTGTCCTTCGATAAGTGTTTTGAATCCATTCCCTACGATAGAGCTGAAATGTGCAAATACATCTGGCCCGTCTTGCTGTTCAATGAACCCAAAACCTTTAGATTCGTTGAACCATTTTACTGTACCAGTGGTGATTTGAGAGTTAGACATAGTATTTTCCTGTAGAAAACCATAAGAAATAAGCACCCCTCGTGGGGCACACGAAGCGAGAAAAATTAGACTTATTGCTTAGAAACTACAGGACGAGGAAAACAGACGAAAAACGAGTCAACGAAATGAAGAATTTAGGAACAGGCTATATCTCAAGCTTAGACGAGTATGAACGTAAGTAGCGTTCATGTCAAAACTAGATCGTGCAATATTAATTCCAAAAAGAGTGTGACTGAAGCCACCAAACATCCTCTGACGCGAACGTGAACAAAATACCATTGTGAAGTGATAGCTCTCGTTTCTCTTCGGCTAGAAAGCAGACATACATTTCTCACAACACTCTGACGGAAACTGACCGAGTGTCGCCGGTCGGCCAACGCGCGACGACAACCTGTTTGAGTAATTGACATTCCGATCTATGGTTCAATCACACGACCGGAAAATGAGTGGCACAAAGCGGACGTCAGATTTAGTAGAAACTACCCAAGCTCGTCTCTTTGGACTCATCTTTCATTACAGGCAATCGCCAATCACGCTTTTACCATATTTCATACTCCACCGGTGGATTTATAGGCTGATATTCCAGCGTGCATGTGCTTGCATTGATGTAGTCAACACCAGCGGCACGCGAGATGCCATAGCCTTCATGAATGTGGCCAAAGCAGTTAAGGGTCGGCTTGACTCGTTCAATCGCTTTCTGCAGATCAGAACAACCAACGTCAGCACCGCGCACTGTTGTCGATAATGTACCTACATTGGACGGGGGGCCGTGTGTAATCAGTACATCGGTGTGTTCCGGTATCAGACTCCACCGTTCGGCGATGTCAGAACCTCGATCCTTCATCCAGTACCAGTCGAAAAAGGTCGGTGTCCAGGGACTGCCGTAGAAGTAACACCCGTTGATTTCTACACCATCATCCTGAAGATATACCGACTTTTTGAACCAACTGGCGTTCATGTGTTTGTCATGGTTCCCAGCAATGCAGAGTTTATGTTTGTATGGAAGTTGGTCAAACCATAACGCGAAATCCCTTACACTTTCTTCGGTTGTTTGCCCGCATACATCACCGCAGTGGACTAAAACGTCGCCGGCGGGAAGATTCAGTTTTCTGTGGTGTCCGTGGGTGTCGGAGATAATTATTATTTTCATACGATGTGGGAAATTCACTACAATATAAATGCTGTTCTTGTGATTGGTAGTACCTCTTGCCAGAAGCGCGCGGCGGCTAATCAAGCATTGTCCTGTGGTGTAGCAATGTCAATGCGAAAACCCCGCATGTGGGCAAACGATGGTCTGAGGTGCAAGTTATTAACCGTTACTCCAGGCTCCGCGATGTGTGCACCATCAATCAGCTACTTAAAGGCTTTTGCCAAATAGAAATATGAGATTTTGACTCACCGGTAAATGAATTCCGGTTCCAATCGGACCATCTCTCATACAATGACATACCAGCGATCCTCGCCATTAAATCCAGTTCCGCCGGCCAGGTATATCGATGAGTGGATTTAAAAGTCTCTACTTGATCCATGTTAAACCAGTAGTGATGTGATACCAGGAGTTGCCTGGTAGTGTCATATTCATCGAAGCCCAAGTGATCAGATGAGGTGTCAAACAGCAGAGAATTCCCGTCCTGTGGCAGTGCGCGCAACCTCGGTATCTGATCTTCAACCACAAAGTATCCGCCTGGCACTAAATGATCAGCGGCATTACAGAAACAATTAACCTGTTCATCCTGGGTGATCAGGTTTGAGATTGTATTGTGGACGAGGTATACGAGGCTGAATTCACCGTCAACCCGGGTGGAGGACATATCCCCGAGAGTCACAGGAATTTGATTGCCTCCCGGCTTGGCCCGCATCTGATCAACCATTGATTGAGATAGTTCAATACCACAGACATCTGCTCCACGCTGTTGAAGCGGCAGCGCGACACGACCAGTGCCAATAGCGAACTCCAGGATTTTACCACCGTCACTCAACTCCAACAGAGCATCTACTGTAGGTGCCAGTACAGCACTCTCTGACATAGCTTTGTTGGCTTTGTCGTAGTTCGCCGCGATAGTTTTATCAAACAGGCCGTCTGACATTCATGACACCTTAAACGCTAAAGAATATTGCAGGTATTATACGCTCCGAATTGTCTATGCCCATGAAACGTAGTCAACTTTCTTGATGGTTGCCTTTCAATAATACAGTGGAATAATTCTACTCCGATTGGCCATTGTGTCATCTTGCAGACCGCCATACCCAGACGCTAAGGAATATTGCTGCACCGGAGAATATGGTCATCACAGTGCCCGGCATAAAATTTACAAAGCCGCCCAAATCCATAAAAATAAAATAACCTGCGTCCGCCAACCCTCCCACAAGTGCAGCCGTAAACAACGCAAACAACTGGTTAGATTTGTTACGCCAGATAAGTACCGCACAAACCATTGTCACCAGGCCTATCCAGAATAGATTAAAACCGTGCTGGTTTATCAGTGCATCAGCAGCGGGATGAAAACTTCCGGTGAATTCGGCGGGGTCTACCGCATCGGCAACCCCTGCGACAGAATCCGGTGCCTTGCGTGCAATGGTTACCGCACCTGCGAATACGTGTACGAAGCCCCAGATTAACCAAAGTATCGAAATGATTTTCAGTAATAACGTGTTCATCGCTTGTCCGTGTTATTTGCTTTTTCGCTGCCACCACCTCGTTGCTCCTGCTGAATCAATGGCAAAGTGACCATTGATGTCAGGCATCAGGATTGGGGTGCTGACCACTGGAAATGAGTGTGTAGCATCACGTATTCGCGCACAATGAGATTAATCGCGCACTAAATGCGCGTTTATGCGACATGGAAAACCTGAATGGAACACTGGACCGAACTCAGAAGCGCACTGCATGTGGCAAGGCTGGGTACTGTCATGGGTGCGGCAGACGCCCTTGGAGTGCACCGCGCAACCATTAACCGGCATATTGATACGCTGGAAAACTATCTGGGAGTACCGCTGTTTCAGCGACACGCCCGTGGCTACACGCTGACAGATACCGGACGGGACATGATGACCGCAGCCGGACGCGCCGATGAGATTTTTATGGACTTCCTGGGGCGCGCTGGCGGCCTGACTGAAAAGCTCTCCGGGACGTTAAAGATCACGTCGCTGGCAGGCCTTGCACCATTGATTTTGCCAGCTGTAGATGACCTTCACCATAAGCACCCGGAAATTAGCATAGAGTTTATTGCAGATGAACAGCTGGCCAGACTCGAATACGGTGAAGCGCATGTTGCCATTAGAACAGGGCCCAGGCCGACCACACCCGACTATGTCGTGCTACCGTTTCGCTCGATACGTATTGGACTTTACGCAAGTAAGCGTTATATCGATAACTATGGAAAACCTCTGTTTAAAAATCTCAGGGGCAGCGCACTCGATATCGGCAACACCCGGACCGACAACCACAGTATCGACAATCTCGGGACTGACGAACTCAGGCGGCATGCGTTCGTCGGCCCGGGGCGGCACAACGAAACACTGCCCTATACACAGTGGTTGAATTCGCACATACCATCGGAATCATTCGTACTTCGCACATCGAGTCAGCAGGCAATCACTGCCGCTGTAAAACAAGGGCTGGGGCTGGGCTTTGTTGCAGAACACGAGGCGCGTAGCCCGCGACTCACACAGATCATTCCACCAGCTGATGACTGGTCTGTCCCGCTATGGCTGGTCACTCATGCAGATCTGCGGCGTACACTCAAGGTGCAGGAGTTTATTCGTATCGCGCGAGCATAGTCCTGGAATTGCAAATTATCGGTTAACAAACGATTCGCTCCACAGACAGCGTTCCTTCGTCAGAATCAAATGTACCGTGAACTTATTTTTCTACACAGGTTCGGTGAAAAAGAACACTGAAAAAAATTACACCACTACTCTGGCAAACCCACCTCAAGCAGAATCGCCAGGTTGCGCTTATGACGAGTCTCATCTTTGTACGCCATTACCGCGTTTGCGAATCCCTTGGCGGAAAATACCGGACTCAACTCCAACACACTCGCTGCAGCCTCGCGAGCAGCCTGCATATGGCCCATGTCTGCATGGGTTAACGCTAACCACGCCCGTGAAAATACGTTTGGATTGGCAGCGTCCGCACGCTCCAGAACCACCACGGCTTCTTCATAACGGCCCAGCGTGTGGTAAACAACTCCTTCCCAGCGTAACAGCAGCGGCGGCGGGATTGGCGTGTAGCGCTTGACTGTTTCAATTGGCGCGAGAGCTTCTTCGGCGCGCCCGGCAAACGTCAGCGACCGCGCAAGCAACGCAATCGCGCTTGCATCATTGGGCGCCAGTGCAACTGCTTGCTCGCTGTAGGATATCGCCTCGTCATACCGTCGCTCTCGCACGGAAATGGCAGCGAGTAAAGAGTAAGGCGAAGAGGCACTGGCATTGATCGCACGGCCCTTTTGTGCAAACTTCAATGCCAGCTCAGTATCTTGTTGAGGATCTTCGGACCACCCTCTGTTGGCACTGATCAGATGACTCCAGCCCAGTGTAACCCAGGCGCCAACATAAAGCGGATCGATTTCCACAGCCTGCAGATATAAACCCCGTGCCTCAGCGATACCTGCTTTACTGAGACGGCCCATTTTGCGCCTGCCCTCATGCAACAACTGATACGCGCCAAGATTCCTGGTGCCAACGCGCAGACCTGATTCACCTGTCATCAGCTGTACTTTGAGCTCTGTTAATACGCTAAGTGCGATCTCGTCCTGCACTGCAAAGAAATCTGCAACATCTCGATCATAAAGCTCCGTCCACATGTGGTCTCCGGACAGAGCATCAATCAGCTGAGTGGTTATACGTACCTTGTCAGCAGAACGCTGTACGCTACCATCTAGCACATAGCGAATGCCAAGTTGCTCAGACACCTGCGCCACAGTCGCAGGGTTTTGCTTATATATTCGAGTGGTGGCTCGTGGAATGACAAACAACTCAGGCACGCGTGATAATGCGAGCGTGATATTCTCTGTGAGACCGTCACTGAGAAATTCCTGGTCTGCATCGGCTGACAGGTTTTCAAAAGGCAACACCGCAATTGAGGGACGATCAGGCAAGGGATACGCCATGCGATTTTGATCAGCAGTGTCGGAGTCTGAGCTCCAGGGTTGCAGCCAGAGTGCAAACACTATCGCCAGCAGCGCACCAATGACATACAGCCAATGGCGAGGCCTGCGCCAAACAGGCGATCTGTCAGTAAATGCAGGTGCCGGCGCCGGCAAAGCGTGACCTTCCCGCGGGGTAATCGCAAACGACTGCACAGGATGATCAAAGCCTTTCGGGTCGCGAAAGCCCAGATCTTTATAGTCGAAAGGCAGTCGTGTTGGTACAGCCTCCCTGACCGCTGCTGACACGCACAGTCCACCTGGGCTTGCCAGTTGCTCCAGTCGCTGTGCCAGAACGACACCAGCGCCAGTAACTGTGTCGTCGGCGTATACAACCTCACCCAGCGCGATGCCAACCCGAAGCACAGGACGGACTCCATCATCGAAGAGCTCGTTTGCTTGTGCGTTACTCTGCTGGGCCGCAAGCGCTGCCAGCACGGCATCGGAAGCACGTGCAAACTCGGCAAGAAATGCATCGCCTCGCATCTCTGTGACTGAACCACCATACAAGCGAACCAATTCCGCAAATCGTTTAAAAGCAGCTTGTATACGCTGATGCGCGAGCAGTTCGTTGCGTTGCACTAGCGCCGTGGAGCCAACTACATCTGCATGTAGGATAACCGCGAGTCTCGACTGCATTGCACCCCCACCGATTCCATCCGCCGGATTAAATACCCTTACATCCGTAGTACTCCAAAAAAAGAAGCACCCCACCCTGATGAGTGACTGATATCAGGTGGCGGCGCAACTGTCCTGATATTCACAAACAGGTGTACTACATGGATGTTCGCAATCTGCCAAAGATTGCCAGCTTATGCAAACCAGACCATGCTGACAACCATGGAAAAGGTTCGCACTATCGACACAGTATTGATTTAAATCAGGATGGCAACGACTTACCGAACCAGCGATTCTTATCCGGACATGTTAGTTTTTTCGTCACCCAACAATCCTGTCCATAGGCAGGTCGGGCAACTTAGGATCAATAAAAAACGGCGCCACCAAATGCTCTTCCTTACACGCAGCAGCAATGGCCGGGCGTGTTGCCAGTTCACTGAGTAATCGATACACCGCTGGTAGTGTCGCTGCGCTGATCGGTTCTGCAGCCTCTCCAGGTGGATATAGCTGCCACCATCGGCACAACGCCGCAAAGTATATATCCAGCGCGGATAACGACTCGCCTAGAAACCATGGCCCACTGTCGTTAGCAGCCAGCTCATTTTCAATGAGTTGCAAATGGCCATCAAAGCGCTTGCCCATACCGGCACAAAGCGCCGACTGCTCGCCTTCACCATTGATGTAAGCAGCGCTATAGAAACGCGCCCGCAGATCGGCATGCGGTGTGTTGGACAGGTAAAACAGCCATTGCAGGAAGCGCGCTCGATCTGGTCCACTGCGCGGCGCAAGGCCATTGTGTTCGTCACACAAGTACAGTGCGATTGCACCAGTCTCAAATACCGAGTGACCGTTATCGGACAGAACCGGGATCAGGCCCTGTGGATTCATCGCCAGATAGTCGGCCTGTTTGTGTGCACGCTTAGAGCGATCAATCCATACCGTATCGAATGATTGTCCAAGTTCATGCAACACCATGCGTATCACCAGGTTAGCGCTATCCGGTGATCCATAGAGTTTATATCGATGAGTCATTGCAACTGACCCGCAATGCTATCGGTACTGATGCATTGCAGCAACTGTGCTTCCCAGCCATCATCCCGGCTATCATTAATAACAGGGGCGATAATTTCAATACAACTTTGCCCGCCACCAAATAGCTGAAGCTCGGTCAAGGAGCCGGATGCGACATTGTAGCCATAGACACCAGCCTCTGTATTCATGACTGCTTTAACTCGCTCGGCATCAATCCCGGATAAAAAACTGAACAATCGCTCACGCTGGAAGACCATGTCTTCCCGAAAGCGCCACCCAACACTGTAATAGCCATCGCCCTTGTTGGCCTTTTTAACATAGCCGCATTCAGGCAAGCTGTCTGTATCGAGTGCCTGTGGTTGTGCGTGGTGGTGATGGGTTGATTGATCCTGACTGGCTGCATCTGTATAGCCGGTTTCACCCTCAAGCATCGACCAGTCAAGCGCACCGTTGGTGGTGAATGCGAGCTTTACGCCTGTGCCGCCGTCTGCATTACGCCCACCTTCCTGCAAATAAGCCCGCAGCCGATCTTCGTCACCCTGCTGGTACAGGTCAGCTTTATTACCAACAATGATATCGGCCACTTCAATTTGCTGATTGAAGTTCTCGTCATCGGTGTACCGTGTGTCAACCAGATGACGAGCGTTTACCAGGGTAACGATCTGCTGTACGTTCAGCACATTGCGATACGCGCCGCGCTGCAACACCTGCAATACTTCTTTTGGATGCCCCAGCCCGGTTGGTTCAATCAACAGACGGTCGGGCCTTGCAGCCGACAATAACTGATTCAGCGCCACCTGCATTGGCAACCCTGCTGCACAGCACATACACCCACCTGGCACTTCACGCACATACACGCCCTGCTCCTCACTACTGCTTCCCTGCATCATCCGGCCGTCAATTCCCACTTCGCCAAATTCGTTAACCAGTACAGCCCAGCGCTCGCGCGATGGCTTACTTTTGAGCAGATGAAGAATAGCGGTGGTCTTGCCGACCCCTAAAAAGCCGGTGATGATATTGGTGGGTACGGAGGTTATTGGAGTTTTACTGCCTGACATTTTTGGCCGGGTTTCTTTGCAGAGTTGTGTATTCTGCACTCAGTGTGGCATACCCTGCCAGCCTGTTCCAGAGCCGTATATTTACCGGCAGGCCCGGCTCACAATCGCCCCTGGCCCGGATTATTCACGGTATTGACCTCACTGGCAGTACAACCAGGATTAGTGAATCAGATCCATAGTGAGCAACAGTCGATGGCCGTTCTCGGTACTTGGCGAGCGATGTACAAGGCCATTGCCCTCATTGCCCTCCCACAGATCACCTTTAAGAATAGCAACGTCACCCTGGTTCAGTTGCTGTATTGCATCAGGTCGGGTAAACAGTCCGGATTCGTGATCGAGCTTACCGTTACTGCCATGCCCAAGTTTGGAACGATCAACCTGTTCATGCGGAAGCCACTCCGTGGCAACCCCCTGATAGGTGGTTAACAACCGGCACGGTATTCTATCCACATGAAACTTCGGGCACATTGCAGTTTCGAGCACACCAAGCCTGACACCTGCTCGCTCCACATTGAAGAGCATGCAAAACATACCGACCAGTTCTGTGATGTCATCTGCCAGCCCATCAGAAACGCTATGCGCAGGAGCTGACTTCGCGGCACCTTCCGCTGTCATAGGTGTATCGACAGATTCAACATTTTCAAAGCGCTCAAGCGCCTCATAAAGTACCTCTCGGGCGCTGTCAGGGGTAACAGCCGTTGATAATCGAAACGACGGATTATTGCTTATCAATTGCGTAACAGTATCTGTAAGCGATACTGACAGTGCTCGCTTCCAGATCGCTATATCAACGCCGTCGTTATAGATATCGGCAAGTATCGAAGGGTCCGAACCCTCGGCCAGCCTGCGAAAGGCAGGCTCGGGCATTGATTGAGTGAGTGGCATTACTTGTATATGGCCTGCTGGTTGTTCGGAGTTGTTCGGAAGTTGTAGAGCACAGTGCTGGCAGTCAGACTGCTTTCCTGGCCTGGGTAAACCAGCCAATTACATACTGCAGATACTGTTCACCGTACAGCTCAACGAACCTCCGGGTGTGATAGTCCTGATCATCCTGGAGCGCCGCCAATCGCTCTTCAATGTATGCAGGCGTCAGCGCTATCCCGCAGTCAACCACGATACAATGCTGCCATTGTGCGTAGTTTTGTGGAGGCATTTTCATCTGTCTGGCCCTACTCTTCGCCTTCTCGCCAGCCCGGAAAAGGATCGTCCAGCGTCTTCCAGTAGCTTTTACCGCGCAGCACTTCTTCCTCACTTAACAAGCAGGCATCAAGCGCCTCAGTCATACCTTCTTTGTTTAACCCCTGGCCAATAAACACCAGTTCCTGGCGCATATCACCGAATGGTTCGACCCAGTGTTCGTTAATGGTGGCCAGTGACTGTTCATCGGTAGGCCAGTGTTCCTTTGGCACTGATTTCCAGAACATACCCGCAAAGCCATAGCGGGCGATACCACCTGCCTGGCTCCACTGACCGGCAAACTCGGGTCGCGTGGCAAGCCAGTAGTAACCCTTGGAGCGAATCAGTTTGCCGAACTGCTCTGTGTTGTGGAGAAACTGATAGAACTTGTCCGGATGAAAGGGCCGACGGGCAACATAACAGAAGCTGCCGATGCCATACTCTTCGGTTTCAGGTATGTGTTCACCACGTGCTTCTGCAAGCCAGCCGGGTGCCTTTTGGGCCCGCTCAAAATCAAACAGCCCGGTATTAAGCACTTCTTCGACGTCAATTTGACCCTGAGCGATGGGAACAATACGCGCCTGCGTATTAAGCGACTTTAAGATACCGGTTAGTTTCTCAACGTCTTCCTCAGACACGAGATCGGTTTTACTGATGAGAATAATATCGGCAAACTCAACCTGATCCACCAGCAAGTCAGATACACTGCGCTCGTCTTCTTCACCCAGTGACTCCCCCGCTTCCTGCAGAGACTTCGCTTCTTCATAGTCGTTCAGGAAATTGACCGCGTCTACCACGGTCACCATCGTATCGAGCTCGGCAACCTGCGACAAAGACAAGCCGTCTTCATCTTCAAAGGTGAACGTTTCGGCTACCGGCAATGGCTCCGAAATACCAGTCGATTCAATGATGAGATTGTCAAAGCGACCGTCTTTGGCGAGCTTGCCCACTTCGACCAGAAGGTCCTCTCTGAGTGTGCAGCAAATACAACCGTTACTCATCTCGACCAGTTTTTCTTCACTGCGATTAAGAGAGACGTTGTTCTCGACAATGGCAGAGTCGATATTAATCTCACTCATATCGTTCACTATAACCGCCACCTTTTTGCCCTGGCGATTATTCAGAATGTGGCTGAGCACGGTGGTTTTGCCAGCGCCCAGAAAGCC
>CAYMFQ010000113.1:0-10838 GCA_964389335.1 uncultured Granulosicoccaceae bacterium
CGATATTGGCGGCAATCACCCGTGCCTGGTCAGTGGCATTTTGAATTGATTCGAGGCGAATCCTGTCACGAGACGCATAGCGATTCGGGTGGCTCGCACAATCGCCAGCAGCGTAGACAAACGGGTCTGAACTGCGACAATACTCGTCGACCAGCACACCGTTGTCACACGCGAGGCCGGCAGTTTCGGCTACCGCCATATCAGGCGTTACGCCAATGCCTATCACCACCATTTGCGCGGCCAGTTGTTCGCCGTTTGTGCAATTTACGTGGCTTACCCGGCCATCGGCGCCACCAATGCTGTCGATGGCCTCTGACAGTCGGATTTCGACGCCCATGTCTGCATGCATTTGCTCAAACCACCGCGATATGTCAGGCGCGACAGCACGCGCCATCACTCGGTCAGCAGTATCAAATACAGTGACTTTCTTACCGAGGCTGCGGGCGGCCGCAGCGACCTCCAGACCAATAAATCCGGCACCAATCACCACCAGACTGTCGGTCTGTTCCAGATCTGCCTTAATGGCGCGACTGTGGGCCAGGCTGCGCAGGCAATGCACACCGCCAAGGTCCGCGCCCTCAACCGGCAACTGCCGTGCACTGGCGCCAGTGGCATATACCAGGTGCGAGTAAGACTGTTGTGCGGTTCCAGCCATGACAGTTTTAGCTGCCAGGTCGATTGATGTCACCTCAACACCGAGCTTTAAATCAATAGCCTTGGCAACGTAGAAAGTATCCGGTCGCATCGGCAATTTGTCGTCGTCGGTCTTGCCCAGCAGATACCCTTTGGACAGGGGCGGTCTGTGATAAGGCAACTCGGGCTCCGCAGAGTACATAACGATCGGCCCGTCGTACTTACTCTTGCGCAGAGACAGGCACAGTTGCACAGCCGCCTGACCGCCTCCAACGATAACAACCGGATCTGCCATCGGTTGGGACGCTAGTTTTGTTCGGCCGGCAGGTGTACGACCATGCCTTCCATTGCATCGGTGACTTTGATCTGACAGCTCAGCCGGCTGGTGTCGCGCCTTTCTTCCGCCGCAAACCCGAGCATCTCGTCTTCATCGCTCTCCATTGCGGGCAGCAACGCAGACCACTCGGCTTCGATAAAACAATGGCAGGTGGCACACATACACGATCCGCCACATTCCGCTTCAATACCGTCGATATTGTTGGCGATGGCATTTTCCATCACACTGACACCCGTCTTCGCATCGACCTGGTGCTCGGTCCCATCCGCTTCTACGTACGTAATTTTTGGCATTTCGCTTCACTTTATTGGTGTTTCAACAGCCATATCATAATTCAACCGAATGCCCCACGCCCGCCCGACTTGCGAGGTTGTCGCGCATAATCACGTGTTCGTCGATTTAGCCGTGCGGGCTTCGGCGTTCGGCTGGCACAGAGTTGTGCACTTGCAGAGGTATATTGTGACACGTTTGCGCAGGGCAAGGCCCGCGTTGCGAAAACTCTGCCGACCAGAAGCCTGCAAAGTTAGAAAGACTCCTAATGCACTCTCAGCACCGGTGCATGAATGCCCTCACTGCCGACAATGATAAAGCTACCATCGGCACTGAACGCGACTGATTCGCTTTGTGCCATACGGTGCGATGCGATGATGTCGGGCTTGTCGCGCAACACTGCGGACCACGGCTGCCCCTGCGCTCGGCGGTACAGATAAAGATGACGATAGTTGGCAATGACCGCCAGGCGGTTATCTGCACTAATGTCCATTGCTGTGGGTCCGAGTAAAAAGCGCGAACCGAAACGGCGCTCCAGCCAGCTATTGTTGTCGCCCCAGTAAAGTTCACTGGTGGTGCCAATGCGTTTGGCGATCCGTTTTTGACGGGCTTTCAGCGACAAAGGCAGTTGATACAGTGACGACTGCGCACCGCGCTTCGCCACAAGGTATACCGCCTGGTCGGTCTCTGACACAGCAATCGACTCCACGTTCTGCGGTCCGTCCTCATACGAAAACTCGATTTGCGTATGCACTGCCACCTTATCGGTCTGAGCGTTGACCGCGGGCTCCTCAACCACGTATAGAAACGAGGTCTGGCGGCGGCGCAGGTTGTCACCAGTGTCGCCAATCATCAGCCAGGATCTGCCGTTGTGTTTAAAACTCGCCAGATCCTCCCAGTCGATGTTGCGCGGCGGCAGCTTAAACGTATCGATATGTTTGCCGTTGGCGTCTACCGCAAATAGCTCTGCACGGTTGCCACTGTCGTTTATAGCCCAGAATACCCCGGGGTTGCGGTGCGATGCCGCCAGGCCACTCAACTCACCAATGGATGCGGATTCCAGATAGCCGGACAGCACGGTGGATATTTCACCCTGCAGCGCACCGGTGCCGTTATCCACGGGATTCCGCTCAGCAGGCTGCGCAAGGCTCTTTAGCCAGTGATTCTGTGAGCGCTGTGCAAGCTGCTGAGTACAGCCGCAGAGCAGTGCCACGACGACAGCCGCAGCAGCAGCTCTACCAATCAATTGGCGAGGTAGAAACTTCACTGCCCGACTTTACGATAGCCGGTCGGGATGTCATCTCCCTGGTTCGAATCGTCATCGACAGGTCCGTCATCGACAGGGCCGTCATCGACAGGGCCAGGCAGGCCTGGTTTAAAGATCAGCACCGAAGGATCGCTGGCAGCGATGTCCGCTAACTGTCTTGCATCCACGGCGGCAGGTACAGACACACGCATCTGGGAATCAGGGGCGCGCCGCTCTGTCAGCCTCTGCACGCTGCCATCAATATGTGCCACAACGATGTCCCACGATCGCAGCGCGTCAGTCACATTCGAAACCCCGACAGTGACTGCAAAATCAAACGCCGTCGCTGCATCTGCCAGGTGAGCCGGCACGTCGTCAGTGCCAGTGATGACCGCCCGCGCCAAACAGTAAAGGTGAGACCAGTCCTCCGGTATGCTGGACGCAACGAGGATCTCGCCTTCGCGAAACTTATCGAGTTCGCTGTCATCCCGAATAACGTGCACAACGCCACTGACGGCACTGTTGCCATAGATCCTGTTGCCCTGCACTGACAACGGTCGATCAGATGGATTGGGGGTATTAGCCATGTCTGCCAAGCCTGAAATGTGTTTGGTAAAGTCCATCGGGTTATCACTCGATGGAGGAGTGCTAAGGGTAATTTTTTACAGGCGTTAACTGTGTAAATCGTGACGTGTTCGACTCTGCAGCACGATTTGACGGCGCCATTATTGTTATCTATTGCCCTTACCGCAAGCGCGGACGCCATTGTGTCGGCCAGGTTGGCCAGGGTTTGACCATTACCGTTGCAAAAATGCTTAGTCGGTTACAAAGCGCTCTTAATCCAACGCGCAGCGTCAAGCTACAGCCGCAAGATGTCGACTCATTGTAGAGGATCGTTGGTCAATCGGCACAGCAGTATGCCGATTGCCAGCAAATGCGAACACAGGGTTACGGTAGTAGCGATACGCAAGGAGTTGAGCGGAATCATCAACACCAGCGAGCCGATTGGGTAGAGGGCGGTCATATGAATTTTCAACTGGAAAAAAGCGCAATTGAGGCAATTCGCTCACTGCAGCGCCCGGGCCGACCGGACATTCTGGCCAGGCTGGTCAACATCTACCTGGACAAGACCCCGGTACTGATCGCAGATATACAGGCAGGCGTTTCAGCCAACGACGCGGATCGCGTTAAGATGGCAGCGCATACACTAAAGTCCAGCAGTGCATACCTCGGTGCCAGCACGCTGGCGGAACAGTGCGAAAAGCTGGAACTAAAAGCCGCCAACGACGATCTCTCGTCCGCTACCGGCAACGTCGATAATATAGCTGCCGGTTTCGAAGCCGTTAGCGAACAGATTTTAAAGTACGCCTGATTCCAAGTTTCCACAGGGTATGACTGACACCGAATCGCCGGTGCACGCCAGTGCGTCTCGCAACGCGCCGCTCGTGCTGCTGGTGGACGATGATCTAACCAGCCAGCTGATGGCCACGGAAGCGCTCGAAGCCGAGGGCTTCGAAGTGGTCAGTGCTGACGACGGTGTGCAGGCCGTTGAACTGTTTCAGCAACACCTGCCGGATATCGTTGTGCTTGACGTTATCATGCCTCACATGGATGGCTATGGTGCCTGCGAGGCGATTCGCAGCACTTCCGCCGGTGAGCACGTTCCGGTTCTAATGGTGACCGGTCTTAACGATATTGAATCGATAACCAAAGCCTACGAAAGCGGTGCGACGGATTTCGTCACCAAGCCTATCAACTTCTTTACTCTGCCCTATCGCGTCAGGTATATGGTCAGAGCACAGGCCACTGCCGATGAGCTGCGCGAGAGCCAGGCCAAGCTCGACAAGGCACAGCGCATTGCAAAACTGGGACACTGGGAGTGGCAGACACTCGATAATCACTGGACCTGGAGCCAGGAGTGTTCAAGCTTGCTTACGGTTGCGTCGCTCGATAGTACGCAGCAATCGCTGCTGCACTGCATTCACCACAATGACCAGGTACTGGTCAGTAACCTGCTGGCGCGTGCTAAAAAAGACAGACAGCGATTTTCCACCACCTTCAGAACCTGCCCTGTTGATGATGATCAACGCTCACGAATCATACAACTGGAAGCAGAGCCGGATTCAAGTGGCACCATGATTGGCACGCTGCAGGACATCACTGAACGTGTGCACGCAGAGGAGAAAATACATAACCTGGCTTACTTCGACACAGTAACCGGGCTGCCCAACCGCGCCAACCTCAGCGATATGATCGAGGCCGCTATCGCCAATGCGCAACAGAGTACCACTCGATTCGCAATTCTGTTTCTGGATCTTGATCGCTTCAAGCAGGTCAATGATAGTCTGGGTCACAACGTCGGTGATGCGTTGCTGCGAAGCGTGTCGAAACGCGTGGCTGGTGTGATTCGAAATGCTGATGTAAACCCTTCAGTTGAAGGAACTTCAGGCGCAGTTAATCTGCGTGAAAAAGTAGCTCGGTTGGGAGGCGATGAATTCGTTGTATTGCTGGACAATATAGAACGTATCGAAGATGCGGCCTATGTTGCGCGCCGAATTTGTAAATCTCTGGCTCAAACTTTTCACCTCAGCGGCACGGATGTACATATAAGTACAACCATTGGTATCAGTGTATACCCCACTGATGGCAGCACCGCAGATGAACTGCTAAAGCATGCTGACGTGGCGATGTATCACGCCAAAGAACAGGGCCGCAACTGCTATCACTTCTATTCACAGAGCATTCACAAACTGTCACTGGAGCGCTTTGCACTGGAGCGGGATCTGCGAGAGTCTCTGGCATGCGGTGGCTTTCATCTGGAGTATCAACCGAAAATATCAATCCGCACCGGTGCCATAACCGGTGTCGAGGCGCTGCTGCGCTGGAATCACCCGGTCCGCGGCAGAGTGAGTCCTGCGGACTTTATTCCACTTGCAGAAGAAACTGGCTTGATTGTTCCACTTGGTGAGTGGGTTCTGAAAACCGCCTGTGAACAGATGGCTACATGGCTGCAAGGTGATGTACAACCATTTGTGATGGCAGTGAATTGTTCCGCGATTCAGCTAGTGCGAACCGATATGACACATGTCATCAAAAGTGCCCTGGAAACTACCGACTGGACCCCACTTGCCTTGAAATCGAATTAACCGAAAGTCTGTTGTTGCAAAATGTTGAACAGGGTATCGCCATACTGCAAGCGTTGAAATCACTGGGACTGCAAGTCTCAATTGATGATTTCGGCACCGGCTTTTCATCACTGAGTTATCTGAAAAGGCTGCCGGTAGACAAACTAAAAATTGACCAGTCGTTCATACGAGACCTCAACACAGACGCCGGTGATGCCGCCATTGTCACGTCGATTATAACCCTTGCTCATAACCTCGACCTGACGGTAGTGGCAGAAGGCGTTGAAAACGCTGAGCAACTTGGGTTCTTACGCGCTAATCGATGTGATGAAATACAGGGGTATCTGATCAGCCGCCCCCAACCGGCCGATGCCCTCACGGACTGGATTCACCAGTTCAACAGTCAATCAGACGACAAAGCGGCTTAACACACCCGCGTCATAGCGATACCGTAATTCTGCTTCCGGAGAGTTCACCGCACCGATACCGCGGGCCTTTTCGTTTGTGCAGATACATGCTGTTACAATGTATGTGTACCCCAGAACAGAGCGGTTATTGACATCCAGAAAACCTCTCCATACCATCAACTCAAGCCTATACTAATAACCTCCTCCACCGCTGCTACGTAACAAATTTCACCTGCCCCTCACTCACATTTCAGGACTCGGTATGCTTCGCACATACACGGATTGGATCATACGCTTTCGCTGGATCGCGATACTAATCACACTGGTGGTCGTCGGCGCGCTTGCGTCGGGTGGCAGATTCCTGTCGTTCACCAGTGACTATCAGGTATTTTTTGGTGAATCGAATCCGCAACTTGCGGCGTTCAATGATCTGCAGGACACCTACTCCAAGAACGATAATGTTCTGATCATGCTCGAGCCGGCGGACGGTCAGGTATTCACACAGGATACGCTCGAGGCTGTTGTCAGCCTGACAGACATGGCGTGGCAGACACCCTACTCAAGCCGGGTCGACTCACTCAGCAATTTTCAGTACACCTTTGCAGAAGAAGACGACCTCATTGTTGAAGACCTGATCGAAGATGCGTCTGTTCTGGGGCAGGAAGACTTTGACAGGCTCAAAGAGATTGCGCTGGCACAGCCACTTCTGGTTAACCGACTCCTGTCTCCTTCTGCTCACGTCACCGGCGTTAATATTACGTTTGAGTTGCCTAACATTGATGCAGCAAACGAAGCAATAGAAGTTGTTAACCATCTCGACGACGCACTGGCTCAAATAAAAACCGACCACCCGAATATAAACGCCTATAAAACCGGCGTGGTGGTCATGAACAAAGCGTTTCCCGAAGCCTCTTTTGCCGACATGAGTACACTGATACCCGCGGCGTTTGGCATCATCCTGCTCGGCTTTCTTATCTTCACTCGTAGTATCTGGGGCACACTTGGATCGCTGATCGTTATGATCATGTCGATTGTGGCAGCGATGGGCACGGCAGGATGGATGGGTATTGTACTAACACCGCCTTCGGCATCTGCCCCAACGCTGATTCTGACGCTGGCGGTGGCTGATTGTGTGCACTTCCTCGTCACGTTTTTCCAGGGGCTGCGCCGTGGCGACGATAAGATAACTGCCATTAAGGAAAGCATCAGGGTCAACTTTAACCCGATCTTCCTGACATCGCTGACCACAGCCATTGGCTTTCTCAGCATGAACTTCAGTGACTCACCACCTTTTCACGATCTGGGTACGATCACCGCAATCGGTGTGGTCTACGCGTTTCTGTTATCCATCTTTTTCCTGCCCGCGTTAATGGCCGTCTTGCCAGTCAAAATGGCTGCCAAAACCGGTAACGCAAAGAGCTCGATGGACTGGCTTGCGAATTTCGTTATTCGCAACAATAAACCACTGCTGATCAGCATTGGTGTGCTGATTGTCGGATTGATCGTGATGATTCCCAAAAACGAACTCAACGATGTATTCGTTAACTACTTCGATAAAACCATTCCATTCCGCGCTGACACTGACCACATTAGCGAGAATCTCACCGGCATGTATTTCGTCGACTACTCGATCGACAGCAAGGAAGCCAGTGGCATCAACAAACCGGACTATATTGCTCAGCTGGAAAAATTTGAACAATGGCTGCAGCAACAACCGGAAGTGAAACACGTCAATTCGCTGTCCGAAACCTACCGCCGCCTTAACAAGAATATGCACGGCGACGATACCAGCTACTATCGCATCCCCGAAGAACAGGAACTGGCAGCCCAATACCTGTTGATGTACGAGATGTCCCTGCCATTCGGCCTGGACCTTAACAATCAAATCAATGTCGATAAATCCGCCACGCGCCTGACCGCAACTCTTGAAACACTTTCATCCAAACAGGTATTCAGTTTTGAGAACCGGGTAAAGGACTGGATGACCGACAATACACCGGATCTGCTCACCGAGGGCTCCAGCCCAACGATCATGTTTTCGCACATTGCCAAACGCAACATTATCAGCATGCTGTCCGGGACGACCATCGCACTTGTGCTGATTTCCGGTATTTTGATGGTTTCCCTGCGTTCATTTAAGTTCGGTATACTGAGCCTGGTGCCAAACCTTGTTCCGGCAGGTATGGCGTTCGGCGCCTGGGCGCTGTTTGTGGGACAGGTAGGGCTGGCTGTATCAGTGGTTGCTGCAATGACACTTGGTATTGTCGTTGACGACACCATACATTTTCTGAGTAAGTATCTGCGCGCCAGACGTGAACGGGGCATGAACACCGAGGACGCCATCCGCTATGCCTTTAATACCGTCGGAGTGGCATTGTTTATTACCACGGTGATACTCACGGCCGGCTTTATGATCATCGCGCAGTCGACCTTTTTGGTGAATGCGAACATGGGGCTGCTCACAGCGATCACGATATGTATCGCGCTATTTGTGGACTTCCTGTTCCTGCCGCCATTGCTGATGCTGGTCGATCGCGACAAAGACGAACAAACAGGCACCATTGCCGAGCCGGTACCGGGCTAGCCTGCAACCCATTAACTGACAACTGAAAGGGCAAATTATGCTTAAGAAGCTTGCCACGGTGTGGCTTACCGCCGCTGCGATCGGTGTATTTACGCCCGCCTTACTGGCGGAGACTCCTGAAGAGAAAGGACTGGCGATTGCCATTGAAGCTGATAAGCGCGACCAGGGCTTCGTCGACAGCACCGCCAATATGAAAATGATATTGCGCAACCGCTCTGGTAAGGAAAGTGTGCGCAACGTACGGGTAAAAACACTCGAAGTCACCGGCGACGGTGACAAGAGTCTTTCAATATTCGACGAGCCAGCTGATGTAAAAGGCACAGCGAGTCTGACATGGTCACACTCACAAAAACCGGATGAGCAATGGCTTTACCTGCCCGCCCTGAAACGCGTCAAGCGCATTTCGTCCAAGAACAAGTCCGGCCCGTTCATGGGCAGTGAGTTTGCGTTTGAGGATATCGGCTCGCAGGAAGTCGACAAGTACACCTACAAGCACCTGCGTGACGAAGCGCTGGACGGCGCCGACACGTTTGTTATCGAACGCTACCCAACGGATAAAAACAGCGGTTACACCAAGCAGGTAGCGTGGATAGAAAAGGATCGCTACGTCGCGTTAAAGATCGAGTTTTATGATCGCAAGGGCTCGCTTCTCAAAACGCTAAGCGCAAACAACTTCGAACAGTTTCTGGATAAGCACTGGCGCCCCACTGAGATGAATATGGTCAACCATCAGAGCGGCAAGTCAACCACCCTGCTGTTTGAAGACTACGCATTTAAGACCGGACTCTCTGACAAAGACTTTGCCAAGAATGCGCTTAAGAAACTGCGCTAGTTTGTCATCGCCAATGAAACGAGTGGCCGCTGTAGCTGCGGGCCTGCTGGGCCTGGCTATCCCGTTTAGCCAGGCCGCCGCAGTCGATCTGCGCGGCAACGTATCTACCGAGTTCACCTATTTTCCGAAAACCTCGGTGGGCCTTGATAACTGGAAGACCCGTGCATCCATTGCAGCGGATGTCGAGATCTTTCACGACTTCAGTGACAACGTGACACTGACCGTGCATCCGTTTGCTCGTATAGATCAGCGCGATGATGAACGCACACACGCGGACTTCCGAGAGCTGATACTAACCACCAGCGGTGATAGCTGGGAATTCAGCGGTGGTCTTGGTACGGTTTTCTGGGGGGTTACGGAATCCCGCCATCTTGTCGATGTGATCAATCAGACGGACAACGTCGAAAGCGTGGATGGCGAAGACAAGCTCGGGCAGCTGATGTTAAACCTGAATCTGTATCGCGACAGCGGTGAATATCAGTTTTATTTGCTGCCGCACTTTCGCGAGCGCACTTTTGCTGGCATCGATGGTCGTCCCTTCCTGGGTGCCGTTGTCGACGAGAGCCTTGCACAGTTCGAATCGGATCAGGGTGACGAGCACGTTGATGTGGCGGCACGCTGGTCTCAAAGCTACGACTACTGGGATCTGGGTCTGCATTATTTCAACGGTACAGCGCGCGATCCGCTGCTGGTGCCGATGATTATTGACGGTGCGGTGGTACTGGCACCGCGCTACATACAGATGCAGCAGATTGGCCTCGATGCACAGGGATTGTTCGGTGACCTCAGCGTGAAGGCAGAAGTCGTGGCGCGTTCCGGCGACGAGATGGATGACCATGTCGAACTCGTCAGCGGCATCGAATACACACTGGTCGGTGTGCTGTCGCCGTTGCAGGAAAACGACGTGCTCTCCAGCGAATGGTGTCTTGCTGAGGGTGGCGGACCAATCAAGTCATTCATCTGTAACGACCGCATGGACCTCGGTATCGTCGCCGAACTGCTGTGGGATGAACGCGGCGACGAGGCCACACAGCCCTTCCAAAACGACCTGCTGGCAGGCTTCCGGTTCGCATTTAACGATGAGCGCTCAACAGATGCGCTGTTTGGCATCATCCAGGATCTTGACGGTGGCGCGACCAGCCTGTCGCTCGAAGCCAGCACGCGTGTGTTCGATGCCCACCGACTGTCGCTGGAAGCGCGTTACTTCACCAACACCGATGACGATCCTGATTTCCAGGCATTCCGCAACGAGAGCTTCATCAAGCTGGACTTCAGTTACTTCTTCTAGCCATAATCGGGTTTTGCAGACGCATAACCCGCCATGGCACCGGACCCTATTCAACAAACAGCAAGCCGCATTGCGGGGAATCAGCATCCTGCCCTCGAGCGGCGCCTGAAAGAAGA
>CAYMFQ010000113.1:10938-16961 GCA_964389335.1 uncultured Granulosicoccaceae bacterium
CAAGCCGCATTGCGGGGAATCAGCATCCTGCCCTCGAGCGGCGCCTGAAAGAAGATATGTTTCAGGCTATTACGCGCGTCAAGCCCGATCTGGCCGAAGATGTGGATTTCGAAAAAGATGTAATGAGCGGTGAGTTCTTCGCAAAACTGAAATCCGCTCTGCAGGGTATTGCCGTGGTCAAACTCGAAAACGCCATCAGCTTCTACGACCGCATAGGCTGGAAAGATGCCTACCTCGACAAACCAATCGCCGATCTGCTAACGCCGTTTCATACCGAAAAAATCACTGAAAAAATCGATGTGCGCTCCGTGCACGATCTTTCCTACGTGTCGCACAAACACATCGAGAAAATCCTTGGAAAAATAGAATCAGCCAAGCTGTGGGAAACGCTCAAAGGCTATCAGCTGGATGGGTAGTCGTTAGCCCGCGTTAGCCGAATATTCGTTTAAACGAATCTACGCACTCTCTGAATCCGCGCTCAAAGTCTCCGTTGCCCGGGTGATAGACGCTTTCAAAGGAAACTACCCCATCGTAGCTGTCGTTACGCATGGCGTCTGCCATAGGCTGAAACAGATCGGCTAGCTGACCTTCCCCCATCTTTTTTACCGTGAGTGTCGCGCGGGGTGTATCGACCTGCACATCTTTAATGTGAACATGACCGAGATAACCGTCTCTGACTTCTTCGTACCCATCGGGATAAGCCAGCTCATGACACCAGCAGTTGTTAGCAGGATCCCACAGCACCTTGAGTGATTCTTTGGCGTCGAGGTCATCAATAAGCCTGCGGGCAATATAATTTGAATTCACCATCGTTCCGTTCCCGGTTTCGACTACCAGCGTCACCCTCTCCTTTTTTGCAAGCTCCACCGCAGGCGCAATAAGCGGTGGCAGTGTGTCCCAGGCACCATGTGCCACATTCCACTTTTCCGCACCGTTGTTACCCCACAGAATCTGTTCCTTTTTACTGGTCATGATACGCACCAGTGGAGAGCCAACTTCGTGTGCCATTTCTATAACGCGTTTGAGTGCGTCCATGTGGCTGGTGTGCAATTTGTCACCGGGTTTATTAGCGGTGGTCATGCCCGCAAAGATGTGCCGTGATAAACAGGATACCGGCTTGCCATGCCGCTGCAGCAAATTCTTTATGTGCGCTATCTCCTGCGCAGTGTGATCCCCGACTTCTTTGTCACCAACAAATTGCAGCTCTGCATATTCGAGATCAAACTCATCCATCACTGTTAATGCATGTGCCAGATCGCGGCTAATGCCGTCACATATCACTCCGAGCTTCATGCTTAGCTCTGCAGCTCAGGCACATTTTCAAAGTACGCCAGCGCTTCGGGATTGGCCAAAGCTTCCTTGTTTTTAACGGACTCACCGTGAACAACGTTACGGACTGCAAGCTCGACAATCTTGCCGCTCTTGGTGCGCGGTATATCTGCGACAGCGGCGATTCTGGCTGGCACATGTCGCGGAGTGCAGTTTGCTCGCACCTTGTCTTTGATTTTCTGACGCAGACTGTCGTCAAGGGTGACGCCTTCGCTCAGTCGAACAAATAGCACCACGCGTGTATCCGACTCCCATTGCTGGCCTACCACCAGGGACTCTACTATTTCTTCCAGCTGTTCCACCTGTCGATAGATTTCCGCGGTGCCGATACGCACACCACCGGGGTTCAATACAGCGTCAGAGCGGCCGTAGATAACCATCCCGCCGGTATCAGTTAGTTCGACAAAGTCACCATGGCACCAGATGTTTTCGTAGCGATCAAAGTACGCGTTGTGATACTTGCTGCCGTCGTCATCATTCCAAAAGCCAATGGGCATACTCGGGAATACTTTGGTACAAACCAGCTCGCCTTTCTCGCCTTGCACCGCTTTACCTTCATCGTTGAACACTTCAATTGCCATACCCAGCAGGCGACATTGAATTTCACCACGATAGACCGGCAAGACCGGATTGCCCCCCACAAAACAGGCAAGAATGTCTGTGCCACCACTGACGGACGACAGACACACATCTGATTTAACCGATTCATATACATAGCTGAAGCCTTCGGGCGACAGTGGTGAGCCGGTTGAAAAAATAGATCTGACACTGCTGAGGTCATGCGTGTCGATGGGCTTCAGACCTTCTTTACTTAACGCATCAATATACTTGGCGGAGGTACCAAGCTGATTCATCTGCTCCTGCTCGGCGAAATCGAAGATGACATTGGCGTCAGGATAAAAAGGTGATCCGTCGTAAAGAAGCAGTGTTGCACCGCTCGCCAGTCCGGTAACAAGCCAGTTCCACATCATCCAGCCGCATGTTGTGAAATAGAAAAGCCGATCCCCGTCATTCACGTTGCAGTGCAGACGATGTTCAACCAGATGCTTCAGCAATGACCCACCAGCGCTGTGCACAATGCACTTTGGCACCCCGGTGGTGCCGGATGAGTACATAACATATAGCGGGTGTGCAAACGGTAGCTGCTCAAAGGCGGGCATTTCATCACTGTGGCCTTCGCAAATTGTGGCATAGCTGACGGCCCCGGGTACCTGGCACTGAAAATCCGCTGCCGGATTTTCAAATGGCACGACTACGACCTGCTCCACGCTTTTTAGCTGCTGTAGAAATTCCGAAACCTTACCAAGCGAGTCATGAAACTTGCCGTTATAAAAATACCCGTCAGAGGTAAACAGCACGCGTGGCTCTATCTGCCCGAAACGATCAACTACGCCCTGAACACCAAAGTCAGGTGAGCTCGAAGACCACACTGCGCCGACACTGGCAGCAGCCAGCATTGCAACAACTGTTTCCGGCACATTTGGCATAAACGCCGCCACTCGATCACCAGGCCTGATATCAATTCTGCGCAGATAATTGGCAACACGCGCGACCTGCTGGTGCAGTCCATCCCAGCTCAGTGAGCGCTTTGCGTTGTTTTCAGAACGAAAAATCAACGCGGGCTCTGATCCTTTTTTTCGCAGCAGGTTTTCGGCGAAATTTAAACGAGCGTCGGGAAACCAGCTGGCACCAGGCATCTTGTCAGCATCCACCAGTACCGTATCACCGCGCGCACTGGCACTGACATCACACCATTCCCATGTCGACAGCCAAAATTTTTCCGGTTGCGCCAGTGACCACTCATACAAAGCATCATAGTCGGCATGGTTAACGTTGTACTGTTCGTTGATGTACTCACGGAACTGAGTCATGTTTGCGGCGCTTATCGCCGCAGGTGTTGGTTGCCAGAGAATTTCAGCCATGATTTTTCTTTGCCGATTCGAGATACAGGGACGAGATGCAGGGCAAGGGGCCGCAGTAATTATCGAGCCATCGAGTAGAACTCAGTATTTGGACGCATATCAAAAGCATTCGCCAATCGATTCGACATACCAAAAAACGCAGAGATACTGGCAATGTCCCAAATATCTTCATCGTCAAACCCCGCATCGCGCAGTGTTTGCTTATCCGCTTCGGTTAGCTGATCAGCGCTTAGCGCGACCTTGACAGCATAGTTGAGCATCGCCATCTCACGCTCGTTGATATCAGCCTTGCGATAGTTAGTCGCCACCTGATCGGCCAGCAGCGGCTTCTTTGAGTAGATACGCAATAGCGCGCCATGTGCAATCACACAGTACTGGCAGTTGTTGGCGGCACTGGTTGCGACCACGATCATCTCGCGATCAGCCTTGGACAGGCTACCCTCTTCCTTCAGCATCAGTGCATCGTGGTAGTCAAAGAAAGCGCGAAACTCGAGTGGCCGTCGAGCAAGACTTACGAACACATTCGGTATAAACCCGGCTTTGTCATGCACCTCGGTGATGCGACTGCGGATGTCTTCCGGCAGTTCATCAAGTTGCGGTAACGGCCATGCGCACGGTGCGTCGTTTGATTGAGTCATTCCTGTTCCTCTGTTTGTCTGCAGGCTTAGCCGCCGCTGCCCGGCTGTGCAACCGCTATTCGTAGGATCTGATGTCGTCGATTACTTTGCCATCATTCGGCAACTCGCCAGCGCCAACCAGCTTTGCTTCACCGCGAAGTTTACAAACTTCTCTGAGGCTTTCGACAATGCCGGCTACCAGCGACTCATCGGTTGAACTGGTTTCACAGTGCAGCGTCATGGTGTCGACAACACCATCCCGATCAACCACCAGCCTGGCCTTGCTGACCTCAGGGTGGCGTCGCACGACATCAGCAATCTGCTCAGGTCGCACAAACATACCTTTAACCTTGGTGGTTTGATCAGCACGCCCCATCCAGCCGGCAATACGCACGTTGGTACGCCCACAGGCACTTTCGCCCGGTAAGAATTTGGTCAGATCGCCGGTAGCGAACCGTACCAAAGGGTAAGCGCGTGAAAAACTGGTTACGACGATCTCGCCGACCTCACCTTCTGCAACCGGATCACCAGTACCCGGGTTAACCAGTTCAACGACAATCTTCTCATCGACGATCAGCCCCTCAAGCGCATCAGTTTCATACGCAATCAGACCTGCATCTGCTGTCCCGAAGCTTTGACGTACCGTGAGCCCGTGGGACTCAAGATCCGCACGTAATGACGGTGGCAGTGCTTCGCCGCCGACTGCCGCGCGCTTAATGCTGCTGATGTCCGCACCAAGCTCCTGCGCCTTGTCGATGATGATTTTAAGAAACGACGGAGTACCTGCATAACCGGTTGGTTGCAGGTCGGTGATGGCTGCGACCTGCAGTTCCGTCTGACCAACACCTGCCGGAAATACACCACAGCCTACTGCGGCTGCCCCGGATTCGAACATAAAGCCCGCCGGTGTGAAGTGATAGGAAAACGTGTTGTGCACCAGATCGCCACGGCGAAAACCCGCAGCGAACAACGCACGTCCCATACGCCAGTAGTCTTCGGAATCGTCTTCAGGCTCGTAGATCGGCCCGGGCGAAGAATACACGCGCCGCATCTGTCCCGGTGCGGCGGTTGCAAGCCCGCCAAACGGCTTCTGCGCTTTCTGGCGTTCCATCAGATCAGACTTGCGTGTCACTGGAAGGCTTGCAAGCTCGGTCAACGACGTAATCGATGCCGGGTCTGCATCAGCCAGTATCTCTGCATAGGCAGTGCTGGCCTGTTTGGCGTGCGCGATCTGTTTCGGCAATTCCATTTGCAACGCCAGGCTGCGGGTCATGGCATCCCGCGTTTCGAGCTTGTCGAAATATTCATTGTTCATTGCGAATCGTCTCTGTGTTCGACGCCAGTGCGCCGATTATGCACGACCGTTGGGCTGCATCGCCAGCGATACAGATGGATCGCACCTGTGAGCATTCTATGTTGCTGCGCCGGCACTTTCTCGCACTGAACTGGCCTTGACAGGTAGCCCTTAACCCGCATACACAAAAGGCGTCTGTCCTGAGGAATAAATCTGCCGAGTCTAGTTCGGTCAGACAATGCAAGTGGCGCTGCACCACAACGTCGGCGACGGGCTGGACTTCACTTGTATAGGCGCGACAAGTGAAGCGCACACGTCTGAAAGACGAAAGACGTCAGGCGAGCCAGCGCTTGCGCCGCTTGTAGTGTTTGACGTCGCGGAAAGAGCGACGACCCTCGCCACCAACGCCGAGGTAGAACTCTTTGACATCTTCGTTCTCACTAAGCATTCCCGCTTCGCCGTCCATCACGACGCGACCGGACTCGAGGATGTAACCGTAGTTGGCATAGCGCAGGGCGATGTTGGTGTTCTGTTCTGCCAGTAAAAACGACACGCTTTCATTCTCGTTAAGCTGCTTGACGATGCCGAAGATTTCCTCGACCAACTGGGGAGCAAGGCCCATTGAAGGCTCGTCGAGTAGAATCATCTTTGGGCGCGACATCAAAGCTCGCCCAATTGCACACATTTGCTGTTCACCCCCGGAGGTATAGCCGGCCAGCGAAGAACGACGTTCCTTCAGGCGTGGAAAGTAGCGATAGACAAGTTCGAGGTCGTCTTTGATTTTGCTGGAACCATCACGACGTGTATAGGCACCCGTCATCAGGTTTTCCTCGACAGTCAGGTGTTCGAAGCAATGCCGAC
>CAYMFQ010000114.1:0-16936 GCA_964389335.1 uncultured Granulosicoccaceae bacterium
GTTTGTATGGTTTGGTCTTTGTCGAGCGCCACGGCCTTAATTTGATCAAGCGCCTCGGTCGCTTCGAGTTGCTGCGCCGCAAGGGCTTGCTCACTCGTCTGCATGCTGCGAGTCAGATCCTGGTTTCTTATGTTCTCACGCAGTATTTCATCGCTGGCGTTTTGCAGGCGCAGTTCGGTAGCGTCGAGTTCCGCGTGCAGGCGCGCGTTTTGTTCTTCTACTTTTTCAAGCTTCTGCATCAAAACACTGTTGTCTTCAAGCAGCGCTGCGCGTGCGCTCTCGGTTTGCTGCTGCAGACTGTTGCGCTGATCGCTCTCTGCTGCAAGCTGCTCTGACAATTGCGCCAGTTGTTGTTGCTGTTGCTCCGTCTTATCCTGCAACTGTGCTGACTGCTGCTGTAGTTGCTGATTATCTGCCTGTAGTTGCTCTGTCTCTTCCTGCAGTTGCGTTTTTTGCGCCTGCAATTGCTCGGTTTCTGCCTGCAGCTGCTCTGTTTTTGCCTGTAGCTGGTCTGCTGTTACCTGCAGTTGCTCCTTGTCTGCATTCAGGTTGCTTTGCAGTGCCTGTGCCTGCTCTGCATCGGCACTGCGCTGATTGCGTTCCTGGGTCAGGGTTGCGTTCAGTGTTTCGTTATCTGTATTGAGTTCCTGCACTCTGCTTGTCAGTGCATCTATTTTAAGCGCGGCAGATTCACTGGACTCCCGGTGCGCTTCAAGAGACTGTTGCGAACTTGCTTTTAGTTCAGCCAGTTCGCGGTTGAGTTGCTGAATTTGCTGCTCGCTATCTCGCGTGCTGTCGAGCAGTTGTTGTTTAACACTGTCGAATTGGGTTTTGGTTTGCTGCAGATTGCTGGCTACCTGTTGTCTCCATACGGTAGCTTTTTCAATTTGCCGGGCAGACGAGTCGAGCTGACTTTTTAACTGTGTGATCTCGGATTGTTGTTGCTCGGCCTGTGCCTTACGCTTTGCAGAACTCTCTGCATAGGATTTTTCCTGCTCGTCAAGGCGCCTTCTTAGTTCCGTGTTTTCATTGGATAGTGAAACATAGGATTGTGAGAAATTCTGAAAAATACGGTCGTCAAGCTCGCGCGTTTTATCCAGTGACTCACTCTCTTCGATGATAGTAAACAGCCGTTTGCGATATTCATCACGCTGCACTCTCAGCGCATCGGACAGATTGGCCAGTTCGGTAGCGCGCTGCTCCAGTCGCTCGACAGCTTTTTGATTGTCTATCAGCTTTTGCTTGTATTCGAGTAGCAGTGGATCATCTTCACGCAGTTGGCTTGTCAGCACAGAACGTTCTTTATGTAACTGCTGTACCAGCCAGTCCATGCGTTCAACGCTCTTTTGGTGGCAGGCGATGCGCTTTGTGACATTGTCGTCGCTAAGAGTCGCATCGTTGTGGAGTGCAGTGCAGTCTGCATCAGACACAAAAGCCGTTTGTGCTGTTGCAGTGGTGGAAAGCCCCGCTGTGGTTATAGCACTGAAGCACACAGCAGCGACGCTTATTCTAGTGAGCGAAACGTGGTGCAGAGTTGACAGAAACTTTTTTCGGGTACGACTGAATACGGCTGTAATCACTGGCTTTCCCCATTTGATGTTGCTGTACCTGCAAGCTAAAGTTGTGCTGTACCTGTATGTCCGGTGCCTTGCCATCATGGCAGCACCTGGTCCACCTGGACGTCGTACAGTTGCAGGTTGTACCGGGGGTGTCCGTTTGCTTTGCCAGGGCGCTGTTGCCAGCACAACACAACGATAAACACGTTTTGTGCGCAGTAATTTGTGTATAGCAGGCAGTGACATTGCCGTATATAAACACCTTACACGCAGAGTGTTGCGCGCAACGGGCAATAGCTTTAAGCCTTGTTGCGCTCTGCTGGTCTTAAGTTGCGCAAAAAATAGTTGCTATACCGGATTTACCGGTTGTTAAATTATCAACCCGGTGCAAACTCCCCCAAAGAATTTAGTATGTACGCAGCGTTGGTTGCTGTAAACAGCAACTGGCAATATTGCGGGGAGATTTTTTATTTTTTATTTATATCTGCGCGGGCTGGCAGCGCCCTGTTGCGACGCTGCGGCATCAATGTTTATTATTTGAAACAAAACTTGTTACTTGTACAGTAGTGTTGTGCTGTGTTGTTACGCTTAACCCGGCGGATCATGGAAACAACGCTACCTGTTCAAGGCCAACAGTCTCTTCGATACCACACATCACGTTCATATTTTGCAACGCCTGTCCGGACGAGCCTTTCACCAGATTGTCAAGCGCTGCAATTAATATGACCCGGCCGGGAATACGATCAGCATAGGCATTTAACATGACGTTGTTTGAGCCGCGAACATACTGCGTGTGAGGTATGACACCGTCAGGTGATAAATTGACAAACGGCTCATCCTGATAACGTTGTTGCAGCATTTGTCGACAGTCATCAGCGGTATGCCCCGGCGCCAGTCTGGCATAGCAGGTGACAAGTTCACCGCGGCTCATTGGGATCAGATGCGGGGTAAAGTTGACCAGCAGCTCTTTGTCTGCTGCAACTGACAACTCCTGCTCGATTTCCGGTGCGTGTCGATGCGTGGCTACCGCATAGGCGCAGAGCCCTTCGCCCGCCTCGGCAAACAATGTGTTTTGCTTTAATGCTCTGCCGGCACCGGTTACTCCGGACTTTGCATCAATAATGAGTTCATCAGCTTCTATGGCGCCGGCCGCCACCAGCGGCAGCAGCACCGTGAGCACAGCCGTGGGATAACAACCCGGGCAGGCCGCCAGTCGCGTTTGCCTGAGTTGTTCGCGATAGTGTTCGGTGAGTCCGTATACTGCTTCTTTTTGCAATTCCGTGGCAGCGTGCGGATTGCCGTAGGTACTCTCGTACACGGCAGGATCGCGCAAGCGAAAGTCGGCTGAAATATCCACAATCTTCAAATGTGCCGGCAGCGTATTGATTACCTGCTGGCTGGTAGCATGTGGCAGCCCGCAAAACACCACATCGACATCGTCCCAGTTAACATCCTCGTTGCGGCACAGTGTTGGCAGATTGTTGCCGGCCAGATGCGGAAACACGTGTCGCATCTCGCGCCCCGCATGCGTAGCAGCGGTCAGCGCGACGATTTCAGTGTGCGGATGTCGCAGTGCCAGCCGCACCAGGTCTGCGCCGGTGTAGCCGGAGGCGCCGACGACGGCGACACGAATGTTGGGCGAAGCCATGCTTGCTTAAACCTTGTTGTCAGTGATGATGTCAGTGGTATGTGGAGTCAGCCGCAGTGTCCGACACGGCGACGAACAGTGCACCGGGGTATCTGCGCAGAGCCCCGATGTGCCAGTTGCTAAATTCTTCAGGCAGAGCGGCCCGGCCCGGGCACACGCACGACAGCGTCTGTCATCCAGCAGTCGTTATACGGGCTTTTGTTTTGCCGCGACAGTCGAAACTGGTACCAGTAGTAATCGCCGTTTGCATCGACCAGTGCAGCCATCACTTCGGCGACGCTGCCGTCGTTACGCATAATTTTTACCTCCGCATCCTGATGGTTCAGCATGGGTCGGTACTGTTGTGCATCAAACAGCTTTGAGAAGCGACTCAGCGGTCCGGTCAGTGCTTTGTTGGCGGGCGAAGCAAACCGGAAAGTGGCGGCAATGCCTTCGCCATCATCGTTGCTGCGCAGCGACTGCAGCTGGAATTCCACAACGTTCTGCGGAGTCAGCGACGGATTGGGAACCAAAGAATTGTCGAACGCCATTGCAAAACAGCTGGTCAGCAAAAGCGTCAGGCCTGCCAGAAATTTCATTTGTGTGCTCGGCGGAGGGGGTGGACTGATAGTTCTACCGCGAATTACAGAGCAGCACAAGGCCCCGGCCGGATGCCGGGGCGATGATCAGGAGGGTTTAGAATTCAGATTGTTCAGACCAGTAAACCCGCTTTGTCAGTGAGATTTCAGGCATGTCGACCGGCTCAAAGCCTACGCGGGGTTCGACTGTGCCGTTTTCCAGAATCAACGCGGTTGGCCCACCGGCGATACCAGGTTGCTCAAGCTTCTGGTAACGATCCGCTACTGTGGTGCCATTGGCGGGAGATGCGTCGAACAGGCTGACCACGTAGGCTCTGCCGCCGCCGATGGCCGGGGCACACGGATTGTTCGGATCTACCTGTCCGGGGATGTAGGTCGCGAACAGAATGGTGTTTTCAATGGTAAGAGACGATGAAAGCACCTTCTCGCCAGGTTCCGTCAGTTGCAGTACCCACCCCTCGCTGGCCTCCAGAGACTGCTGCGCATTGAGGCTGACTGATGCGTCCGCACTTGCGACGTCGTTGGCGGTGGCGTCATACAGGTCTGCCTCAGTGATCGGCCGATAAGTCGCCGCCGCCGACATGGTGGCCGGGGTGTCAATCATGCCGTAGCCGTCAGGCGCATGGTAAATGGCGGGCTGACGAATCATGTAGAAACGATTGTCCACGGTTTCGTCAAGCGGGTGAGCACGGTTGCCCGAGCCGATTGAAATCGACAGGTAGTGCTCGCCGTTATGGGCCGCGATAGCCACGTCTGGTGGGTAGAAGAAACGTCTGTTGTCCGCCACACCGTTACCGCCAAGTGTGGCGACCAGCCCACCACTGACTGACTGTGCAGCGGTGCTGTCATCGTTCTTCAGATCAAAGCGCCACAACTGTCCGCCCATATCACCAATGTAAATCTGGTCGACCATACCGTCGTCATTGATGTCCAGGAGTTGTGGGTCTGACGGCATGCTGTATTCCATCTGCGAATAGTCAGACTGTGTGTCCATATCAGTGGACCAGAGCAGAGAGCCATCTTCCGCATCGACAATAAACAATGACTTGCCAATGGAGTCTGCCGATCTGATCGATGCATAGTCCTGCATGGGGTCGTAGCCGCCACCGAAGACCAGCGCCTGTTTCACATTGCCACCCATCTTGACTTTGGTCAGCGTGGGCTTCGACCATGACTGACCGAGGCCGGTAAAATCAGCGTCACCACCGGCGCCGCCTTTGATCGACCAAAGGAACTTCGGGTTGGCTTTATCGGTTACGTCCAGCGCGTAGTAGTTGTTGCCGCCGCGGCGCATGCCAACGTACAGATAGGCGTGCTCTGAGGCGGTGTCGAGTTCGCCGTCGTTGTTTTTATCGTCGATCCACAGGGTGATGTCACCATCGAGACCATAGGTACGCTGCGTACTGGTGCTGTTTTCGTAGAAGATACCGAGGTTGTCCAGTAACTCCGGTGGTATAAACGAATACAGCTCGGAGCCGTCGCTGCTGTTTATGGCGTGCAGATAGCCTTCGTTGGTGCCAACAAACACTACCGAGTCGGGGTTGTCCGAGGTGCCGCCGTAGTTGAGTACAGTCGGAATCGAGTGCAGTGGATCGCCCATGTGTCGGCGAGTGTCATCAGTAAAGCCGTCGCCGTTTTCATCCTTAACATCAACGCCTCGAGCCCACTTGAGCAATTGATCCAGCGCAACCGGTTGTGGACTGCTGAACAGCGGCGTCAGTGTCGCGACGTTCCCTTCGTGAACCAGGTTCAGCGGGTCAGTCAGGTCGACGTTGCCGGTATAGGTATACACCTTTCGTGTGGCTGCATTCAATTCGTTGGCGGCACCACCGGCGGCCACAACCGGACCATCAGCAACATCAGACCAGTAGCTGTGAGCATTGTCGTAAAAGGTACCGTTTGCTGTATCCAGTGCCACATTGCCGTTCTTGTCCCTGAGTACTGCAGGGTTGCCGGAAAAACTGTAACGCTTGAGATTGCCGGTCCATTGCGCTTTGGCGCCCGGCTGAAACAGCGCCAGGTAGGTATCTTCACGGTGTGACAGACGGCTGAACTGATCCACCGTTACAGAAGGCGATACAAACGAGTTGCCTTCCGATTGCGCTACCTCCACGATCGCGGCGAACGCATCGAGCAGCTTGGCTGCCGAGTCAGCCTTATAGCTGCCCCCGGTGGCGATGTCGCTAAGCCAGGCTTCGGAGAAGTTCAGTCCAATCGTATGTGTGGTGATGTTGTTAAAACCGTTTAGCACCAGCGAATGATCAGTGTTCTTCAGGTACGCAGTCAGCTCCGCGCCACAGTTGCCGTTTGCTGTGCGGTGACCTACATCAACGTCAGCGCAGGTGGTGCCAATGGCATTGCCAATCTCGGTGTAACCGGTAGGATCCTCTGTTGGGTAACCGTCTGAGAGCAGCACTATGTGGTTACTTTGACATTGATTATTCAGCGGTGACAGGTAGGTTTGCGACGGTGTCGCCGCCCACGATGTATCGCCCTGATAGTAGCGCATGCCTTCGTAAAGCGCCCGCTGCGTTGGTGTGCCGCCACCGACGGCCAGTGCGTTGATCTTGGTGACCAGGTCTGTTTTGGTGTCAGTAACCGGCATCACGTCGGCCAGCAGCTCAATGGCTTTGCCGGAATAGGACATAAGCCCTGCGTTAAACCGGTCATTCGTGTTCAGTAGCGTCGTTAGCGCTGCCTTCAGCTTATCGAGCCGTGTGATGCCGTTGTTGTCGTCATCAGAGCCCATTGAGCCTGATACATCGAGAATAAACAACACATTCGGCTGCGGGCCGGTGCTAAAGAAGATTTCGGTGTCGTCTGCGGATGTAATGCCGGCGGTGGAACACAGGGCAAACGCTGTGAAAAAGCTTGCTGCTGCTTTACGGATGTTGCGTTGTTGCAGTGAGATCATTGTGTCGGATCGCATAGTTTCACCCTTAACTGTCGTTGCGGCAATTCGGGCCACCTGGCCGCCGCCGAGCTATCTTTGACTAGTCACGTAGAAATCGTGATTGTCACGGACGCCGTGTTTTTCGGCGTTGATGAATCAGCCTTTAGGTTGAATGTCCAATGGTTGTTTGGCTTTGCGGGCTGGTGCGAGTTTTCGCCCGATCGGTGGCAAAAAAACAGCGACCACAGGATATTGCGCAAAGCATGCGGCTGGATCACACTAGCCAGCTCGCCCCAACACAAAGAAAGTAGCGAAATAACTGATGTCACAAAATAAATCCGCAATGCCGTCGCCGACCGTGGTGATTGTGGCGGCGTGTCTGATCGCCATGGTCGGGTTTGGCAGTCGCTCCACATTCGGGCTCTTTCTCGACCCGATGACCGAGGCCCGCGGCTGGTCGCGAGAGACCTTTGCCCTGGCGCTGGCGCTACAAAACCTGATGTGGGGAATCGGTGTACCAATCGCCGGCGCCATTGCCGACAAATTCGGTGCAGTGAAAGTCATCGGCATCGGCGCGCTTGTTTACGCTGCCGGCATTTTCGGTATGGCGAACTCCGATACAGGCTCGATGCTTTATCTGACCGGCGGATTGCTGACCGGAGTTGGCGTTGCGTTTACCGCGTTTTCGCTGGCGATGGCTGCCATGGCGCGAGTGGTATCCGCCGATCGGCGCTCTTTTGTGCTGGGGCTGGGTACCGCCGCGGGTTCTTTAGGGCAGGTGGTGTTTTCGCCACTAAGCCAGGGTTTTATTAATGCATTTGGGTGGCAGCAGGCACTGGTATTACAGGCTGCTATCGTTATGGTGCTGATACCGCTGGCACTGGCATTGCCAAAGTCAGGTGGATCGGCGGCGGCTGCCAATGCGCACAATCAGTCCCTGAAGGAGGCAGTGCAGGAGGCGTTTGCACATCGCGGATTTGTTTTGCTGACTGCCGGTTTTTTTGTGTGCGGTTTCCACGTCGCCTTCATCACTGTGCACTTTCCAGCCTATGTGAAAGACCTGGGCCTGAGCGCGACGGTAGGTGCCTGGGCGCTTGCCATCATTGGGTTGTTTAACATCGCCGGTTCGTTTTTGTCCGGCATTGCCGGTCAGCGGTTTAGTAAAAAATCGAGCCTCAGTTTTATCTACCTCGCGCGAGCGGTGGTAATCAGCGGACTGCTCATCGCGCCTAAGACACCTGAGACGATCTATCTGTTTTCAGCATTGATGGGGTTGCTGTGGCTGTCGACAGTACCGCTGACCACCGGCATCGTTGCACAGGTGTTTGGTCTGCGTTATCTCGCCACGCTGTTTGGCATCGTATTTTTAAGCCATCAGCTAGGCAGCTTCATTGGCGTATGGCTGGGCGGGCGCCTGTACGACACCACTGGTTCGTACGATGGCATGTGGCTGGCGGGCATCCTGTTTGGCGTCGTCGCTGCAATTGTGCACTGGCCAATCAACGAAAAACCACTGGCTCGACTGGCAGCGGACACCTGAGTCGATGGTGCCGGGCACACCGAGTGTCCGGCAGTTTAAAGGGTCGTCCGTCACTGCGACCCCAACGGGAATTCTCTTGTTCACCTATTTTGAAAAGCTGATAGATCCGCTGGCCGAGACGGAACTCGTGCAGCCGCCGAAAGGCACGCGTGCGTTTTTTAAACATTACCTGTGGCCCTATCGACGACTGTTGGTCGTTACGTTGTTTTTTACCAGTGTCGCGTCGATCGCCGAGCTTTATCTCTATGCCTATCTAGGCTACATCCTCGACTGGATGACTCACACTGAGCCGTCGGCATTTTACCAGCAACACGGTATGGGGCTGGCGCTGATGTTTTTTGTGGTAGTGGTGGTGAGGCCGGTGTGCATGGTTATAGCGCGCTGCCTTATATCACTGGCGCTGACCCCGGGGCTGAGTAATTCAGTACGCTGGCAGAATCACCGCTATGTGGTTCGACAAAGCCTTGCGTACTTTCAAAGTGACTTTGCCGGGCGCGTTGCACAGAAGGTTATGCAAACCGGCAACTCGCTACGCGAATCGGTGCTTAACGTGGTGGATGGTGTATGGCTGTTAATTATCTATCTCGCCGGCACACTGTGGCTATTTGTTGAAATAGACTGGCGACTGATGATTCCGGTAGCGCTGTGGGTCGTAGCGTATGGTGTTGTCATTGTGCGCTTAACACCGAATGTTGGCCGGCAATCAAGGTCCGTGTCTGAGGCAAACTCGGCATTGACCGGGCGTATTGTCGACAGCTATACCAATATACAGGCGGTGAAACTGTTTGCGCATGCCGAACGCGAAGAGGCATTTGTAGCGGTTGGTTTTAAACGTCATACCCGTGCGCTGCGCGACTTAATGCGAGCCATATTGCGCATGTTGATTTCGCTCGTAGTTATCAATACGGTGCTTATCGTCAGTACCGCAGCACTGAGTATTTATTTTTGGCAACAGGGTTCAATCAGCATCGGCTCAATTGCGATAGCCAACGGTCTTATACTGCGCCTGAATCAAATGTCCGGCTGGATACTACGCACCATCTCTGCATTGTTTGAAAGCATTGGCACGGTGGAAAATGGTATTGAAACGATCGCAGTAGACAACTCCGTTGTTGATCACGCAGGTGCCCGGCCGTTGCAAGTAGGCAAAGGTAACGTTGAATTTCGGCAGGTGCAGTTTCGCTACGATAGAGATGATCTCGATGATCGTGTGATACGCAATTTCTCGCTTTCAGTGGGGGCAGGTGAAAAGATTGGCCTGGTTGGTCGCTCCGGTGCGGGCAAGTCCACACTGGTGAATCTGTTGCTGCGGTTTTACGATCTGAACAGCGGGCAGATACTCATTGATGGTCAGGACATTGCCGCAGCAACACAGCACTCATTGCGAGCCGGTATTGGAATGGTGTCGCAGGATACCTCTCTGCTGCATCGCTCTATCAGAGACAACATCAGCTATGGTAAGCCCGATGCTACCGAAGAAGAAATCACAATGGCCGCGCGTCTTGCGGAGGCGGATCACTTTATTCCGAGCCTGGTTGATAACAAGGGTCGGCAGGGACTGGATGCGCATGTAGGCGAACGTGGCGTCAAGTTATCGGGTGGACAACGCCAGCGTATTGCGATTGCCAGAGTCATATTAAAAGATGCACCGATACTGGTGCTTGACGAGGCCACCTCGGCACTCGATTCTGAAGTCGAAGCAGCGATTCAAAGCAAGCTGCAAGAACTGATGACCGGTAAGACTGTTATTGCCATTGCGCATCGGCTATCAACCATTGCCGCAATGGACAGGCTGGTAGTTATGGACGATGGTGAAATCGTAGAAACCGGTACGCATCAGGCGTTGCTCGATGCTAATGGTTTATACGCCCGTCTATGGCAGCGTCAGTCCGGTGGTTTCCTCGGTGAATAGTACCCCGATGAAAAGAGTAACAGGTCGGTCAGTAACTGGTTGCTAACCCTGCTTATAACCTTCCCTAAGAAATTGCCCGGGTACAGCCGTGTGCAACCCGGGGTGATTATCCTCATAGTGTCAGTACAAAATAAAATTCTGTTAATAAAGCATCGCTGACGGGCATTACACCTTGGTTTGAATTCCTCTGTTTGCTACTGGTTCAGTTTACAGTAGTGGTCACGGGAGTCGGTTTGATGGCTGCGTAAATTCGCATGTGCTGTGGATAACGAATCAAAACGCAGAGGAGGGTGGAGTGCTTCCAACGGGTAAACGCAGAACACAAAAATGCGTTATCCGACACCATTCAAATACGGCAAAAAAGTTTGGCAACTATAAAAAAATAACAAAGCAGAGGTGACCAAATGCTGAGGGTAATTCTGGCGACATGCGGGGTCGGGCTGATCGCGTTCGGGCTCTTTGGGGGCAAGAGTCTGGAGCAGGTTCATGCTGGGCTTAGCGGGGTGTTTGACAGATATAAAGGTACCGACAACATCGAAGCTGTAGAAGCTGTAGTTGATGCCGCTGATTCTACTTCTGAGCAATTGGCATCTGCGGTTGACGATGCTACGGACAATACCGAAGCCGGCACACAGACGGTGGCCATGGCCACACCGTCAGCGGTGGCTGATCAGGCTGACGAAACTGATGCAACAGTCACTGCGGCGAATGTGGTGACTGACAGCACTGGCACCGACGTCGATACCGACGATGCACCACTTGCGACAACACAAACCGCGGTACTGGCGGCCAGTGAGGAACGCCAGCTTGAGGTTGCCAGCGTGCAGGCGGTCAGTGCTGTTGCCGGCAATGATTCCAGTGTTGTGGAAAACGCTGCGCTGACTGAAGTAAAAGCCTCTGCAAGAAATGAAGAACTGGAGCGCGCGCTGAGCACCACCGGTTCCGAGGGTAAAGACGCGGACGTGGGCGTGGTGATGCAGGCGACCAATGGCAACAGTGACGTTGAGGCGCTGTTCGTGTTGAAGGATCTGGTCAATATGCGCCAGGGGCCATCAATCGATCACGCTATTGTGCTGCGGCTGGAAAAGGGACAAGAGCTGATGGAATTCAAGCGCGAGGGTAAATGGGTGCATGTCGGCGCCTATGGCACCTCCGGGAAGATTGGCTGGGTGCATCAGCGGCTGGTCGGCAAGACGCCGGGATAAAATTATCGCCGGATCACCGGAGTAACCTCGCTCCGGTGGTCAGGTGAATCAGATCGCAGTTTGTAGCTAAATCGTGGCCTGCGTCCAGCTATATCATCCTTTGTGTTTCAAAATTGATACGACATGATTCGTTTTTGAAGCGATTCAATGTTCGCGTGGATTCGTTAAGGCACACTGGCGTTTTTGTTGGGGAGTAAACGTCATGGCCACTGCAACACGATCTTTCACCGGAAAATTTGCTTTGCTGCTGGTTGCTCTCGCCGCCGGCGGTTGCAGTCACACACCCAATCCCATGAGCGAGACATCTCCCGGGATTGCCGGATTCTTCACCGGTGGACTGCATGCCGGTGCCCTGCAAACCTCCAGAGTCGAAGTGCCTGCCGACGCTGCTAAAGCTGCAAATACGCGTTCGCGAGTCTGTCCCGGTGCCGGAGATGCCAGCTGCGAGCGGAACTGGCGGCATTTACAGGAAGGCTTTTCTGCCTCCGACGTCACCGATTTACTTGGCGAGCCGGCTACGCAAAATGGTCCGAATATCTTTGTTGACCAAGTAGTCGCTGAGTGGAGCTACGCTCATCAGGGAGTGGTTTACTTCGTTGATGGCGCCTTGCAGTATGTCGATATGCCGAAGTCATTTGCGTACGAAAAGTAGTCTTCTGCAATGCGGTCGCCTGATTGTTGTCATCCTTTTATAATGTGGCCGGGTGGCAGCCGGCCACCTTCTGATCAGCGAGCGACGCCATGAAACCAGTAGCCGTACGCAACATCCCCCGTGCCGACAGTTCGATCGTCGATGCGTTTGCCGAGCTTGGCGTCGCGACTGCGCACGAAGCTTATGATCGACAGGGGTTACTTAAGCCCTATTTGCGACCGATATTTCCGGGCAGCCGGGTGTCTGGCAGCGCAGTGACTATTCTGACTCAGCCCGGTGACAACTGGATGATTCATGTGGCGATAGAGCTTTGTCAGCCTGGAGACATACTGGTTGCCGGCTGCACCGCTGACAATACTGACGGTATGTTTGGCGATCTGCTCGCGACCTCTGCCAAGGCGCGTGGTGTCAGAGCACTGATAACAGATACCGGCTGTCGCGACGTGGCTGACTTAAAAGAAATGGATTTTCCGGTCTGGTCAAAGCGTATATCTGCCAAGGGTACGGTCAAAGAGACGCTTGGCAGTGTCAACATTCCGGTTGTGTGTGCCGGTGTGCTGATAAACCCAGGGGACATCATTGTCGCGGATGACGACGGCGTTGTATGCATACCGCGCACCAGTGCAGAACGTGTGCTGCAGGCCGGCCAGACCCGAGAGGCCAATGAAGTCGACAAGCGTAAACAACTTGCAGCCGGGGTGTTGGGCATTGATATGTATAACATGCGGCCACGACTCGAAGAGGCCGGACTAACCTACCTCGACAATCCTGACGATCTTAAAAAACACTCCTGATCTACCCACCAGTAAACGAGGGTGAGGATGTGACGAGCCAATGCAATGACTGATGACGGCATACCTTGCACCTGGATGCGAGGCGGTACCTCCAAGGGTGCGTATTTTTTAAAGCAGGATCTTCCGGCAGCGACGAAAGAACGCGATCGCCTGCTGTTGTCGATTATGGGCTCACCCGATCCTCGTCAGATTGACGGTATCGGCGGCGCTGATCCACTGTGCAGCAAGGTGGCGATTGTCTCTGCGTCTGAGCGCGATAACGCCGATATCGACTATCTATTTTTACAGGTGTTTGTCGATCAGGCACTGGTCAGCGATGCGCAAAACTGCGGCAATATCCTGAGTGGCGTCGGCCAGTTTGCCATCGATCATAAGCTGGTTGAGGCGCAGCGTGACACCACTGAAATTGCGGTATTTATGGAAAATAGCCAGCAGGTTGCACAAGTTACCATCTGCACGCCCGGGCAACGCGTAAGCTATGTTGGTGAGGCACAAATTGATGGAGTGCCCGGTACTGCTGCACCCGTGCTGCAAAATTTTCCGGAGGCCGCCGGGTCGAGTTGCGGCGCGCTGCTGCCCACGGGTAATCAGGTCGATGTGGTTGACGATATTCCACTGACCCTGATCGACAACGGCATGCCGGTTGTCGTAATGCGCGCATCGGACATGGGTATCAGTGGCTATGAAACGCGCGAGGAACTGGATAATCATGCTGACCTTAAGCGCAGGCTTGAACACATACGCCTGCAGGTTGGCGAACTCATGAACCTTGGCGATGTGGCGGAAAAGTCAGTACCGAAGATGACTCTAGTGGCAGCGCCGCGTGCCGGTGGTGCCATCTGCACCCGCACGTTTATACCGCACCGTTGTCATGCTTCTATTGGTGTGCTTGGTGCAGTCAGCGTGGCGACAGCGTGTATGATGCCGCAGTCACCGGCGGCCGCGCTTTGCGCGTTGCCTGCCGAGTCTGGTGCGGAAGCGATGATTCAGGTAGAACACCCTATCGGACAAACCGGGGTGCTGATGCAGGTGAGTGGTGACGGTGCCGGCTTAACAATCCACAAAGCAGCCATACTGCGCACTGCCAGAAAGCTGATGAGTGGCAAAGTCTACCCGGCGATTTAACGTATCCGATTTTTTTTGTTGGCGGTAACAAGAGCAATTTAATGATTAATAAAAAAGTAATAGTCCCCATCATTGCAGCGATACTCGTCGCGCTGGGTGTCAACCTTGATGAGTTGGGGATTGACCTCAATCAACTGGCAGGTAATCAGCCTGCATCGCAGACAAGCACCAGCAGCAACAAAAACAGCGATGTCTTTGCCACCAATCAATCCAGCTCCTCAACGGGTGGCAATGCTTCGGTGGCTGGTTATAAACCGGGTGACAAGTGGTCAAAAACCAGCCCGGCGGTGAACCTGCATCATGTGTTTGAAGGTGAGATTAATCGCAAGGGCAAGCCGGTTGGCTATCACTCGCGACCCGGGGGCGTGGATCCGGATGGCGCTAAGATCGTTAAGATGCGCGATAAACCCAACAGTGCCGGTGTGTATACCGCCATTATCGCCGTACGTGATCAGGGGCAGTGGAAAGAAAAGTTTTCAAGTTTTTTCCCTGACTCTATGTCGCAACAACAAGTGGTTGATGCGGTGCTGAGTGCCTACCGCAACAGCAGCAACAAAAAAAGCCAGCCATGGCAGGGGCCGTCCGGGCTCGGTTTTGACATACAGGGTTACACCTTGTCGAAAGGCGACATCAATACTGCGTTTCCCGTGTACAGGAAAAACTAATGTCTGAGCAACTTGAGTTTTATCGGGACGAACGCGGCAATGCCTGTGCACGTGGTAAAGATCAGCGCTTAGCGACCTTCCTGCAAACTGATTTGCAGGGTTCACCGGCGGTGACACAGGATCTTATCGATAAGCTTGCCGGCAGCGACCGCAGGGCTGAGTTCAGCGGCAATGGTCACAGCGTCACTATAACGCCTGTGATGGCCGTAATCGAATCACACTTTGATGACGAAGCCCCGGATCGGCGCATGACACGCACGCACCTGTTAAAGCAGGTCACGGCGTGGCACAGGTTCATCAGCGATAGTTGACAGGCACCGGATACTTCTTAATGAACGCAAAAACTGCAGCGGCTTATGGCTCCTGGTCGTCGCCAATCACCACCGAGTTAATGGTGTCATCAAGCATTGGCCTGACAGAAGCCCGGCTTTTTAACTCTGAGCTCTACTGGTTAGAAAGCCGACCGCAGGAACAGGGGCGGCTGGTTTTGGTCAGGCAGACTGAAAACGGTGCAGAGGACTTGTTGCCGTCACCGTACAACTGCCGCACCACTGTGCACGAGTATGGCGGCAGTTGTTATCTGCCAACTGCAGAGGGCGTGTTTTTTGTTGACTTTGCCGATCAGCAAATCTGGCGCATTGCCGAAGACGGCAACATTGCCAGGGTGACTAACCAGACCGGGTATCGCTTTGCTGACCTGGCGTATTGCGCGCATAACCACAGGCTTATTGCGGTTGCTGAAGAGCATAACAAGTCGTTCAGTGAGCCGCGCAACAGCCTGGTGTCTGTTGATACGAGTAATGGCGCGGTTAACGAGTTGCATGGTGGTGAAGACTTCTATGCCTCTGCGTCGTTTTCTCCTGACGGTAGCCAACTATGCTGGCTGACCTGGAATCACCCCGACATGCCATGGGACAGCACTCGGTTATGGCTTGCGAGCGTTGACAATCAGGGCACTCTGGTCGATGCGAAAGTTATCGCTGGTGGCGATAGCGAATCACTGTTTCAACCGGAGTGGAGTCCCTCCGGTGCGCTCTACTATGTGTCCGATAAAACCAACTGGTGGAATCTGTATCAATGGCAAGGCGGAAGCAGCAAACCGGTTTGTGCGATGGATGCAGAATTCGGCAAGCCACAGTGGCAGTTTGGTATGACCAGCTACGGCTTTATCGATGCTGACACCATCGTTTGTGCCTATAGTCAATCGGGTTCTGACCAGCTTGCATTGCTCGATGTGCATACCGGCACCTTAAGTCCTGTTGAGCGACCCCACAGCAGTTATGGTTCATTGCGTGCTGAGGACGGTAAGCTGTGCTATGTAGCGCAGTCACCAACAGAGTTTCCAGCGCTTTTCTTATGTGATGTTAAAGGGGCAACTGGCGATGCATTTAATGAGCAACTGATTCGCAGTGCGTCAAGCAATGCACTTGACAAAGAACACTATTCAACGGGTGAATCTATTTTTTTTCCCACTGCCGGTGGTGTGCAGGCGTACGGCTTTTTCTACGCGCCACAGCATGCGGAGTATCGAGGGCTCGATGATGAACTACCGCCACTGATTGTTATGATTCACGGTGGTCCGACATCGTCTACACGCAATGACCTTGCGTTAAAGATTCAGTTCTGGACTAACCGCGGCTTTGCCGTACTCGATGTTAACTATCGCGGCAGCACCGGCTTTGGTCGCACCTATAGAGACGCGCTAAAGGGGCAGTGGGGCGTGGCAGACGTTGAAGACTGCGAGCACGGTGTGCGTTACCTGATAGAACAACATAAAGTCGACGCTGACCGTGTTGCGATACGCGGTGGCAGCGCCGGTGGCTATACCACGCTTGCGGCGCTGGCATTGACCGACACCTTTAAAGCAGGCGCCAGTCTATACGGGGTATCAGACCTCGCAGCACTTGCCACTGATACACACAAGTTTGAATCGCGTTACCTTGACAGTCTTATTGGCCCCTGGCCTGAAGACAAAGCGTTGTACGCCAGCCGCTCACCGATTAATCACGCAGACTCGATTACCTGTCCGGTTATCTTTCTACAAGGCCTGGATGACAAGGTAGTGCCGCCAAGCCAGGCCGAGGCAATGATAGATGCACTCAAACGCAATGGCATAAAAACATCGTACATCGCGTTCGAAGGTGAGGCACACGGCTTCCGCCGCAGCGACAACATAAAAAAAGCCTTCGACTGCGAACTCGAGTTTTACGCCGACATTTTCGGATTTGAGTTACCAGCCGATTAAGAGTCAGATACGCAGACTTTTAATTAACAAATAACTAAATACCTGTTTTCAGGTCTAGTCCTTCAAGAAGCAAGGCAAACAATTGCTCTTGCTCTTGCTCTTGCTCTTGCTCTTGCTCTTGCT
>CAYMFQ010000115.1:0-3122 GCA_964389335.1 uncultured Granulosicoccaceae bacterium
CGCGAAACTCGATGTTGTGCGTGTGGATGTGATCACCGGTGGCGATATCCTCGCGTGCGTAGCCAATAATTTGAGCGTACTTGATGACCTTGTCGCCTTTACTGATTGGCTGCAGTGCGAGTTTGTGACCGCGTGGTACGTCCTGATTTAACGCAATGTTGTCGATGTTCTCGGCGCTGTCGAGGTCACGCAGTGCAATGCCGACATTATCGCTGTCAGTCAGCCGGATAAAACCCACGTCAGTTGACGGGCTTTCTCTCCACGAAATGGGTGAAGCGGCCGGTGTATTGTTATCGTTCATAGGAGTTACCCGATGGTTTAGCTTGTAGCAGGCACGGTGGCGTCACGCTGTATGGCTCTGCGTGTGACGCCGCGTGCAATGGAATGGGCGATGGCCCAGCCGATTAATATAAATACGAAATTGGCGGCGGTAATTGCGCAATAGAATATCAGCCGTTCGTTGATGGCCATATCATTCAAAAACGCATACGGCAGTCCGCTGGTAACACTACCTGCCGGCGCGTTGTTAAGTGGCGCGATGATCCATTCAATCCAAAGCGGATAGCTGATACCAAGGATCAGCGCATAGAGAAAAACGCGTTTCAGGCGCCGAAACACACCGTGAATAAAAAATGCGTCAATCCACATCAGCAGCGGCCCGAGTACGTGCAGATAGTATTCCTGCCACCAGTCAATGCTGTCACCGTCGCGATAAAAGTTTTCCGGGTCGGCCAGATACAGTCGCCAGTAGTTGACCACCACAGAGATATTCATCACCACCACAAAGCTGACAAACGCCGGTATTTCATGATTGCTGCGCCCGAGTGACAGGCGCAGCATTTGTGCGGCGACAATGACGTTGGCAGTTAAGGTCCAGATGGTCAGGTAGCGAAACTGCCAGCCATACTCGGCCCATGATTCAACCGTGAAGAACTGATAGATCCAGTATCCGAGTGCCAGAACAAAGACGACTGCCCGAAATGCGAGTGTTGGGTTACTCATGCAATGAAAGCTACGCTTAAGCGTCGAGATAGTCTTCGATGTAGTCGTGCACTATCTGTTCGATGGAACTGTCCATTGGCAAACCGAGATCAAGTGCCCGTTGTGTATCGACCTTCTTTGGCCAGCCGGCACAGATGGCGGCAATGTGATCGTCTTTTTCCATAACGTGCTCGCCAAGATGGCGATTGCCGGCGGCGTTTTTCAGTGCGTCCATCAGTTGCTGTACGTTGGTGTTGAATGCGGGCAGGCCAACCGCTCGGTCTGTGCCGAAGTTTTCGCCGGGTATTTCGGCCAGTTTGATAATGCCGTTAACGATGGAACGATAACCGAGTACCGGCATCTCCTGTGACGGGTCTACCGGAATGACACAGGGTTCACCGGACAATGGCTCGCGGAACAAGCCGCTGACAAAGCTTGACGCAGCCAGGTTAGGCTTACCCGGTCGAACGATAACTGTTGGCAGCCTGGCACTGCGGCCATCAAAGAAGCCTTTGCGGCTGTAGTCATTGATCAACAGCTCACCAATGACCTTGGTTACACCATAGGTGGTCATTGGTGTTTGCTTTGAATAGTCGCTGAGTTCCGCAGGCATGCTGTCACCGCCGAACGCCGCAATAGAGCTGGCAAATACCACTCTGGCATTGTTGCCCTGCGCACGAATGGACTCGAACAGATACCGTGCACCGTCGACGTTGACCTTCATAGCGAGATCAAAGTCCTGCTCACCATGACCACTGACGATAGAGGCAAGATGAAAGATCACATCAAACTGCTGATCAAACAGTGATTTGATATAAGCCTCGTCACTGATGTCGCCAAAGCTTGTGGTGATGCGGGAATCATCGCGCAGCCCGTCGTGCCAGAAGGGAGGCTCGGCGTTGTCGGTTAATACGATATTCTTGATCGCTTCTGATGCTTTACCATCAATCTGCAGATTGCCGCGTTGCAGGCATTCCATCGCTACGCGCTGGCCAATAAACCCGGCTCCACCGGTGATCAGTATATTCATGGTTGTTCCTGTTGTTACCTGTTGCGGCTTGCCGGTTAGGTCTGCTTACCGGCCAGCTGTCTATGCGATGCTGATGATTGTCAGTGGTTGATTGTCAGTGATTGTGCCGAGGCAGCTCGTCCACCACGCAGTGATAGGCTTCCGCCAGTTCCACACAGGCACCAGTTGCAAGCTGACCCACCGTGTTGCGATAGATGTTTTGCCACGGGGTTTGATCGGCAGGGTAGTCGGTCTTTGCGTTGCTTTGGCGTTTTTCAAGTTCGTCGTCATCGACCAGCATATCGACGCGTCGATTGTTCATATCGATACGAATAATGTCGTTGGTCTGCAGCAGCGACAGTCCGCCACCGGCAGCTGACTCCGGTGACGCATTGAGGATTGACGGGCTGGCTGATGTACCCGATTGTCGACCGTCGCCAATGCAGGGAAGCTCGGTGACACCGGCTTTGATCAGTGCATCGGGTGGCTGCATGTTGACGACTTCAGCCGACCCGGGCCAGCCAATCGGTCCGGTGCCACGCATCACCAGTATGCACTCTGCATCTATGTTTAAAGATGGATCATTGAGTCGGTCGTGGTAGTCCTCAGAGCCCTCGAACACGATGGCGCGTCCTTCAAACACGCCTTCCTTGCCGGGGCGATTTAGATAGCGCCTGGCAAAGTCTTCACTGATAACGCTGGATTTCAGTACCGATGAATCAAACAGATTGCCGGACATCACCAGGAAGCCAGCCTTTTCACGCATCGGTTTATCAAAGTGTTTAATGACGCGCTCATCGCTGCTGTGTTCGTCTTTGCAGTTATTGCCGATGGTGTCGCCATTTACTGTTAACGCGCTCATTTTGAGCTTGCCCGCGCGCGCCAGTTCACCAAGCACTGCCGGCACTCCGCCAGCGCGGTAAAAACTTTCGCCGAGGTATTCGCCAGCAGGCTGCATGTTTACCAACAGTGGAATATCAAAGCCGTGGGTTTCCCAGTCCTGAATATCGAGTTCCACATTCATGCAGCGTGCAATCGCGTTGACGTGGATGGGGGCGTTAGTGGAGCCACCAATGGCTGAGTTGAGTGCGATGGTGTTTTCGAATGCCTCGCGCGTCATGATTTTCGATGG
>CAYMFQ010000115.1:3222-6010 GCA_964389335.1 uncultured Granulosicoccaceae bacterium
GCCAGCTTGCCGTCGTGCCAGCCGTCGAGCATGGGGCCGCCGGACAGCACGATAGCGGGCAGGTTTACGGTTGCCGCCGCCATCAGGCAGGCCGGTGTGGTTTTGTCGCAGCCGGTGGTCAGTACCACGCCGTCAAGCGGGTAGCCGTGCAGAATTTCCACCAGCCCCAGATAAGCCAGGTTCCGGTCGATGGCCGCGGTGGGGCGGCGGGTGGTCTCCTGGATCGGGTGCACCGGAAACTCAATGGCAATGCCCCCGGCCTCGCGAATGCCCTCGCGCACGCGGCGAGCGTTTTCGATATGCGCGCGGTTGCAGGGGGACAGGTCGCTGCCGGTCTGGGCGATGCCGATCACCGGCTTGCCGGATTGCAGTTCTTCCAGGGTGAGGCCGTAGTTCAGATAGCGTTCCAGATACAGTGCCGTCATCGACGGGTTGGCCGGGTTGTTAAACCAGGCCTGGCTGCGGCGTTTGAATTTTTTCGGCTCTGAACTCATTGGGCGTTTTGACTCCGTTTTTTATACGACCGGTGGGCTGACCACTCCTAGAGTAACAGCGACGTTGTCAACGCGACAATAGTGGGTATAGTTTGCGCAACTCCGTATTGACAAAACCTATGCACACGCACCCCGAACTTGATCTGCAGGGCCACATTCGACCCGGCCTCGATATTCTCGCCAACGAGATCATCATCGCGTTAAAAAAGCGCACGCGTTTTCGTCGCAACGCAGCAGTCTACGAGCCCGGCCTGGTGGTTGGCAGACCCGAAGAATCACTGTTGCGCTATGAACTGGCGCAGATTGAGCGCTGTCATGCGGAGCTCGGGCGCTATGCATTCGCGTCGCAGGACGCGTTTAGCGACATCGGTGACGTTGAGTCTGTGGTGGTCAGGCGCACACCCGACAGTCCGGTGCGAGCCATGGCAAGTGGTGTCGGTGACCGAATAATCGAATTTTATCGTGGCTGGGTAGACGCCGCCTGTGAGGAAGGCAGCGAGGAAACCACCTACGGCGAGACAGTTACTGCCGACGTGGTCGCGCTGCTGGCTATTATGGAGCGGGTCAATCTGGGTAAGCTGGTTGCCGAGTCCAAGTATCTGGAAAACCCGCAGGCCTTCAAAGACAGCCAGGGTGACCGCGACACTATGCTCGATCTGATTGTGCGGCGCGACCGCGAAGGCAAAGTGCTTGAACTGGCAGCGACGCTCGCGAACCACTACGACCTGGAGCCATCGCATGCGGTTGATGTGTTTCAGTTTATGATCGATGTGACCAAGGATATTGAGGTTGATTACTTGCGGATGAGGATTGCTGAGAGTTGATTCGCCCATCGCCAGGCAATCAATACGTCAGGTGAGCTGATCGGCAGGTTTATTTGGTCGCAAGCACCCGAGCTCAGAATGTCAGGCACAGTGTTGAGTTGATCATTGTGACTGGTTTTGCTGGCAATAATGGAACAGGTTAGTCCGCTCACGCTCGTGCGAGAGCCTAGTGAATCCGGCAAGTTTTGAACTCCTGGGACACCCAGTTTCACCTGATCGTGCGACAACCGCGAAGGCAACGTGCCTTGACCTGGCATGAGTTACCGAGAAGATTGGCCATTATTTCAATCTGGGAGCGACATCGCTGAGATCGAGCACTTCTAGCTGTGCGCATGGGTAAGGCCTGTGATAAACATGGGCGAACAGGCGAAACCTATAACCTGATCACAATCAAGCATAGTTTCTGAGTAAATTCGTATCAAATAACCAATATACGGTATCTGATCGCCCGGCCAATTTGTGTACACTTCTCAGTCTAATCTGCATCTGACGCCACGGACTTAACTGGCGATCAAACTACAAGGAGGCAAGCGCTGTGTCGCAGTTTTTGAGAAACCTGACTGGATCAGTGAGCAGCGGCGGCCCAGATCTCAAAACAGGCTTCAACGCCTACAGCCCTCTATTCTCGAGCCTGTTATTGCTCCTGTTCTTCGCCTTCTCAAGTTGGCAGGTCAATTCTGCCTCGCTTGTACCTGCGCTTACTGGAATTCACGTCGATGGGATAGCTGGTGATTTGAACCCTGTGTTTGATCCGAATATTACACGCTATTCGGTGATAGCTATTGCAAACGAAGGTTCAAACGGTGAAGAGATCGTCAGAGTTACGCCACATGCGCTCACCGATAATGCCATTGAAGTGAATGGTTCTATTGTACAGAGCGGCACAACGGTGAGCTTTCCAAAAATTGCGCCCGGCGAAAAAATTCTAATCGCCACGAAACGTGGCGAGAAACAAACTACATATGAAATTCAATATCTACCATCTGACTTTCCGCCATTAACCGCAAAAACACTCGGAGAGGGCGTTTCCAACGAACCTATTTATATAAATGCCAAATTAAGCGATTCGAGTTCTTCTTACCTGATTAATCTGGACAACAATGCGGTCCCGATCTTCTACAGAAAGTTAGAAGACTACGTCTTTGATTACAAATTTCATGGATCAACCAAGGAGCGGTCTTACAGCAAACGTAGAGCTGATCGAAACAAGTGGGGTCGGCATAATGGGGAAATTATTATCATGGACGAAAGTGGCCAGGATAGTGAAGTAGTCCAGACCGTTGGTCTCAGTCACACTGGTCCACATGATTTCATAATTACTGACAACAATGAGTTTGTACTGCTGTCCTACGATGGGGTAACCAAAGATCTGAGTGATATTGGTCTTACAAGGGCTGAGCTTGTCGAGGAGTCGGTAATTCAGATTGTTGATCGGGCTACTGGTCAGGTAAGTTTTGAGTGGCGAAGCCT
>CAYMFQ010000115.1:6110-8915 GCA_964389335.1 uncultured Granulosicoccaceae bacterium
TGAACAATGGCAACACGATTATTGGGTGGGGTCGTCGCAAGGGGCCGGCAGCCAATACGTTAGTTACTGAAGTTAACTCAAGTGGGGAACCAGTTTTTGAAATATCGACAGTCAGCGAGACACCTGTATTGATATATCGGGCCTATCGATTTGCGAGTTGAGTTAGCTAAGTATAGAGATGAGAGAATGGTTAGGTAGTAACAAACCGTACGAATAATCGAGCGGGAAATTAACTGCCGATATATATGATTACTAATGTGGTCTTAGCAATTTTTCCTTGTTTTGATATTGCAATCCTGAAATAGACAAGAGAACTAGATTGCTAATCTAACGATACAACGCGGTTGCACTGCAGCGCACTAAAGTATATCGAAGATACAAGGAGACAGACCGTTTGCCACAGTTAATTCGACACAAGGTTCTGAGCCGCTGTGAAAAATTGAGCGTTGAAGCAAATCGCGCAATCAAGAACATCGCATTTAACCTTTTATTTAGAAAATCCGCTGTAACTCAATGCTTGTTGTTGCTATCGCTGGCTTTACTCTCGCCAAAAGCGTTTGCCTGTTTCAGCTTTACTGTTTTAAACAATGCTGTGAGTGAGGGTACACCACAAACAGTAATGTTAGAAGTTGAATATCAAGCCGATTTCTCAGAGAGCTTCGAATTAGCGAGCGATAGCATTGAAGAACTTTACTGCCCATCTTTTGACTCCTTCGGCTATCAAGAAGCGATGGTCGATTTTGCCGTATCGGGGGGCAGTGCAGCCATTGGGGTCGACTACGACCTGTTGGGTAATGGCGAGCTAATTTTCGATTTAATGAGTCTGGGTTCGCTTTCGCAGATTATCGAGATTTCTATTACTGATGACTTGTTGATCGAGTCGGACGAAACCATTGAGCTGACTCTGTCCAATGGACGCGTCAGTGGAGACTATGGTGTTGAGCAAGTTGGTGTAGGGCCTAACAGTACTAGCTCTGTCTTGATACTTGATGATGACGTGGCGGTGACGGTCATCGAGTTTTCTCAAGTCAGCAGCACAATAACTGAAGATGTAGCAGGTGGAGTGGTTGTCGTCGATGTGGTGTCAGATGGTGCAGGGAGTGTGCAGGTTGTGTCGGCAGATGCAAGTGCAACAGCGGGAGCTGACTATACGGCTGTCAGTCAAACGTTGACATTTACCGCAGCGGGCACGCAACCCGTGCAGATCCCGATTATCGACGACGTGGATATTGAGTCGGCTGAAGATTTCACGGTTACGTTGTCGAGTCCGGGCGGTGGAGCAGTGCTTGGTGAGCAGGCAGTGCATTCCGTTACTATAGTTGATAATGATATTCCTCTGGCTGTGTCGTTTGATTCTGGCGATTCGGCGGGGGTGGTAGAGGGGGAGGGCATTGCGTTTCCGATTGCATCGGGCGCCGGTGCGGCATGTGCGATCGATATAGTTTTTGAAGACGGCATTGGGGCGCAGGGAGCAGTCAATGGTATCGACTACATAGCGCCTGCATCAATTACGCTGCCGATTACTGCAAACACAACTGTACTGACTCCATCTATTCAGATTCTGACTGATTTGATTTCACCAGAAAATGTTGAGATGTTTACGGTTTTATTGGCGCCCGCAAGTTCTGAAACTGTTAGCTGCGAACTCGCTGGTACTACCTTTATCGATGTTTTTATTTCGGATGTTCCGCCTGTGCCAGGCACAGTGGAATTCAGCAGCAATAGCTACGACGGCAGTGAGGCAGGCGAGACAGCGACAATCACACTGACACGGTCTGGCGGCAGCGATGGTCCGGTGATGGCAACGGTGACAGCGACCCCGGGTAGTGCCAGTGCGGAAGACTATACGGGTGCGGAGTTCCCCGTAAGTTGGGCAGATGGTGAAGATGGAGATCAGACGATCAGCATACCGATCGTAGATGATGCGTTGTTTGAGGGTCCGGAAGAGTTTTCGATAGAGATAAGCGATGGAGGAACGGCCTCAGTTGGTGAGCTGAGTACCGCGACGGTGACGATAGCGGATAACAATGTGCCGGAACCAGCTGATTTATTTATCGTCGCAACACCGTCGCGGGTAATTTTCAATCCCGTCGTGCTCGGTGTTGACGGTGATCAGCGAATCGATGTGCAATTGTCGCTCGAAAACCAGAGCGATTTTTTTGATGCAACCGCGATAACGTTGTCCAGTAATAATGCCGTTTTCAGTTTTGAGCCGGCTGTCTGTCCGCCAGTTCCAGCGGGTACCGAGGAAATATGCGAAGTGACCGCTGTGTACAGTCCTGTTGCTGCAGGGGTTGATGACGGTTCGTTTGATCTGACATACAACAATGGTGTCGACCCGCGGCCTATCATTGAGAGCGCGGGGCGTCTTAGTGGCAGCGCAGTAGAGCAAGTCCCGGCATCAGTGATCGAGTTTAGCCTTGCCAGCACAAGCGTAGCAGAAGATGTAGGCGCTGGAGTAATTGAGATTGATGTAGTTTCCGACGGTCCAGGTACAGTGGCAGTGGTGAGTGCAGATGGAACAGCGACAGCGGGAGCTGACTATACGGCTGTCAGTGACACGTTGACATTTACAGAGGCGGGTACGCAACAGGTAACAGTGTCACTGTTGAATGACGAGGATGTAGAACCGAACGAGACATTTACCCTGATGTTGTCGATTCCCGGAGAGGAGATTGAAGGAGGGGGGGTAACACTGGGTGCGCAGATAGAACATACGGTAACGATCGAAAGTGAAGATGTCGTCCCAGAAGTCCCGGCATCAGTGATCGAGTTTAGCCTTGCCAGCACAAGCGTAGCAGAAGA
>CAYMFQ010000115.1:9015-12575 GCA_964389335.1 uncultured Granulosicoccaceae bacterium
GTAACACTGGGTGCGCAGATAGAACATACGGTAACGATCGAAAGTGAAGATGTCGCCAGTGGTGATTTCGCTTTTGCCAGCGGCACCTTTTCCGTGCCCGAACTACAGGGGCAGACCGATATCCCGGTGGTGCGCAGCAACGGCAGTCAGGGTGCGCAATCTATCGAAGTGATTATTGAGCCACTGACTGCTTCTCGTCCACTCGACTTCGATGTATTGGCCGTTGATGGTGTAAGCCTGCTGGGTGATAACACTGCATCGGTCCAGTTCGGTGATGGCGAGACGACGAAGTTCGTTCGCATCAGTGTTAACCAGGATGAGTTGCTTGAAGACGATGAAACTCTCAAGGTGACACTGGCTCAGGATGCCGCACAAACTCCAGCCGGTATCGTTGAGTCTATCGTTACTATTGTGGACAGCTCGGACCCCGGTGTTATCACCGTGGATGCTGATAACCTGACCGTCGATGAGTCGAGTGGTCAGGTAGCAGTTGCGGTGACGCGCAGTGCATCTGCCGGCGGCAATGGCAGTGTGTCTGGTGACCTGTTGCTAAGCTGGTCTGTCAGCAGCGGCACGGCAACGGTGGGCGTCGACCTGCCAGCGCAGTCAGGTAGTGTGCAATGGGATGCTGACGCAAGTGGTGTCGGCCAGACGGGTGTGCGCAATATTGTTATTGACGGTATCGTTGCCGACGATCTTATCGAAGGCACGGAAACGCTGAACCTTAGTCTGACTGCCAGTGGCGATGCGGCTGATCGTATTGTGTTACCTGCGGACCCGGTTATCAGTATTCTCGATAGCTCGGTGGTAGTTCCGGTCGAACTGTCACTGGTCAGTGGCTCTGTGATCGCTGTAGCTGAAAACAACGCAGGTACCGTTCAGGTAGAGGTTAGCCGCAGCGGTGATTTGCAAAGCGAAGTTACCCTGCCTTACACCATTGGTTCCGCCGACGATACCGCAACAACGGACGATCATAATGCGAGCGCTGGCAGTTTGTTTTGGGCGGCTGGTGATGCAAGCAGCAAGTTTGTCGAAGTGCCAATTATTGATGATGCGGCCCCAGAACTGACAGAAACACTCACCATCAATTTTGGACCTGTGCAGAGCCCTGCTTTTGCACTGTGGCCTGCGTCATTGACCTCCCCGAATTTGCCGGCCCCACCCGTCGTTCAGCATCCGCTTGAAGTAATGGTAACTATTACCGACGACGATGCACTGTTGCAGGCAGATGATCCGACCGCACCACTGATACTACTGCAGGTGTTGTCAGAGCTTGAGGTGCGAGCCGTCAATCCGCCGCTGCTGCTGGCACCGTTTGAAGTCAGAGCAGTGCGAGTGACTACACCTGAACTTCCTCAGTGCAGTGGCACGGATGTGGACGCATTGGTTGCAGCGGGTTGTACTGAGCCGGTGGCGGGTGCAGATGTCAGCTGGACCGTGTTCCCCGATCCGTCGGGACGCGCGGGTGATGTGGCAGAACTCATTACGGCAGACGGCACGGCACACATGGGTACCGTGAGAACGATTGCGGATGATACGGGAGTCGCGATGGTGCAGGTGAACGTGTTGCGACGCGGTTTTATCGGCATCAGAGCGCAGCCGACGTTGAATGTCACCAGTAGCAAAGTCACTGGGATAGACAGGCGGATAAAAGCCGCGACTGTACCCACGGTGCCAAGTGCCGCTGGCGATGTGGTATTTACCATACGTGCCGGTTTGCAAACCACTGTGGGTTTCACTACCAATCAGGCGCGACTGGGCTTTGTCATCGATGGTATCTGCGATGCGCTTGATAATGGTGAACTGCCACCGGCTGCCAGTCCCGAGGAAGCTGATCTCTATACCCTGTGTGATCTTGAACTTGAAAACGAAGAAAACGAAAGTGAAGCGGAGATTCTGTCTGCGATAGATGCGCTGCTGCCCGAGGAGTATTTTACGATTGCCGACGCATCGGTTGATCTGGCAGATCTGCAAATCACCAACGTATACGCACGCATACTGGCGATACGTTCACGGCAGCTTAGTGGTGTGCGTCGCACCGAGGCCGTTGACTTAAGCGGCCTGTCACTGACGTTGTTTGGTGAGTCCATTCCGTCGATAGTTGCGGATACGGCGGTAAACCACGCACTTGGCAGTGGTGGTTCGTCCGGCTCGAGCTATATCAGCCCATGGGGGTTTTTCGCTAATGGCTCACTGGCAATCGGCGAGGCGGAAGATACCGAAAACGAAACCGGTCAGGACTTCCGCACCCGCGGGTTGACGGCGGGTGTTGACTATATGCTCGAAGACAACTTGGTGGTCGGTGGCGCACTTGGCATGACTCGCCATAGCAGTGATTTTCGTGGTCAGCAGGGGGAGAACGATCTGGACGGTACTTACCTGTCGGTATTCGGTACATATTTTAACCCGGATCGGGGTTATATCGATGGCATTGTCGAGGTTGGTCGCAACAGCTATGAGCTCTCGCGTCAAATTAACCTGAATTTGTCAGACCCGGTTTCCGGCAGCATGCTGCAGTCGACTGACGATCTTCAAATTGCCGATGGCAAAACTTCCGCAAGTTCTGTGGCTATAACGATTGGTGCCGGCTTTGATCGGAAGTTTAAGGATTATCAAATCGGACCTTATGGTCGATTGTCCTATTCCTATGCCGATGTGGACGGTTTTGAGGAGAGTGCGAGGTTCCCGGATCGGCCAGGTATTGGTTATGTGCTGCGTATTCAGGACCACAGTATTCGTTCGTTGCGGCTGGCACTGGGCGGACAGTTTTCGCGCACCATCAATACGCGGCGCGGCGTGTTTTTACCGCAGCTGCGATTCGAAGCAGAGCTTGAAAATGAAGAGCGCCCGGAGAGCATCACCTCGAGTTTTCGCTTTGACCCGACGGATCAGGAATTTACCATCGACGGGGATGACAATGATCGGCTCGTGTTTAACTACAGCATTGGCGGGTCAGCGGTATTTAAGAATGGTAAAAGTGGTTTCCTGTTTTACGAGGGGCAGGGTGGGCACGATACGGTCAACCAGCATCGACTGAAGGGCGGTTTCAGACTCGAGTTTTAAAGCGGGTTCGTGCTGCCGGCTCGGCACCACGAACCTCTGTATGCGATAGCGACTTTGATATTGGCGATTCTGCCTTTATATTCCAGTGAATCCGCAAATGAATTCCCCGCGCTCGATTCACTGGAAGCCACCTTGCAACTCCCTGAAATACTGGCAGGGCCGATCCTGCGTCACGTTAGTACACAACAAGTGGTTGTCTGGCTGGTGTGTTCGACCGCTGCCAGAGTCCACTGGTGTCTGACTGTTGACAATGATGAGACTGATACCGCGGGTCAACCGGGAGGTAGTGGGGTTTTCGAGCCACTGCATCGCGAGTGCGTGCAACTGGGAAAGCATGCGTACCTGCACTGTCTGTCATTGCAGCCGGCGCGTGAGCTGCCGGTGGATTGCCGGATTGGCTACGATATCGGCATTGAAACCGGCAATGCCAAAGACTCTGATGCCAAAGACGCCGATACCAGGGCTGTTCGATGGCTGGCCGACACCGTACCGGATCT
>CAYMFQ010000115.1:12675-16920 GCA_964389335.1 uncultured Granulosicoccaceae bacterium
CCAAAGACGCCGATACCAGGGCTGTTCGATGGCTGGCCGACACCGTACCGGATCTGTGTTACGAAGGCAGGGAGACACCGTTCTTTTTTATCAAGTCGCGCGTTGATCAGGTGTTGCACGGCTCCTGTCGCAAGCCGCACTTTGATGGTATCGACGGATTGCTGGCGGTTGATGATCTGCTGGCTCAGGCGGACAGCGTTGAAGCGCAACCGGCGATGCTGTTGTGTACCGGTGATCAGGTCTATACCGATGATGTGGCCGGACCACTGCTCTCTGCGATAACCCAGGTGATCCGACTACTCGGGCTGCATGAAGAATCGCTGCCTGGCTACAGTGATAACTTTGGCAGCGCTGCCCTGCTGCAGGACCCACAGTACTACCATCGTTCACAACTGCTGCCGGATGCTAAATCCAGCAGCGATGCGCGTACTGTGTTGTTTACCGGTGCACGCAAGCCAATCTTCACCAGTATCAGTGCGGAAAACCACCTGCTGACGCTGAGCGAGGTTATCGCACAGTATCTGTTGTGCTGGTCACCCGCGTTGTGGGACCACGTCGACTTCTCCACGCCACCTGACGGTCTGAGTGAAAAACAGCTGCAAAGCTACCAGGGGCATATACCTATACTGCAGCGGTTTAACGCCGGACTCTGGCGCGTGCGGCGCGCTTTTGCGCACATTCCCACTTATATGATCTTCGATGATCATGATATTACTGACGACTGGAATATCTCTAAAGACTGGGAGCAGAGTGCCTATGAAAATCCACTGGCGCGTCGCGTTATCGGCAATGCGCTGATTGGGTACTTTTTATGTCAAGGCTGGGGCAATGCGCCAGAGCGTTTTGATGCATCCATTGTCGATGATTTGCGGTCTCTTTACAGCGGTGGCTCTGATGGCGTGCAGGATGAGCTGATCGACCGGTTGCTCAAGCTTGAAACATGGGACTATGTCATCGATACCAGCCCGCGAGTGGTGGTGCTTGATACACGCACGCAACGCTGGTTTTCAGAAATCACACCGAAGTGGCCATCCGGCTTAATGGATTGGGAGTCACTGGCCGAGGCACAGCAGAATCTGGTCGGACAGCCTGCTGTGATACTGGTGTCATCAGCGCCGATTTTTGGTGTCAAGCTGATTGAGGTCATTCAGCGTGTGATGACCTGGTTTTCACTGGCGTTAATGGTCGATGCGGAAAACTGGATGGCACATCCGGGCTCCGCCAGTGCCATATTGAATATTTTTCGCCACCGACGCACGCCGCAGAACTTTGTCATATTGTCTGGTGATGTTCACTACGCGTTTACGTTCGATGTATTGCTGCGCCGCGTTGAAAATGGCCCGAAGATCTGGCAGATCACCAGCTCAGGACTGTTGAACAGCTTTCCGTCAAGGCTACTTAGAATATTTGATCGACTGAATCGCTGGTTATTCGCCAGTCGGTCGCCGCTCAACTGGCTAACGCGACGCCGACGCATGCGTATCCGTCAACGCAGACCGGGTAACTATAGCGAGCGTTATCGACATCAGCGTCTGGTCAATGGCTGTGGTGTTGGACGTGTTTTTCTGGATGCTGAAGGCAAGCCGACCAGAATTGAACAGGTACTGGCCACCGGTGAAGCGGTTGAGTTTGTTGCCGGCTATGAGAGCGACTGGGTGCACTGAGGCTTTATACGCTGTGAGTGAAATCGCCGGCTATATAAGATTAATTAACGGCGCCAGTTCCAGTACGGCAACGGTTGCAATACCGCCAGCCAAATACAGAAACGGGCCATCCCAGGTGTGTGGTGAGCGTGCTTCAGCCAGTGTCATGGCGATCGGTATAAGTACATAGGCGAGTATTAGCTCCGCTTTATCCAGCTGCCCGGACATCAATGCGACTGCGAGAATACCGCTCGCAAACACGCACAGGCTGCCCTCCAGCGTACGGGTGTACTGCTTGTCGGTAAACAACGCACCAACCGTATACTTTCGCTTGCCAAACCTGACACCCACGGGTTCGGCCAGTCCGTCACCGATACCGGCGACCAGAACAGTAATATAGATAAGACTAGTCTTCTCATACTGCGACAGCCAGTAAACCATACCAATTAAGGCGAGGTATGTTGCGACGATCTGGGTTGATATCCAGATCAGTGTGTACGGCCTGTCCTCCGGGCGGTCAATGGCTGAATAAGCTGTGCTCAGGAAGTGCGATCTGGTTCGGATAGGTTGCCACATCAGTCCAAGACATACGATCAACACAATACCGCTCAACAGTGTTGAGAACAGTGTCGGCTTGAAGGGAAGTTGTGCGGCGAGGAATATCGGAAAGAAGAAAAATATAAAGTGAAATATTTTTCTTGTGTAATTGACCCTGACGCCCTTTGCTACCAGGAACTTGCCCAGTAAGAATGTACTGCTAAAAAACACCAGTACTTTGATTAGCTCGTTAATCCAGAAGTTGCTCATCACTGCCTGTCGGTTTACTCTGCTATCAGTGCTACTGACAGTGCCATAGTGGCACAAGCCTCAAGCTGCGTCATTATCGTGTGTGCCGAGTCGACTGATGTGTGTTCTGGTGTGAGCATTGTCCCCAATTGACTGAAGACTGGTTAAGTAATCGATGTGCCGGTTGCCCCCATGCGAATGCAGCTATCGGACACCGAAGATGAGATGCTTGAGAATCTCAATGCGCCGAACTGCTGTCAAGTGCGGCGATTGGCGATTGACTAGTGGAATGCCCGGAAAGGGCTCAACGTATTTCAGCACCCAACCATCAGTATGCTGAAATACGTTGATCAATCGGCACACAACCTATTCGGCGACTTCTTGTACCGCCAGTCCGTTAACTTCCGAGTAGGTCACAGCGTAGAGGGTATTCTCTCTTTCAAATAGTCCTATTGGATTGCCCTCGACATCCACAGTGCCGGACAGCGGTGTATAAGCACTGTCGTAGTAAGCTATCTGACCATTTGCTGTGGTCGTGTAAGCAATAGCGAGAGTGCCATCAGCTCGAAACAGACCTGCTTGCCACTCTCTGGAAATAGAACCCAGCCGCTCCAGACTGACTGCGTCATAATAGTCAGCAGCGCCAAGCAACACGGTAGACTCGTCGGGTGAAATCAGTATTGGGCCGCGTATGGTGTAATCCCCATGGTAAGGAGATTCTCCGTCTTCTGTAATCAGGCCATCTGCTGAAATCACCTCGTAGTGCAGATCGTTCGGGCTTGTGCCGTTGCGGAAAAAGTAGAGGCGTCGGTAGACTTCACTCCACGCAAAGTGGGTGGAGTAGCGATTCCAGTCTTCACTGCTTGTAAGTGTGCCGCTTTGATCGAAGTAGTAGTGAGTATTCCAGGCACCACTGGTGTCTACAGCCGCGATGTGTTGCCCGGCGGCAGCAAGGCCGCTAACTCCTTCTGCAACCACGGCAAATGGTTGCTCGCTAATGTCACTGCCGTCCAGACTGATGTAGGTAATTAGCCCGGACGCATAGCCAAAATAGAGTCTTGAGTGATCGTCCGAGACAATCATGTGGTTCGGCTGCTGTGGATTGACCGGGTCGGGGCTGCCAATGTATAGCGGCTCGATAAATGCCGCAGTTGCCAGATCCCATCGATACACCAGGTTATAGTCTTTATACAGCATATACACGATGCTATTGCTGTCCGCCGCTACGGTGTCTGGCTGTACCGGGGGTATCAGTAACGCGTAGTTGCATCGTGTGCCGTCGCCGTCGTCGAGTAGATAGCACGCTGGATCGGCAGGATAAGAGTCCAGTTGCAAACCAGTGGTCGAATCAGCTTCCGAGTAACCGGCATTCCACTCATCGGGTGCACCGTCATGGTCGCTGTCGATCGATGCGGCAGGGTCAGTTGGAAAGGCATCGTCGAGGTTTTCTACCAGATCATTATCGCTGTCTGATGATGGAACATATGCATACACGGAGGGTACACCGTCTGCCAGTGTCAGAACATAATAGGTCCCTGCGTCATAGATTATGTGTGGACTGATGCCAGCGGTTGTGAGGTACTCGATTATCGAAAAGTCATCGGCATAACGGGTTATGGTTGTCAGATCACCGACCTCGCGTACAGCAACCAGGCCATCGTCTGCGCGCCATTCGAAGTTGGTGATGTCGTCGCTGGTGGCGGTGCCGATCCACTCCAAAGTGTCATTGGCGTACATTGAGCCGCTGGCTGTCAATACGGTTGTACCGTCAGGCGACAGGATCAGTGGTGGCAGATCTCGTTGATCGCTTGTGTAG
>CAYMFQ010000116.1:0-2338 GCA_964389335.1 uncultured Granulosicoccaceae bacterium
CATGAGTTCGCGCCTCCCATACTGGAGACGCGAACCCATTGTTTACACAACTGTTTAGTCGCGAGTGATTGTCACTTCGAGGTATCGAGTACCACTATCAAAATCAAACACCGGGTTCTCTGAACCAGACTGACCAGGGTGCAGAGTGACTGAACCGTTTTCGTTATCAGTGAGGTTGTCACTTACACCGTCCGGGCTACAAGGCGGTACCCAGTAGTTCAGCGATAGTACATTCGTCTCCGATCCGGCATCATATATTGGCAGTCTGAAGGTTTCCGACTGGTCTGCTGACAACGTATGCGAATCAGCACCGCTAAAACCGTCATTTGTACAGACCACCATACTGACAATCGACATCACCTGATCTTCTGAAGCCAGATCAAGATGAACAGTTGCGGTCTGGCCGGGCAACAGTGGTCCGGGGGCGCTCGGGTCAACGAAGCCGACTGCGAATGCACTTACAGAGTCACCCACCAGGCTTTCTACAGCGCCCACAAGCGGAGCGTTGTTGCCGTTTTCTGCAATAGCGATGATGCCTTCAGATGCAGGCTGGCCACTTTCGAACAGACGCACACCATTATCAGCACCAGGTGCGTTGTGCAATACAACAACGGGCGGAGTCATGGGCTGATTTTCAGAGGTGTTCGTGAGTGTTACTGCCAGACGACTTGTTTCGGGGTTATCTGAATCGGCGTCATCGGCTACTCCGTCGCTGCTGTCAGTACGCACGATCTCAATGATAAGCACTTCGTCGCTGGTTGCGAAATCCCAGTTCTGGCCGGCCGGTGTATTGCGAGTTCCACTCTGACCAGCATGCGGACCAATCGCCAGACGAGGAGATTCAAGTGGTGCTTCATGAACATCAATCAGGTCACCATCTGCATTGGTTCTGCAGGGCGGTGGGAAAAAGGAATAGGAATCATCCTGATTGACTCGAGTGCCTGCATCATAAGGCAGCGCTCTGATCACAACCGGATCGGTGCCCGACGGCAGCGCGATAGAGTCTGCACCGGAAATACCATCGTTGGTGCAGATAATCATATTAACCGCACTGAATACCTGACCTGATCGGGATGTTGTCAGGTTTAGCGATACACTTTGCCCTGGTCCAAACGGTCCGTCACCAGCGACACCCGCAGCACTAACCACCCCCGGGTTGTTACCAGCGAACTCTACCAGCGGCGCATTGTTGCCCATTTCAGCAATAACCTGAATGGCATCGGACGCTGGCTGACCTACCTGAAACAGATGAACTGATGGATCGTGCAGAGCGACAACAGGCGGAGTCATTAACTGACCGGCAGTATTGTTATAGAAGGTAACCTGAAAGGAGCCGGCTTCCGAATCCACCGCACCGTCGTCACCCGTATCTCCCTGATTATTATTGTCATCATCATCCGTCAGTCTGACGACGAGGTCACCGTCATCGTTCGTGGACAGATTAATATTGACGTCTTCTCCATTTGCAAGATCGCTTTGGATTCCGTCCAGTGTGTCAGCACCACAGGCAGTTAACGAAAGGATCACGGCCGCGCTGGCTATTCCATTGATAGCGCGCCCCCGCCCCTCGGCAAAGTTGTTCAATAATTTCATACGTAGTATCTCTCGCGTAAAATAAGCGAATGACAAGAAGCGACAACACCCATTCAATGTCATTCTACAAACGGTTATGTGCGTGTATTACCACCTCTGAAAGCATGGTGCGATCGATACTAAGACATAAAATTTTTATCGATAAAACATAATTCTTCCTAAAATATAACGTTTGTATAACGAACCTGTTTATTCTTATCACGAGCGATTTTGTGCCAAATAGCAGCATGCAAATCATGCTTCCCTTGAGGCGTATAATCAGCCCAAACCATAGAGACGGTTAGCACCTGTGATCACACTTAGAGAGGTAGATAAGTACAACTATGAAGCGTGTATTGATCTTGAACTGGAACCCGAGCAGATGAGCAACCTGACCACCAATGCAATATCAATTGCCCAGTCGAAATTTGAATTACATTTCCGACCACGGGCGATATACAAGGACAATGAGGTCATCGGGTTTCTGGTTTACTGCCACGAAGATGATCCGGAAGATCTGGAGCTATACTGGCTTTTCCGATTCATGTTTGACAGACGACACCAGCGCAGGGGCTACGCGTCAGCAGCCTTGCGGCTTGTGGTTGATGAAGTCCGCGCACTGGGTGGCACAAGGCTTCAAACCATGCATAAGCAAAACAATGTTAACGCGGCATCAGCCTACAGGAAGTTCGGTTTCCGTGAGATTGGGGTGCTGGATGATGGAGACGTTCACCTGGAACTGCGGCTGGATTAGCGATATGGGTGT
>CAYMFQ010000116.1:2438-14135 GCA_964389335.1 uncultured Granulosicoccaceae bacterium
TTTCATGCTTCACCCCTCTAACCACCCCCGCTAACCCATGACACCAAGCCTCTGCTTTCTCCGTAAGCGACTGCGCTCCCCGATCAATTTACTACTGGCCACGTTTCTGCTGGTCGCCGGATGCGGCGGCGACGGCGGCACGATAAACCTGACGCCTGAAAAAGTCGATACGGGTGATACAAACACCGCGCCTCAGAACGCAAACAACAACGGCACCACCGATGGCACCGAGCCGGATACCACTGACGCCACAGACACAGACGGCGACACTGGTAATGAAGACACGGGCAATGAAGACACGGGCGCGGAGGACACTGGCACTGAAATCGACACAGATAACAACACGGACAACGGTGATACCGAGGGCACCACTGACGACACAGACGATAGTGACTCAGGCCTCGACGAAACAGGTATCAACGAAACCGATAACGCGGACACCGGTGATAATACAAATAGTAATGTAACCAACACTAACAATAACTCCGATAATTCGCCGCCACCTCCAAGTACTAATGGCCTACGGGCCTTTCACCGAAGCGGCCAAACCTTCCTAACCTGGAATGAAGTGGACAATACCGTTGGTTACCATCTCTATCGGTCCACCCAGCCCATCACCACAGAGAACCTGTCCACTGCAACGCTGCTTACCAGTCGCTGGGGGCCAATTGATTCGGACAGTTCGCTGCATAAGCATCGATCCATTGGTGTACCGGAATTTTTTATTATCGAAGATGGGGCGGATCAACTTGACGCGGACACCGGTTTGTTTGTGTACACCACACAGCCCGGTCAGGGTGGCAGTGCGTACTATGCGGTGACGACGGTAACTGATGGTCGGGAAAACAAACAGATCGCCATAGGAGAAAACTCACTGACAGCTGCGGTAACCGAATCAGTCGACACGCCAGAGCCAATACTGACTTTTCAGTACTCTGAAGGTACCGGTCGCATCTATACGCACTTTATGGATTACACGAACTGGAACCCCACTCTGAACGGCTACGCGTTCAGTTACATGGCCACGCTGCCTCGCAATCTTGATCCGACACGCGCCTACCCGCTGCAGGTATATCTGCATGAGTTTGGCGGTCAGCCATTTCCGCAGGCATGGTCTGAAAATGACTGGGATGTGATTCAGATACTACCCCTGGACCCGGGCCTTGATCAGGACACTGTGCACACCTGGTGGTATGGCCACTCAGCGGATCACAACTACCAGACAGATGACACTGTGCCCGACGGTGGTTCGATAGAGAACTTTACTCAGCAGCGCGTAATGCGGGCCATCAGTGAGATCATTGCTCACCCTGACTTCAACGTTGACCTAGAACTAATTCATGCCTCCGGCAACTCTATGGGCGCCAGTGGCGCGTTGAGCCTCGGCATGCACTACCCCTCCGTGTTCAGCGGCATCTACGCCAGTCAGCCAATGACCAACTATTCGAGCTCCCCGCTGTTTCAGGATAACCTGACATTGCTATGGGGTGAACAGTCAGACAATCTGCCGAATGTAATTGCAGGGCCATACGCAGCCCCGCTGGCTAAGTACAGCAAAGATGGCTCAAGCCCGGTGGCGATCTGGGACTGGATGAACCACCACCAGCAGCTGCGCGACCGACGCGCCGATGATTTTTCTTATCTGATCATCGACATTGGCAAAGATGATTTCACTATTGATTACCAGACCCAGGGTTTGCCACTAGTACAAGCACTCACCGACGGCCGCATTCCATTTGCAGCGGCACTGGTTGATGGTATATCACACAGTTGGAGAGGCTATAACGCCGTGAACGTCGACCAGTTTGGGCTATCAGAAGATCGCATAAACCCGTGGCACCACCGCAGATCACCAGGCACCATCGCCATACAGTACGCCTCTGATTCAGGCTCACTGGTCCCATCAGCCAGCGGTGATGACCTGTACAATCTGAATATCGAATGGTCCACCGATGCACACCCGTTTCATCAGCCCGTTGCAGAAACGACCTCCACTTTTGAAGTATCGCTGCGGTCTACCAGTATTGATCAAACGGCATCAATCACTCCACGCAACAGCACAGTGTTTAGACCTGACAGCGGTCAGTTTTGTAGCTGGACAGTCTCTCGCAACAGTAACGGCGAGACAATCAGCAGTGGCAGCTTGATTGTGGATAGCAGCGGACTGGCAACGGCAAACGACGTTCCCGTTGTTACCGGCTCCGGAAGCAGACTGGCTATTGACTGCCAGTAGCCCTGTGAAGTAGCACTGTGAAATTGGTTCCATGCGCGCTATGCTCGCCCTGTCACGTACACGGCAAGCCGCCCAGGGAACCACATGAAAACCCGTATCACCGATCTGTTTGGCATTCAGCATCCCATCATTCAGGGAGGCATGCACTACGTCGGTTTTGCTGAACTGGCAGCTGCCGTGTCCAATGCCGGCGGGCTCGGCACGATTACCGGGCTCACGCAAAAAACGCCGGCTGATCTGGCCAATGAAATTGCTCGCTGCAATGACATGACCGATAAGCCGTTCGCGGTTAACCTGACATTTCTCCCCACCGTAAGTGCACCAGACTACCCGGGCTATATCAAGGCGATTATTGAAGGCGGCGTAAAAGTGGTCGAAACCGCCGGACGCAATCCGGTGCAGGTAATGCCGTACCTCAAAGACGCCGGCATTCGCGTCATTCACAAATGCACGTCTGTACGACATTCATTAAAAGCGCAGGAAATTGGCTGTGATGCTGTATCGGTCGATGGCTTTGAGTGCGGCGGCCACCCGGGAGAGGATGACATCCCCAATATGATTCTGCTGCCACGTGCAGCGGATGAACTGGAAATTCCGTTTGTATCTTCAGGTGGCCAGGCCGATGCCCGCTCTCTGGTTGCATCGCTCGCCATGGGTGCCGAGGGCATGAATATGGGCACACGTTTTATGTGTACGCAGGAGGCTCCCATTCATCAGAACGTGAAAGACGCAATCATCGCCGCAACTGAACTGGATACCCGTTTAATTATGCGTCCGCTGCGCAACACCGAGCGCGTGCTCAACAATGCCGCCGTGGAGCGTGTGCTGGCCACAGAGCGGGATAAGGGAGCGGACATTACCTTTGAAGACGTCATTGACGATGTGGCGGGTGTTTACCCCAAAGTCATGATTGACGGCGATATGGATATTGGCGCCTGGTCGTGCGGTATGGTTGCGGGTCTCATCAACGATAACCCGACTTGCAAGGAGCTTATCGACAGCATCATGAATGAAGCCGAAGCCATTATCACTGCACGGCTTGAAGGGATGCTCGGAAACTCCACACCGGCCACGGCGTAATTCACGGGTGACACTGCAGGACGAAACCATGACCGAAAACAAATGCGCAATCATCACGGGTTCTGCCACAGGCGTAGGTGCTGCTGTCGCGATTGATCTGGCCTCGCGTGGCTACAACGTCATCGTTAATTACAACAAAAGCAGCGCCGAGGCAGAACAAACCCGCACTACCATTGCAGAGGCTGGTGGCGAAGCGATTGTTGTGCAGGGCGATGTCGCAGACGACAATGCGTGCAAGGCTATGGTCGATACCGCCCTGTCAAACTGGGGTCGGCTGGATGTGCTGGTTAACAACGCCGGCATGACCAACTTTGGCGGCGTCAACAACTGGGACGACCTAAACAGCGAAATATTCGCACGTATATACGACGTTAATGTCGTCGGCGCGTTTCAGATGGTACGCGCCGCACGCGAATCACTTGCCGCCAGTGGCAATGGCTCCATCGTTAACGTGTCGTCCATTGCCGGATCACTGGGGGTGGGTTCATCCGTGCCCTATATCGCCTCCAAGGGCGCGATGAACTCAATGACACTGCACCTTGCCCGGCAGCTCGCACCAGAGATAAGAGTTAACGCAGTGTGCCCCGGGCTGATTACCAGCCGCTGGTTTCGCGATGGTATCGGTGAAGAAGGCTATCAGAAGGTCAAAACCAGATACGAATCCAGCGTTCCGCTTAAGCGTGCCAGCACACCGGAAGATGTGGCAGAGGCCGTGGTATGGCTGGCAACGGCAACCCCGGTTATCACCGGAGAATTGCTGCTGATGGATGGCGGTAAGCACCTCGGTTAATCGATAATCGAAACTTAGAGACAAGACATGAATCCGCTGAAGCCACAGGCGACCCTCCCGACACACACGGTAATTAACATGCCGCCACATATGGAGGATCAGGACCTGTGGGCTGATGATGCACCACTGCGCCAATGGGCAGACATTCATGGCGCTGGTATGCATGCGGATCATCTGGCTGGCACAGGCAAGGCTGCCGGACTTGATAACACGTTTGAACTCGCCAATCAGGCAAATCGACACGCCCCTGAACTGAAGGCCTTTGATCGTTATGGCATGCGTCTGAATGCTGTTGAATTTCATCCGGCGTATCACGATCTGCTCGATTTAGCGATTGAACATCAGGCGCATACCTTCGCATGGGCGCACGAAGGCAATGCCGGCCATGTGGCCCAGTCGGTTATCACCTATCAGTTCTGCCAGCCCGAGGGCGGCATAATGTGCCCGATGGCAATGACCTATTCGGTTGTACCGGCACTGCGCAGTACACCCGCACTTGCAGACGAATGGATGCCACGCCTGTTATCCACCGAATATGATCAACGCGACATCCCCGTACAGGACAAACGCGGCGCGCTTATCGGCATGTTCATGACGGAAAAACAAGGCGGCTCTGATGTGCGCGCCAACACCACCGTTGCCGTACCTGCAGGTGTTGGCACCGGCGTTGGCGCTGACTACCTGCTGACCGGCCACAAGTTTTTTTGCTCAGCTCCTATGTGCGATGCGTTCCTGGTACTGGCGAAAACCGATAGCATGGGTGTTTCATGCTTTCTGGTGCCACGCTGGCGTCCGGACGGCAGTCGCAACAACCTGTTTCTGCAACGACTGAAAGACAAGCTCGGCAATCGCTCTAACGCTTCCAGCGAGATGGAGTTTCAGGATACTTATGGCGTCATGCTTGGCGAGGAAGGACGCGGTATTCGCACCATTATTGATATGGTCATTGGCAACAGACTGTATTGCGCCATGTCGTCGGCGGGCATTATGCGACAGGCACTGGTGCAGGCATTACACCACACCAGACACCGGGCAGCGTTCGGCAAACCGCTAATCGAACAACCATTAATGAAAAACGTTCTGGCGGATATGGCGCTTGAAGTTGAAGGTGCACTGGCACTGGGCTTACGTGTCGCACGTGCAATGGATAATCCTGACATTGCTTCTGAGGCGGCATTCGCACGCATTGGCACCACCGTCGCCAAGTACTGGAACACCAAACGCTGCTCACCACTGGTGGTAGAAGCGCTGGAATGCCATGGAGGCCCGGGTTACGTTGAAGAGTGCATTATGCCGCGCCTGTATCGAGAAGCGCCACTCAACTCAATTTGGGAAGGCTCCGGCAATATCATGGGGCTTGACGTAATGCGCGCTATGCACCGGGAAGCAGACGCCATGGAAGCCCTGTTGGCAGAACTGGAGCAGGCTAAAGGCGGCAATCTGCACCTCGATAAGGCAATAGATAACCTGAAAGATGAGCTCTCCGATCAGGAAGACCTGGAAGTTCGTATGCGCTCAGTCACAGAATCAATGGCACTCACACTACAGGGCGCATTACTAACACAGCATGCACCAAACGCGGTGGCAGATGCATTCTGTGCATCACGCCTGGGCGGTCGATTCAACAGCGCGTTCGGCACACTGCCAAAGGGCACAGATTTCGATGGCATTATTCGCCGCTCCATGCCTGACAAAAAGTAGGCGCGTATCAGGCATCCACTCCATTAGATTAGCAGTGTTATGAGTTTCTATTTAATTGCTTTTGCGTTGTGCGTCGTTGCATTGATGTTATATAAAGCAATTTTTGGCGAACAAACACCACTACCCGACGCGGATGAACTGGAAGCTGAGTTTGAACTTGTGAACCAGCAGATCCAGGACAACACCCTTGAATCTATAAGGATCGATCCTGAACCCGCTGAAGCCTCCGGCTTGAAATCAAGCAAGTTCGGCGGTTATCCCTGGTGGCCCTCCAATCTGGACTATCCGCTCGACAGGAAAGGAAAGCCACTGCGGCTATTGGCACAGATAAACCTGTCTGAGCTACCAGCAAACAACCTACTGCCAACTGATGGACTGCTTCAATTCTTTATTGCAGATCAGGGCAATCTAGGCCTTGAGTATGAAAATAAAATCCGCACCCTGTCGGATATCATTGATGCACCAACTGAGTATCGTGTATTTTGCCATCAAGACACAACATCGCCTTCAGTCGATACCAAGAGCACCTTTCCTATCACTGCAAAGTCGACCTTCCCGTTCACCGGGGAGTATTCATTAAACTTCCATCCGAATAAAAGCCGGGTTAACCCGATGGACTATCGATTCGACGAGATCATTAAAAACTCTGAGAAACTGCACGAGGCTACCCTAGAGCGTGTGTTTGAAACATTCGACACCAGTGGATGCAAGCTCGGCGGCTATGCCAACTTCACACAGGAAGACCCAAGAACCTTAATAAAGGATGAGCAATGGGTGCTTCTGTTTCAAATGGATACCTATTCGAAAAACGGCGTGGACATCATGTGGGGTGATGCGGGTGTCGCCAATTTCTTTATCCGCCCTACCGATCTGAAAAACGAAGTGTTTTCAAAAGTCTGGTTTAACTGGGATTGTTGCTGATCTGGCGGACCGGTTGTGCCTGAGAGTGTTTATATGTGAGAAGCATCGTTGCCCTACGCGGCGATAATAAATACATTTTCAGGCCCCATCCGGCGCACGCGCTGTAGCGGAGTTTCTGCCGTGCAGACCCCTGACCCAGCTCGTGATCTCAGCCGCCGCATAGTCCAATGGCAGAAACTCCTGCTCCAGCCTGCCGCGGTCGCTGTCCAGTAAGCTGCTGTATAAAGCCTTTTCATCATCAGTGAGCACACCGGGCATGTCAGTGCCTGCCACCACCGGCTCCGGCACCGCCGAGCTCTGGAATTTATCGTACACGTCACCACTCATCATCAGTGGTGACAGTTGAGGCAGGTTGGCTCTGGCCGCTGAAAGACATTGCAGACCCCAGGTATCTATATCCCCCCAGTAGGCAATGGCTTTATCTTTTAAGGAGGGGTTGGCAGTCCAGCCAAGATCAAAGCCTGCTCCCAATACAGCCAGCGTGTTATCCAGCGGTGGCAGGTGATGCAGACAACTTTCGTTTTCAACAATCAGAACTCGCTTGCCAGGCAGCCTTACTTCTATCAATTCACTGGTGGCGATACGCTGCTTTCTAAATGGCAGAAGCTGACCGTCAAGGTCAATCAACAATACCCAGTGCTCACCTTCAACCAGTGCGCCGAGAAACTGTTCCAGCCCAATACAGCTGACCTCTCCTTCGTAACGCACGTCAAGCAGCGCTGTCACCAGACGTGAGTGACGTTCAAAGAACTTGGTGTCGATACCCGCCAGCGACAGGGCACGCAATGGCTTGCCTTCAGCGCAGCCAGGCTCAAGCAAGGTTGCCAGGTGACAGGCCTGAGTGACTTCCGCAAGCGGTTTATTGCGCCACAGTGAGAAGCGCCTGATCAGCAGTGAATGAAAGCACGCATCGGTTTGCTCTGCCAGCGTACCCAGCTGATCAAACTCAGCAGTGATCACCTTGTCCGCACAGGCGGCAATCCATTCAGTAGGCTTATTCAAATGCCAGCTGGCAGGCACCCTAACGGGTTCCGTCGTGGCACGATACGCGACTTCGCGCCAGACCACATCGCCAAGTTTCACTCGGCGCCACTGATCTATGTGGCGTTTAACCCTGTCAAGGTCAGTGGCAAGCACAGACGGCTTCGGCACGCCAATCGATTCAGCGATTGGCCATGCCTCGGCGCCACCCAGTAACCGAGACTCTCGCTTGTCAGCTCTTGACCACTGAGAGCGAAGCTTTACTGCAATCTCCGCCGGTGACTTCAACCGGGTGGCGCCAGCTTGTCGAGTTTTTCCCAACTTATCGACGCAAGGCTTGCAGTTTTACCCGGTCGCTGTACACAGATAACCTTGCGTGTATGCTTTTTCAACAGGCCAATTTCTTTGTTGGGTGTGACAAATATCGGGTGCAGGTTAAAGATACGCAGTGCTTCGATAATGCGTCCGGCTGCGGACGGGGAGCTTTTGGAAAATGCCTCGTCCAGTACCACAGTTCCATACAGTGGCCGGCTCGACTCTGCCGGACACAATGCATAGCTCAATGACGCGGTTAGAATGTGGCTTGCCATGAGTTCTTTCTCACCACCACTGCCGCTTTGCGAGCCAGTGCGCGGTGGCGACTCATCACCGGTTTCGCGGCTGACTTCCACCACAAAAAACTGTAATCGGTAACGCGGATCAAGCAAAGCGCGCGCCCCCATCTGACGACGGTTCTGACCGGCCTCTCGCAGTATTTCGATGAGTTCGCGCAGCGCCCGATAGTGACCTTCACCCTGATCGTCTTTTAACGCAGCGCTGCGCAGGGTACGCAACGCGGTTTCCATATGCCGCAATCGCTCATGTTTGATCGGTTGTGGCCTTAGTTGAAGGTAACGCCCTGCACGGAAGTCAACTTTCTTCAAAGTGTCGTTAAGATCTTCAATGCGATGCACGATACCGTCGACTTCTTCAGTAATACCGGACAGCATTTGAGTGACACCCTGATCAGACGAGCGGTTTAAATACTCCAGAAAGCGTTTGAGCTTCTCAGGCAGTGCCTCATCGTTAAGCACCCTTAAGCGCTCCAGATAGTCAGGCACGTCCGCAAGCGTAGTGCCGCTTTCTGTCAGTGCACCTGTGTCGACCTGCTGCGCTCTGCCCATCAGTGCAATGATGCGCCGCTCACTGTCAGTAACCGCACCAAGGTGCTTTTGCAACGTGGACTCGACTCGCTCGGCGTCCTTGCGCTCTGCATCGATCATCTGCTTTGCAGCAATGCCCGGGTCTATCGGCAACGCTTCCGTTGCCAGAGCGGTTGCCTCCTCGTTGAGCCCATCTCCGGCCCGGCGTTCGGCCGCAAGGCGATCACGCTCTGCGTCATCGCGACGACCCTCAAGCTTGCCAATAGCTCCATGCAGCTCCTGAATCCGCTTGTCTATTTCATCAAGCTTTTGTTGTTCCGCCTCGAACGCCGCTTTAGCTTTACTGCTATCGGAATCCGGTGCCAGCAGCGCAGTCAGGCGTTGCTGTGTGTTTTGCAATTGGGCCTCGGCACCGGGCAGATCGATCTGGGAAAAATCAAGCTCTGCAATACTGTTGATCATGGTCAGGGTATTGTCGAGTTCTGCCAACTCCTGTCGCAGTTTATTTGCCGCCTGCTGACACTCGTGGACGGCATCGTTGTGTGTTTGCAATTGTGTTTTCAGGGTTTGTAACTGATCCTTGTTATCAAAGCCTGTCATCCAGTTTTCCTGCAGGCCGCGCTGATCCTGCTTTTCGTACTGGCCACGGGCGCCGGACATCATGCCTTCGACGGTCAGCGCATGTTCCGTATTTCTGAGCGCCTGTGGTGAATCAACACAATGCCGATCGCGACTGGCCAGCAACGCTTTGGCTGCCTCACGCAAGGGATGAGGTTTAAACTGTAGCTTGCGCGTATAACCATCATCAAAAAACACTGACGCTGCGGTATCGGTGCGTGCGCGCTGCAACCGCACATGCAAACGGTTATTACGATCGTTCACCCATTGCAACGCATGCGACAGTTGCGCTTCGGGAACCAGTATCCGCAAACGCTCTGAACCTATAGCCCGTTCAATCGCACCACGCCAGCGCGACTCTTCCGGCCTGACCTCGATGAGCTCGGCCAGAAACGGTAAGTCAGTTTCCGCTATATTGAGTTCCCGTGCCAGATCGCTGCGAAAATCCTGAAACTGTGGCGGTATGTTAGAGCCGGGCCGCTCTTCCACTTTTTTCAGTGCACTGCGCGCGTCACCCGCCTGTTGTTCATGATCACGCAATTGCGACAGCGCAGTGAGCGTGGCGTTATGCTTCTTATCCTTGCGCTCGGTGAGCTCTGCTAATTCACTTTTAAGCTTAAGCTGGTTCTGCTGCAGCGCCATACTTGTCAGTGTTTCATCGAGCTCAAAACGTCTGACCATACGCAGGTAGTCATCAGCGTATTTTTGCATGGTCTGCACACGCTGCTTTTGCATGTTAATGTTGCTTTCGAGCTCGGCGACGATGTTACCACCCAGCTTTAAGTACTTTTCCCGCAGCGTGTCGACACGGGATTTACAGGCCACCTGCAAAGCCTGCTGCCCTCTGAGGCGCTCCGTCTCAGTATTTACGGCATCAATAAACTGCTGCAGTGCGACAGTCCATCTGTTAACGCCTTCTATTGCATACCACACCGGCAGGATACGTCGAATTTCACGCCAGCGGTCAGCTCTTGCACGCGACTTGTCAAGCTTCTTGTGCTCAAGTGCCACCGGTACCAGCGATGCCTGTTGCTGCCGTGCAATTTCAAGTTCCTTATGAATATCTGCCAGATTATCGAACTCTTTGGCGACTTCCTCCGCCCGATCAAACGCCGTGCGATCCTCCAGCACCAGCTCTCTGAAGATTTCATCGATACTGTTGAGCTGCTTTAAACCGGCGGCACGATTAAGCAGTGTGAAGGCATTATCGCCAACATCAAAAAACTTGCGTGCGTGGGCAAGGTATGCTTTTTTACCATCAAAGATACGCAGGTTGCCGGTTTCACGGCCATAGCGCATCAGCTCTCGTGCGCCACCTTCATGTAGCATGCGCAACCAGCGCTCCAGTGACTGATCGTTGGCCTGCGAGAATATCCAGCGGCGTTTCAGATCCTGCGCGGCATTGCCGGTGCCATCGGTCCACATTACAGCAGCAAGCTTTAATGGTGCTTCGCTACTGTCATTACCATTATAAGTGGCACAAAGACCGGTCATGGTTTTAGCCGGGCGCGCTACCTCGTCCATGCCACCGGATCCGTCACCACCCAGCACACCACGCACATATGAAATGAGAGTGCGATCACTTTCGTGACCACCGGTGGATGCGAGATTGTAGCGAGGCAATTCCACCAGCAGTGTCATAAGCGCATCAATCAAAGTGGTTTTACCACTGCCGGTCGGGCCGATAATCGCGGTGCCCTCCGGATCAATGGATGCGTGATGCAACCCTGCGAATGGCCCCCAGTTATATACCTCAAGATCAGTCAGCAGATAACCGGATTCCTGCGTCGGCAGATCATCAAACAACGCGATGGACTGTTGGCGATTTTTTATCACGGTGAATCTTGCGCTACCGGTTTGTTACCCGCTGCTGTCAACGTTTTTAACAGCGCCTGCAGTGATTCCGGATTGGCCAGGTGGGCAATCAATGGCCGAATAGTGACCTCCTGATTTTTATCAACCTCTGACACAATGGCATAGGTTTTAAGCTGATCGAGCAGGCTCAGCAGCCGGCTTTCGTTTTTAGTGTCGCTGCCACTATCCTGCACGTAGGTCAGGTATTGTGGCAGCAGATCATCGACGGCAATTTTGGCCGCTGACTGTCCAATACCCGACTCCTGCTCATGCATCACAAATGCTTGCCGCAGTAACGCGATAACGAGTGACTGCTCAAGCGTGAGTCGCTGTTTTCTTACCAATGGATGCGACCAGCCTTTGTCCTCGCTATTGTC
>CAYMFQ010000116.1:14235-16905 GCA_964389335.1 uncultured Granulosicoccaceae bacterium
AGCTGCGTCCGCATGACTCAAACCAACGCGCGGTGCATAAAAGCGAGTCCAGCCGTCTGCTTCGTCAAAGAGGTCAATCTGTTCGTTATTGTCATCGATCTCAATACCCGCTTCTCTTGCCATCGCCAGCCAGTATGCCAGTGTTTCCAGATCATGTGTGGGCGGCAGCGCCAGTGCCAGTTGCTGTAGCGATACCGGCTTGCCGGCCTGCTTTAGATATTGAATGGTTTCTTCGAACAGCCGCGCTCGGTCAAGCGCCCGATAGGCCATCCAGAATTCGCTGTCCATGGTGTCGAACTGCGCTTCCTGTGGCGTTAAATTCAGCGGAGCATCGTCTTCAGTATCAGTGTCCTTAACAAGAAAGCGCTCTACCAGCGGCAGGTTGGGTGAAGACACAGCCACAGGTGGCAGTGGCGCCGGCGCTCGTCTTGTTTTTTGCGATTGCCAGTCGACCTGCAGCGCCACCTGAAAGATCTCCTGTAGTACCGCGCCAACCCGAATCTGTTCGTCTGCCAGACCAGACTTCAGAAAGCCGCGTACATCGCGCTCACTACGGGCCCGTGCCTGTATAACCCGCTCCGATTCTGACACCAGGCGCGACACCAGCAATCGCAAGTCGGTTTTCTGCCTGCGAGCGAGAGCGGTTTCGGTACTGGCGTTCTCGAGAATTTCACGCAGCCGTTGCTTCATGCGGGCGAGTTCGGCCGACTGCACCAGTTGCAGATGAAAGCTCTCAAACACCTGCCCTTCTGCGGTTTCGACCAGCGCTTCGTGACCTTCGAGCAGATCGTCGACAATTTCACCGCGATGGTGTTTTTCGCCAATAATACGCTGGCGCAGGGCTCGGTCAGCCTCACGGTAGGAATCCTCGACACGCCGAAAGTCTGCCTGCAGGCTTACCGCAAGCTGATGGACCTCGCGAATGCCTTCGACGGCCTGTTGCCCTTCGAGCACTTCAAATTCACCGCGCTCTACCGCCTGTAGTTCAGCTTCGAGGCTTGCGATTTTGCTTTTTAACAACGCCGCACGCTCTTCCTGGTTGTGGCTGAGCCGCGCGGCGAGTGTTTCGATCTCGCGTTGTACGGTAGCGAGCCGCGACGCGGTCGACGTCATGGCCTGCGATTCAAGTGATTGCACAAATGCGAGAGCACGCTGCAGCGCGTCAGTGGCCATAAGCTCGCCATCGCGCTCTACGATTAACTTGCGGCTGATCCACTGTCTGAGCTCGCGGCGGGCGGCCAGCGCCTGGTTTTCTGCATCCGTGTCGAACTGCGGGTCATTGGCATACTGGGTGAACGCCTCTGCCAGTTTTTCAACTGCCGATTCAACGGTAACCGGCGCCTGGTTGTTGTCAAACAAAGACTGCAGACAGGCCAGCGTCAATGGCGCATTGCGCGACGCTAGTAGTACCCAAGCCATGTGGTCTCTGCGCTGCGCTATCAATTGTTGGTAAAGATCGCGATTCATCGGCTGGTCTGACGGCACCGGTGCATGGTTGTAAATACAGATTGACGAGAACCTCATTATCCCTGTCTGCCACTGGTAGCTGCAATAAATTAAACCTGGTTTTTGAACAAATTTGCCAACACCAGGAGATTTCGATGAAAATATTCACCAACCTAGTTTCACTCATTGCATCCGTTGGTATCGCTGTGGGCACAATGTACATTTATTTTCCCGCCGCTTACGCCGCCGTTGCAGGCAGGGTCTCATTCCTGCCGATTACCCAGAGCATTAAAAAAGCAGCCCCGGATCAGGAGTACGCCAGGCTGCTAAAACAAATGCAGCACGGCGCTATCAATCTGCATCGCGGCAGAGCCCGGTTACTGAAGAACCGAGGCGATATTGAAGCCATGATTCGCGAGTACACCAGTCGCAGGCAGCGGGCTGAAATACTACTAAACGACGCGCGACGAATTTATCAGGCAAATCCGGACGCACAAGTGGTGAACTTTGCAAACCAGCCGTACACCCTGCAGGACTTCGGCATCCAGATTGAGGCAATCAGCCGGCAAAGTGCTGCTTACGACAAATCGTTAAAAACGCTGAATCAGGCACGCACAAAGCTCAACGACATGTGGACAGAACTTGCCGCCCGAGAAAGCCAGCTCGCCGCAGACCGCGCAATCATCGTGGCTGCAATCGCCTCAAACCAGGCCGCCTATCTCATTGAAGGATTAGACAGCGATACTTTGTCAGGCTATGCCAACGCGAACCAAAGCCTCAACCGACAGCTGCGTACCATTGCTGAACTACTGAATGAAGCCGAGTCTTATAAACCACTGAAGTTCGCTGACACATACGCACACGCCGGATTAAGCAACACCGCCAAACAGATACTGACTCACCAGACGGGACCGCTCGAACAAGCCAGCGGAAACCACTAGGAAGTAAACAATGCAATATTCATTGAAGTTAATACTGAAGGTTCTCGATGTTTCGCAGACGCGAGCCGCTGAAATTCTTGGACGCTCGGAACAAAAGATTCACGAATGGTATGAAGAGGATCGACCGATAGACAGGGATCAGTTGAGCCAGATATTCGCAGACAGCAACGTGACACTCGACCGTGCGCTGAAGGAGCTCGATATCAAAGGTATTGCAGCCAGTCTGATTGGCTGCTCGCACAGGGAAATTGAATACCGCTGCAGGCAGGGCAGCGCGATTACG
>CAYMFQ010000117.1:0-6253 GCA_964389335.1 uncultured Granulosicoccaceae bacterium
CTGAATTCATAAACTTAGCACTGAAAAGCCGAGGCGAAGCTACTCAGCATCCTGCACACTACCGCGCGTGGACTGCGATCCGATCGGTGGTGGCAACTGGATTTGCCCTTCACAGAAGACTTGATCTGTCATGCCGATCAACTGGCAGCAATAAGTGCCTCAACCTCGTCTCGACTCGGCATTGAAGGTGCGGTGCCAGCCCGCGTTACAGATAATCCGGCAACGGCGCAGGCAAACCGCGCCGCATCCTCCGGACTTTGATTTTGCGCCAGTGCTGCCGCAAGGCCACCGTTAAAGGCATCGCCAGCGCCGGTGGTTTCGATCACGGCGCCTGCATTAAATGCTGGTATGTGAATGGACTGCTCCGCATTGTGCAGCAATGCGCCCTGCTCTCCAAGCGTGATCAACGCATTTCCCACACCCTTGTCGAGTAAAGCATCTCCCGCTTTTCTCGCATCGTCGACCGAGACCACTCTGACTCCGGTATAGGCCTCGACTTCGGTTTCGTTCGGGGTTACGTAGTCGCACAGTCTGAATATGCCTTCCGAAACCGGTTCTGCCGGCGCTGTGTTTAATATTGTCGTTACGCCAGCTTCACGCGCAATGGTCAAAGCTCGCTCTGCGGCATCAATCGGCTGTTCCAGTTGAGTGACAAAAACATCAGCACCTGTAATAACAGGCTCAACACTGTCAATATAGTCGGTGGAAATAGTTGTAGCCGCACCAGGGCACACAATGATTGCATTGTCACCGGTTTTATCATCGATAAATATGTACGCCGAACCGGTATAGCTGTCATCTATTTGATCGATATGTGGGTCTATTCCCTCTGCGGCATACATATCCAAAGCCATCTTCGCAAAAGCATCTTTACCGAGGCAGGATATAAACGACACCTGCGCGTTGCATCTGGCTGCTGCTACCGCCTGATTGGACCCTTTGCCTCCCGGCCCCAGCGCAAAGCTCGCACCTAATATAGTTTCTCCCATATTGGGTTGACGGGACGCTCGATAAGCTGCGTCAGCAACAAAAACACCGAGTATCGCTACAGAACCTGTCGGTTTACCAGTACTCATATCAGTTTTAGCTCGTGCAGTTTCAACTGTCGGGTGGAATGACGCCTTTAGTAAACATAAAACACCCGTAAAAGCGCCGCTCGCCGGTGGCGATGACAGCATAGGCCTTTTTGGCCAGATCGTAAAACGCAAACCTCTCTACCGATACCATCGGCCAGGGCTTACCTTCAGCAGCATCTATCGCTCTTTGTACTTCCGCTTGCACGGGTGGAATTTCATCAGGCGCACCGACTATCTCCATTCTCTGAGCTGCATCATCAATAAAGGTGTCCAGCGGCATCACAGAGAGTATCGCCTCTGTTGCCCGCTCTGCCGACACAGCATCTATGCGCAGCAGCTTGCCCAGCGCCGTTTCGCGAGCAACCGAATCCGCCGGAAAATTGGTATCGCAAACTACCAGATAGTCACCGTGCCCCATAGCCCTGAGTGCCTGCAGGACATCTGCATTGAGCAACGGATCGATATTCTTTAACATAGGTTTTCCTCGAGACACGCAAGCCTGAAATGACGTGCTACTGGTACAAAGTTATATCAACAGAATTTCAGTTCAGCGTCAACGACCCACAATTCAGTTTTAGCTGGTTGAAAGCCCTACAATGAGCAATAGCACAACGATAAACAATGCACGCATTCACCAGGTTATTAGCCTGATTGACTTGACCAATCTGTCTGATGACTGCAATCGGGAGTCGATAGACGCACTTTGCACTCAGGCATATACACCTGCAGGCGCGGTTGCCGCCATTTGTATCTGGCCCCGGCATGTTTGTATGGCGAAACAAGCGTTCAACGAACAATCAGCCAATGTACCACCCATGCCAATAGCGACGGTAGTCAACTTCCCCGGTGGCGATGAAACAACAAAAGCTATTAACGAAACCATCGAAGTTTCACTGGCTGACGGTGCCACTGAAATTGACTACGTGTTGCCTTATCGCGAATTGATCAGTGGCAACCTCGCACAGGTAGCCACGGCTGTGAAATCGGTAAGGAAGTTAGTCCCGTCGAATGCGCTTTTAAAAGTCATACTTGAAACAGGTAAACTGGAATCACGCCCCCTCATTGCAAGCGCCGCGAAAATCGCTATTGATGAAGGTGCCGATTTTATAAAGACGTCCACCGGCAAAACAAATGTCAACGCCACACCGGAAGCAGCGTCAGTTATGCTTGAGGCGTTGGCACAATCAGGCGCAAATGCAGGCTTTAAAGCTGCCGGAGGCATACGGACTGTCGAAGATGCAGATATTTATTTAAAACTCGCCGAAGAGCGTTTTGGAGCCTCATGGGTAAATGCGTCAAACTTTCGGTTTGGCGCATCCGGTTTACTGCAGGATGCTCTGACAAATCTGGAAATAAAGGATTCGGACACCACCGCTGATGTTTCCGACTACTAGAATTCCAGAATGACGGTTGGCCACTCTTAGAACTCCAGACAAAACCCTTATCACTCTGCCAGAGGCTCTACCCGCCACAGCTTCTGGGCATTCCCTGAAAAGAACGCCAGTCGCTCACTCTCCGACACATCGGCAAACAAGTATCGTGTGGCAGCCACCCAACTCGCCAGCGAACCACCCAGCGTACATACCGGCGAATCACTGCCCCAAACCACACGATCAAAACCAAATGCCTCTACCGTATGCTCTACAAACGGCCGGATATCATTAATACTCCAGTTGCATCCGTCGCCATAGGCAATTACACCCGATACCTTGCCAGCAACATTAGGACGTCGAGCCAAATCACTGATATGCGCACGCCACGGATCAAGCTCCGCCTCTTTAACATTTGGCACACCACAATGATCAAGCACAAATTGCACGTCAGGGCACGCATCGACAAGATCAACCATTGCAGGTAACTGGTCGGCACGCGCGCACAGGTCAAACACATATGGCGTATCGCCCAGCAGCTTAAGATTGTCGCGAAAGATTGCAGTTGCCGATAGTCCGTCATCAACCACGTGCAGCACACGACGAAAACCCTTTACCCAGGGCCTGGATGTCTGCCGATCGAGGAAGGCGGGAAACTCTTTACTTTCGGGGCGACAGGCTGCAATAGCACCAACCAGCGGTGAATCTGGATGAGCCATTAGCTCTTTTATAAAATCGGACTCAGATTCCATGTCCGCTTCAGCGACATCTACCTCCATATGCAGCGACTGGCCAATGCCCAGTTGCTGGCAATTTCGCGAGTATTCACTGTGTGGCGCGTCGTTATTCAGCGCAGGCACATCGGCAAGCCATGGATAACTCAGACGGGCACGATCGATCAGGTGCACATGGGTATCAAATAACACTTAACACTCCCGGTCAGTTTGCGATTCCTGCTTTGCCACTGTCGGTGCATGTGATAGCGTTAAACCGACAAAGCCTTCGAAAAATACCATTATTAAATGCCAGCTCCTACGCAATTCGACCCGCATCAACTGACACAATCCTGGCCTGCCCCGTCAAAACCGTTACCTGTCGTAATACTTGGTGCAGGCTCAATTGTCCGTGATGCGCACCTGCAAGCATACAAAATGGCCGACATTCCGGTCGCTGGTATCTACGACCCGGATACAAGCAAAGCCCGCCAGTTATGTAAGGAGTGGAACATTCCACTCATTGAAAGCGAATCCGAGGCTTATGACAACACTGACGTCTGCTTTGATCTTGCTACTCCGCCTGCAGTGCACGCCAAATTGCTGGAAAAGATACCACAGGGTGCACCGGTGCTGATACAAAAACCGATGGGCAGTAATCTCGAAGACGCGACCCGCATCCACAATATTTGCCGCGATCGCAATCTGCACGCAGCGGTGAACTTTCAGTTGCGATTCGCACCAATGATGCTTGCATTGAAATCCGCAATCGATCAGGGATACCTCGGCACAATTGTCGATTTCGATGCCTGGCTGGCGCTCGACACACCGTGGCACCTGTGGCAGTTTCTGGAATCACTGGACCGCGTCGAAATAGCGGTACACTCTATTCACTATCTCGACTTTGTTCGTTCACTGCTCGGTAACCCGAACGGCGTTTATGCCAAAACCGTGTCCCACCCGCGCAGCAAAGTCGCGCAATCTCGCACCGCCGCAATACTCGACTACGGCCGCGATATTCGATGCAATTTGTCTATCAACCACGATCACTTTTTCGGACGCAGATTTCAGGCATGCGAATTCAGGATATGTGGTACCGAAGGGGCTGCCTACGTAAAGCTTGGAGTTAACCTCGACTATCCTCGTGGTGAACCCGACGAGCTTTGGATTTACGCTGCAGGTGCCAGTGACTGGCAGGAAGTGAAACTCAACGGCTCATGGTTTCCCGAAGCTTTTGCCGGCAGAATGTGCAATTTGCAGCGCTACGCAACCGGTGAGGACAACGAGCTGGTCAGTTCGGTAGAGGACAGCTGGCATACAATGGCGTTAGTTGAAGCCGCTTTTACTTCCAGCGCCAATAGCGCAACACCCATTCCCACCCTTTAAAACACTTTGAGTGAATCGCTTTAATGAACAAAACCTCTCCCAGGTACGCCGCTCGACTTAACGCCTTTAAGATCGGGGCAGAACAATACTGGCCTGGTAAAAACCATGTCACCACTATCGACATGCTTGCAAGAGCCGCCACTGTCGACGGTCTGAACGCGGTGGATTTTAACTATCCGGATCATTTCGAAGATAGCAGCACCGCTGAACTGAAGGCATTCACTCAGGATAATGACATTCATCTGAACGGTCTGGCGATGCGTTACTACACTGACCCCGCCTTCAAGCTGGGGGGTTTCACCAATCCGGATGCAAAGGTACGACGTGCTGCAATCGATATAACCAAAAGAGGCATCGATGCGCTGGCAGAACTGGATGGCACGCTAATGACACTATGGCTGGGCCAGGACGGTTTTGATTACTCGTTTCAGGTGAGCTACCAGCAAATGTGGGACGACACGCTGGAAGCACTTTCGGAGATCTGTGATCACAACAGAAATATCGATATCTCCCTTGAATACAAACCCAACGAGCCCAGATCCTATTCACTGATGCCTGACGTCGGAAGCAATCTGCTCGCACTGTCTGAACTCAATCGTGCTAATACCGGTATTACGCTGGATTTCGCACACGTCCTCTACGCCGAGGAAATGCCGGCACATGCAGCAGCGATGGTTGGGCGATTTTCACGGTTGCTGGGCGTACACCTGAACGACGGCTATGGCAAGCGCGACGATGGCCTGATGATTGGCAGTGTACATCCGGTGCAAACGGTTGAACTGTTTGTAGAAATGAATCGTCTCGGCTACGACAGCACTATTTACTTCGATACATTCCCTGATCTGTCAGGCCTGGATCCGGTAGCAGAAGCCACAGTTAACGTTGCTATGGCAAACAAACTCAAGTCCGTGGCAGACACACTCACCGATAATGCAGAGCTACAGGCAGCAATTGCCAGACAGGATGCACCGGCAAGCCAACTCATCGTCAATCGCGCCTTGTACGGGGCTTAAGCCGGTATGCCGTCTGCGACAAAAAAGTCAGGAGTAGTAGTGTGTGGCTCGCTACATCTGGATGTGGTTGTTAACTCACCAGCGCTGCCGCAAATCGATGAAACGGTTTTCGGATCCGAAGTCAACTACATATGCGGTGGCAAAGGTGGCAACCAGGCCGTTGCAGCAGCAATGAACGGAGTAGCCACCGCTTTTATTGGCTGTATTGGCAAAGACGAATTTGGCGCAAGGTTAAACCAACATCTGAATAGTCACCACATCGATTGCAGTGGCCTGCAGGAAGTCAATGTTGCCTCAGGTATGAGTGTCGCAATTGTTGATGCTAACGGAGACTACGGCGCCGTGGTTGTATCTGCTGCCAACACGCATATCGATACAAATAATTTAGCGCTGCCCGATCATACGAGTATGGTTTTACTGCAAAACGAGTTGCCACAACGCGTAAACATCGAAATCGCAAAACAGGCCAGGTCACGCGACATTCCTGTCATGCTGAATGCAGCGCCTTATGTCGCGTTGCCGGCAGAATTCGAAAGCCTCATCGATATACTCGTACTCAACCGCGTAGAGGCAGAACAGTTTTATAATAAAACGCTTGACAGCACTGACGCCGTTGTCAATGTGTTATCTACCGCAGGTACGTCTGTCAGCACAGTTATCGTAACGCTGGGTGAAAACGGTCTTGTCTATCGAAA
>CAYMFQ010000117.1:6353-8410 GCA_964389335.1 uncultured Granulosicoccaceae bacterium
ACAAACAATCACTCGATCATGCCATCGACTATGCCATGGCAACAGCCGCCTGGTATGTCAGCGCCAGACTCGAGGAACGTTCCGCTATAGACACAGCCAGTGTTGATCGACTCATGCAGGGCAGTACCTAGATAAATCGGCCAGAAATCCGTTTAGCCGCTTCAATAACCAGCAGTTTTGCGGTAGGGTCGAAGCAAATCAGATGAGATAACACAATAATGAAAACACGGCATTGGGATCGTCTGGACAATGGTGGCCTGACCTTTACTGAACTCGGGTTCGGTACCGCACCACTGGGCAATCTGTACAAAGCCATCACCGATGAAGAGGCACGTGCAACGCTCGACGCGGCCTGGGAAGGTGGCGTACGTTACTACGATACCGCACCGCTGTACGGACTGGGAATGTCTGAAACGCGTCTGAACCCGTTTCTTCGCACCAAACCACGGGACGAATACGTCTTATCCTCCAAGGTTGGTCGACTCATTAAACCCTGCGCGCGCGATCAGCGGACCGGTGAAGGCAAATGGTTTGATGTGCCCTGTCGGCGTGAACATTTCGACTACAGCTATGACGGCGTCATGCGATCGTTTGAGCACTCCTTTTGTCGCCTCGGTGTAGAACGCATCGACATTCTCTACGTACACGATCTGTGTGTTTTTACCCACGGCTCGCGAGAAGCCTCCGATATGCGCATCGACGAGTTCTTTGGAGCACGCGGCTACGATGCAATGATCTCGCTCAGAGACCAGGGCGTCATTCGCGCTATCGGCGGCGGCATTAACGAATGGGATGTGTGCCAGAAACTGGCAGAGCGAGGCGACTTTGACCTTTTTCTGTTAGCGGGCCGTTATACCCTGCTCGAGCAAACTGCGCTGGACAGTTTTTTACCACTGTGCGAAAAGCGCGGTATCGGCATCGTTACCGGCGGCCCCTACAACTCCGGCATTCTGGCAAGCGGTGCAAAACCCGGCGCCTTTTTTAACTACGACGTGGCGCCACAACATATTATGGAGCGGGTCAATAAAATTGAAGCGGTGTGCAATGAGCACGGTGTACGTATGATTGATGCCGCCTTCCAGTTTCCGTTACTGCATCCGGCACATGTTGCCGTTATTCCCGGCGGTCAGGCAGAAAAGGAAACAACCAGCAATCTGCAAGCTGCAAACGCCTCAATTCCGACCCAACTCTGGGACGACCTGAAAAGTCGCGGATTGCTGCGTGAGGATGCGCCAACATGAGAAACGTCTTGTTATGACTGAAAATAACTACCAAAGAATTTTTGGTGCGACCAAACCTGTCATCGGCATGGTGCACTTTGGCGCACTGCCCGGCACACCACTGTTTGATCCGGATCTGGATCTATTAGCGGCGGTGCGTGCGGATCTTCTCGCGCTTCAGGATGCGGGTTTCGATGCGGTGATGTTTGGCAACGAAAATGATCGACCCTACGAGTTTAGTGTCGACGTTGCCTCAACTGCAACGATGGCAACAATAATTGGTCAATTGAAATCCGAAATCACTGTACCGTTCGGCGTTAACGTTTTGTGGGACCCGATGGCTTCCGTCGCCCTGGCTGCAGCAACCGGTGCACATTTCATCCGCGAAATATTCACCGGCACCTATGCCTCGGACATGGGTCCGTGGACACCTAATGCCGGTGAAGCCATGCGTTATCGAAATCGACTGGGTCGTAGCGATCTGGCTATGTTGTACAACATCTCGGCTGAATTCGCACACTCACTCGATCAGCGCTCATTACCGGATCGTGCTCGCAGCGCTGTGTTCTCGTCAGTACCGGATGCGATTCTGGTGTCGGGGCAAATTACCGGCGAGGCCGCTGCCATGTCAGACTTGCAAGCGGTAAAGGACGCATTGCCCGACACGGCAGTCCTGGCCAACACCGGGGTAAAGCACGACACTATTGCCGATGTCTTATCGATAGCAGACGGTTGCATTGTCGGTTCATCATTGAAAGTTGATGGCGATACCTGGAATGCAATTGACCCGGAACGTGCAAAAGACTTCATGGCCCGTGCCAAACAAGCCCGCGCTAA
>CAYMFQ010000117.1:8510-9708 GCA_964389335.1 uncultured Granulosicoccaceae bacterium
AAAAACCTGATGGACCTGATGTTGGTGCCTGGGCTTTCCGGACACGAAGATCGCGTGCGACGTGCCTTGTGCAAACAACTCGACGCAATGGGCATCGCCCATACCTCAGACACACTGGGCAATCTATGCGCACACTTCCCGGGCGCTGGCCCCGCGGTAATGCTGTTTACCCACATGGATCAGCTGGGGTTTATCGTTCGTCGCATTGAAGCGGACGGACTGATTCGTCTGGAGCGCCTGGGTGGTGTGCCGGAACGCGCACTGGCGGCACAGGAAGTATTAATCTGTGTGGGTGAAGGCAAAGACGTGCCCGCTGTTATCACCAACAAAAGCCATCACGCTACCTCACCGGCAGAGAAATACCAGGTCGTACCCTATGCCGACCTAACGGTAGACACCGGTTTAAGTTCAGCGGAAGAAGTTGAAGCTGCGGGAATAAAAATCGGTAGTCCGGTCGTCTATGCACCAAGGGCAACAGAACTCGGCAATGATTGCATCGCTGGCACCAGTATTGATGATCGCGCCGGGTGCGCGGTCCTGCTCGAGGTAGCAAAACTATTGAGCAAGCGCAAAAGTGGCCCACCGGTTAACCTTGCATTTACCGTACTGGAAGAATTTAATCTTCGTGGCGCACAACCACTGGCTCAACAGCTGCAGCCGGACATCGCCATCCAACTCGACATCATGCTCGCAACCGATACACCAGACATGGCAGCCAAAGGCGACATGGTGCTCGGTGGCGGACCGGGTATGAGCCTCTATTCATTTCACGGTCGTGGCACATTAAACGGTGTTATCCCCCACCCTGCCCTGGTTAACCTGCTTGAAAGCACCGCGAAACAGCAGAACATTCCACTGCAACGCAGCGCGCAAACCGGCGTGTTGACGGATCTCTCTTATGTACAGCTTGTCGGCAGCGGAGTGGCGTCTGTCGATATGGGCTTTCCAATGCGCTATTCACATTCAGCACGCGAAGTCTGCGATCTATCGGACCTCGTCGCACTCGTACACTTACTCGATTCAGCGATAGGCAATATCGGACCAGACTTCTCACTTAATCGGGATGACTATACCTGATGGCTTACACACTTGGCATTGATATAGGCACCTTTGAGACCAAAGGTGTGCTGGTGGATGAGAGCGGTGTAATCCACGCGCAAGCTGCCCGTGGTCATAAAATGCTGGTACCGGAACCGGG
>CAYMFQ010000117.1:9808-13790 GCA_964389335.1 uncultured Granulosicoccaceae bacterium
ATCGCATCGGTGAAGACGTTATTATTCAGCGCTGTGGCAATGCATTAACCTCGCAATCAGTCGGCCCCAAGATTCTATGGCTCAAACGCCAGCGCCCGGAAATTTACCAGCAAACATCCCATATACTGACATCAACCAGTTTTCTGGTTCAGCGCTTAACCGATGAAATAGTCATCGACCACTACACCGCGGCAAATTTTTCTCCACTGTACGATGTAGCGACGCAAACCTGGAACGACGATCTGGCCGACGATATCGTAGCGCTTGATAAACTTCCACGCCTGTTGTGGTCAAATGAAATCGCAGGCCAGGTAACTGAACGCGCAGCATCACAAACCGGCCTTGCGGTGGGAACCCCTGTTACCGCAGGCACTATCGATGCCGCTGCAGAGGCCATCTCAGTCGGAGTCGATGGCGCCGGCGACATGATGATGATGTACGGCTCAACCATTTTCATCATCCTGCGTGCCGCCTCCCAAGTAAGTGACCCGCGCATCTGGTACGCACCCTGGTTATTTGAAGGTGAACATGCCTCAATGGCTGGTCTGGCAACCTCAGGCACCCTGACCCACTGGTTCCGTGATCACCTGGCACAGGATCTTGATAAAGAAGACGCTTTTGCAACGCTGGCACAGGAAGCAGTGAATTCACCACCCGGCGCTAACGGTTTATTGCTGCTTCCCTACTTTTCAGGCGAACGAACGCCCATCCATGACATCAACGCGCGTGGTGCATTGTTTGGACTGAACTTAACTCACACTCGCGGCGACATCTATCGCGCACTGATAGAGGGCATTGCTCACGGTACTCGCCACGTGACGGACACATTTGCTGAACTGGGACAGTCACCCAAAAGGTTACTGGCGGTTGGAGGCGGCACCAAAAACTCAACCTGGCTACAGGCCACATCGGACATCACCGGCATTGATCAGATTGTCTGTGAAAAAACGGTTGGCGCCAGTTATGGAGATGCTTTTTTGGCAGCACTTTCCGTCAAACTGGTCGAACGCGACGACATTAAGAAATGGAATCCGGTTGAGCAACACATACAGGCAAAGACAGACCCGACACTTGAAAAGGCACATGGCCTCTTTCTCAGACTCTATGAGCAGACGAAGGATATTGCGTTGGAGCTTGGCCAGGATGCGTAAGCTCTGCCAATTGACAGGTTGAAGGACGGAATTTAGCCAGTCAATAGCGGTTACTCGCCTACTTTAATTCCAGCGAATAGGCATAGAAGTCTTCGAGCACTTGTGCCAGCACAACCGGTGGCAGAATCATCGGATTGAGAAAGAAAAACTGTCATTGGCGATAGATGGGGTGTCTTATGCGAAACACTCATCCGTGCGTGGCACAAAACTATACAATTGCTGGCGGACGTCTACCTGGAGAAAGTCCACCGAGGCTTGCCATGCCAAGCGCGCTTGTGCTGGATATTATGGTTAAAGGAGCGGTCTGCGGTATTACAACACCCTACTCCGACCATACAGTTGATAAACGCCATTGTGACCGCACAGACGCCGCGCAGGCGGCGGAGGGATGCCCGTTGATTTGCTACAGCAATTGTTCTATCGATTGCTGTAGCTCCAATTGGAGCTTTGACTTGGGCTGTTATAAACCTTTGATGAGATCGGCCCGCGCAATGTGGGCCGTATGCCTACTGCCGAGCGCCGCTAAACGTGGATAAAATAGTACACCGTATAGACGAACCGCCGGCATTGTTGTCACTGGTCGCCGAAAACACGCCATTCCAGCCACTGACTGAAAATTCACCTGACAGACTGGTCACTACGGTTCCGTTAACCGTCACGATCGTAAACCCGTTATTCTCTTCCCTGCCGCCAGTGTAAACAACGTCGTTTTCGGCAGCCGCCGTGATATCACCGTTAGCCGTTTCCGACACAACAACGTCGTTGATAGTTCTCGCTGGCTGCAATTCGCTACTGACTGGCACATCATCTATTGTGCAGTCCATGTTTGATGACGCAATATTGAGCGTGTAGACGCCTGAGCCGTCCTGTATGAGGCCTTGCGGGGTAACCGTGGGATTATTGCCGGAACTGGAACTGCCGCCACAGGCCGACAGAAGGACGCATAGGGCGATTGGGGCGATGATTCGGATGTACATGTTACTTATCTTTCTAAGTTCAGGCAGCATTCACAGAATGTTCGCCGCTGCCATTGGCGATGGCGTGAAAATACACCACATGAATATGTTAATACAAAATAAGCCGCTAGTGCGCGCTTCCAATGCTGGCCTGTATTCCGACTTACAAAATAGATGACACCGAGGCGATATAGCTCAAGTGTGAGCGCTGGATCACCGGAACATATACCACTTCCGGCACAAGCGAAAAATGAACTTGTTAATTCAGAGCCTCTTATCGTACCGCACCGGACGAGCGCACCGGGACAGGAGACATACAAATTTACTCGCTGCCGTGAACTCGCCCGAACAGCAGGAAAACTACCATAGCGCGAACGCTGAGAACGCTGACTCCGTTGCAAATGCAGGCGAAAAAGCGTTGACACCGGAATCATCATCTACATGTCAACCGCTGTAAACCGTATTACATTCCGAATGTTCCGGCCTTACTGACCCCGGCTGGCCTGCCACTCCTTTGCATCCATCCATACCGTTGCATGGGGACAGTCGCCTATTGCAGCTGGCCAGCCCTCAGGGTCTGCGATGGCGATGGCGATGGCGATTGCAACGGCACATTTTCATGCCGGTACCTGAAGCACGCGTTTGAGATTCTCGGTGACCCGGTGAGGCGTCGCATTCTTGAATTACTGGCTGAGAAAGTTGAACCGACATCGGGTGAATTTGTAGAATGGTGCACGCCGATTTTACACGTTAGATGCACAACCGCTTCAGGGGGTAGATTCGCGGCTCTCGCAATTTAGAACTTTTTGGTCGCCGAAACTCGACGCGCTTGCAACGGAAGTAAAACGCGGAAAGCGCTATCGTCCAAATAGATTTTATTTCCAGCTCTTTATTGAGAGCCGAAATCTGAAAGTACGAGGAAAGTAAGCATCATTGCCGTAACCTTGAAGTACGATGGTGAATCTCGTACTGTTGAGATTCGGCGGCACTTTTACATGCGATCAAACTGGCGCTTTCCGTAACATTGAACCCAGAATTAAAAGCATGTGTCGAGCAGGAAGCTTCGCTCGATGCCTCGCAACTCCAACTGATCATCGACCAACTGAAAACACCGGTGTTTCCCTGATGGCATCCAATCGCAAAAATATCGACCTCATGGTCGGCTTCATTGATTATGAAGACAACGATACAGACACTATCCTTTCATTTGCTATTTTCGAAGACGGCGAATACAGCGAAAGCCTCATTCTAATGCAGTCGACGTTTGATCGGTTGCTAACCGATGATGAACAGGGAACACAAATAAGCTACGGCGATATACTGGGGGATTCCTTGAACCCGGCTATGCTGCAGGAAGCCAGCATTAACGATGCAGTGCTGGAACTCAGCTGCGAGTCTCATCACTTTACACTGGACCTGTCGAAGCTGGAAACAGAAGATATAGATATCATTGAGAGGCAGCTACAAACCCTGAACTTCGACAATCGATTTACTCTGCGCATCAACGGCAGCGAAGTACAAGCAGATACTATGGAACACACAGTGGTTGCGCTCTGCTGGTATCAGCCAGAGGAATGGACAAAGCTCAAACAAAATGCCGCCGATGCGGAGATACTGGATGACACTTACAAAGACTGGAAGAAAAACGCTAACGATACGATCCGCCTAATCCGGGAAGCTGGTCGACAGGTACAAAAAATCAATATCAAAATAGACGATTTAGAGGCCTGGTGTAAGGCAGAAGACAAAGACAACAACTCTGCTGCTCGAACCCTCTATGCCATTGCCATTGCAGAGCAGCGCAACAATAAATGACCGATTTAAACGAAGAACTGCGAGTAATACTCAAAGCGGAAGAACGGGATAGAAGCGCAC
>CAYMFQ010000117.1:13890-16839 GCA_964389335.1 uncultured Granulosicoccaceae bacterium
AATTCCTCCCATGCCGGCTGCTTTGCAAAACACGGCAGCCCATCATCGAGCTTCAGCCAGGACGCAGCGCTTCGAGTCCAGATATGAGCGACCGGGCTAAACCAGTGCTGCTGAAAAAATGTGCCTGTGAGAATTGTCGCTGTGTCAGGTCTGCTGGTGAAAAACAGATACAAATCTGTCCCACAGGTTTGGCAACAGATTACATTTAACTGATCGTTGTTGTGTGGGTAGCGGACTTCCGACGCCAAACCGCTGACCAGACTTATGTCTGCGAGATCAACTATCATGTTACTGGTGAAAGCACTGCCACTCGCACGTTGGCAATCAGTACAGTGGCACGTATAACAGCAGTGAGGCTGACCGGAATATCGATAGGTTAATTGCCTGCAGTGACAGCCAAACTCATGCATGATCGCTTTCCCGGTGATGCTGTGATCGGTATAGCCAGATCGGTTTACGCAGATCGATTTACGCAAACCGCCGTTAATTGCATTATATAGCCCGGACAATGGAAAACTGATATAACCAGCCAACCGCTCTGGTGAACGTCAACACGCGGCCCGTAACTAACCCGGACTCCACAATGGCAAACTCTTCCGAATCGATAACGGCCACACAGGCGGCACTTGAACTGCATCAGGCCTATCGCACAGACACCTGTTTTCCAGAACACCTTGGTGGCCAGCTAAACCTTGAAGCCGCCTATGATGCACAGTTCGAACTGCTGGCGCTACGCCAGAACGACGGGCAACAGTTGGCGGGCTGGAAGGTTGGACTAACTTCCGAGGCCATGCAACAACAGCAGGGCGTACACGAACCCTGTCTCGGGCATCTGCTGGTATCGGGGCGGCGCGAAAGCGGTACTACATTTGATTTTGAAAATATGATGTCGCCAGGCATCGAAAATGAGCTGTGCCTAAGGATAGGCACGCGCCTCGGCGACGCAAACCCTGCGTTTGAATCTGTCGTGGCCGCTGTGGAGGCTATTGCACCGGCCCTTGAAGTGATAGAAAAACGCAGTCAGTTCGGTGCAGACTTTCCGCTGGCAATGGCAGGCAACGCCCAGCAACTGGCCTATGTGACAGGGTCTTTTGTTCCGTTTGACGGAACCATCGATCTGGCCAATGTTGAAGTATCCGTTGACATCAATGGCGTCACCCAGGAACGAGCCAATGGTACCGAAGTGCTCGGCAATCCACTCAATTCAGTGATATGGCTGACCAACCAACTGGTCGCTCGCGGGTTGGCACTTGAGCCAGGCATGCTTGTGATGTCCGGCTCGTTTACCAAACAATACCCGGTAAACAAGGGCGACTACGTGCAGGCGATCTACAGTGAATTTGGCAAGGTCAACGCGAGTTTTTGATTGCAGTAGCCGGCGCTTTACCGCTTCAACTGCACTGGTCGAATTAAGGCTTACGAACAGACCAACTCGAGTTCTGACCAACCAGTTGTACCGGCCATAGGACATTGCATCGACTTCAAAGGCGATAAAACCTGGCAGCACTACCACCAACAACCTCGCTGCGCTCAGCATCACTTAAGTGAGCAGTCAACTGCACCGGCATTGACCTGCACCGGCATTGACCAAATTGTCTGTGAAAAAACGGTCGGCGCCAGTTATGGAGATGCTTTTTTGGCAGCACTTTCCGTCAAACTGGATCGGAAGGCTCATGATTTCCCGCTTATCAATCGCCTGGCCTAAAAACTAAAGCCCCCTCCAGGGAAGCAGATTGCTTCCTTAGAGGGGGCGCTGTTCTAGAAGTCTAGAGACTGGTCATTGTTCAGGTTGGAACCGGGAACAGATGGCAGGCCCAGAAGGTCCAGCACAAGGTTTGCAACCTCTCCGGTGCGGATGGGTTGGTTTGCTGCGCCGTTCTGAATCTGGGCGGTGCCTGGGTCGGTTCGGTCGTCGCTGTTAAGGAGGTAGAGATCGGCTCCAGGCGTTGCGCCAAGGCCACTAACCACAAAAGGAACGGTGTAGTTCTTATCGACAGTAGGGTCGAGGTGCAGATCTCCGCCCGTTGGGCCTCCATGGTCGGCGGTAACAATAATTGTGGCGGTTGCAAGAACGCCACGTGCGTCCAGCTCGCTTAGAAGCTGGCCTAGAATAGTATCTGCAGCGCTAACCGATGCTGTGTATTCCGGGCTGGCCCAGTTGAACCCATGGCCTCCAGTGTCCGGGTTTCTAATATGGTAGAAGCCGTGCGCAGGAACTACTGTGTTGCTCATAAAGTTGGCAAAGGCGGTGATAGCGTTTTCCGGAGCGTCTCTGTCGTAGTAGTCGATCTTCTGTGTGCCGTTATCAACACCGGTTGTGTCAATAGCGCCGTTAAGGTTCCAGTTTGCCGCCATCATGTCAAACTTACTTTTTCCGGCAATAAGGATTGTGTTGCCGCCATTGTCGTGAACAACATCGAAGACAGACGAGATATATGTGCCGGCCTCGTCGTGAACGGTTGTGAATGTAAAATTATTGAAGTCAACCTGGTGACCGCTGTTTCCGTAAACTGATCGGCCGGTGAACTGGCTGGTATGGTTTGGTAGCGTCTGGGTGTTAGCAGGGTCTGTTCGAGCGTTAAGCGTCGATGAGCCATTCTGCATAAGACCCCAAAGGTTTGGCATAAGCTGAGCGGTAACATGGTCTGATCGAAGGCCATCGATGCCAACGTGTACAACTCGTTCTGTTTCAGCGTTGGTTTCTGGAAGGGGCGTCGGGTCTACCGGGTCTACCGGGTCGACAGGTTCTCTGGTACACATTGTGTCCGTTCGAACGCCATCAAGCCAGATTCGCAGCTCGTATTCGGCTAGCGGTGCGCCGTTATTGTCTGTGTATGTAGAGACGTTTTCGCCCAGCGTGGCTAACCAGCTACCGTCTCGGCGGATAATATGATTGCCGCCTTCGTCCAGCCAGCTAATAACGTTATTGCTGCCACTTCTGGAGACGGT
>CAYMFQ010000118.1:0-97 GCA_964389335.1 uncultured Granulosicoccaceae bacterium
CGGCCTGTATTAACAAAGTGTTGCACGCGATGATGCAAAAAATGCATCGGGGTGCGCACAATCTAGCAGCATACAGCTACATTGCACGGCGATAAGG
>CAYMFQ010000118.1:107-4968 GCA_964389335.1 uncultured Granulosicoccaceae bacterium
CCCTCGAATTTTCAAGCTCTGGCTGTATCCGTTGTGCGACTGTATGTCGCCTGTAAGTAAAAAATTTCCTGCGGCGCTTTTTGCTTTTTTGTTCCGTATTTACAATATGTTGTCCGTGATGATGCAAAAAATGCAGCGGGGTGCGCACAATCTAGCAGCATACAGCTACATTGCACGGCGATAAGGTGGCGCCACTTTCAACAAGGTGGGGATACCAGTAGTGAAGAAACAGTTTTCGATAATGGGAGCGGTAGCTGGGTTAACACTGGCGGCCAACGTCAGTTTGGCACAGGATACGATCAAAGTCGGTGTGTTGCACTCACTGTCCGGCACCATGGCGATCAGTGAAACCACGCTGAAAGACACCATGCTTATGCTCGTCGAGCAACAGAATGCCAAAGGCGGACTGCTTGGCAAGCAACTCGAAGCGGTGGTGGTCGACCCGGCTTCTGACTGGCCATTGTTCGCGGAAAAAGCACGTGAGCTGATCGAAGTGAACGAAGTTGCCGCGGTCTTTGGCGCATGGACTTCCGTTTCACGAAAATCTGTACTGCCGGTGTTTGAGGAACTCAACAGTCTGTTGTTTTACCCGGTGCAGTACGAGGGTGAAGAGTCGTCCAAGAACGTCTTCTACACAGGTGCGGCGCCAAACCAGCAGGCCATTCCTGCGGTTGACTATCTGAAGGACGAAGTCGGAATCGAGCGCTGGGTTCTTGCTGGTACTGACTACGTTTACCCGCGTACCACCAACAAAATTCTTGAAGCCTATCTGAAAGACAATGGTGTCGCCGCTGAAGACATCATGATCAACTACACGCCTTTCGGACACTCTGACTGGCAGTCAATCGTTTCAGACATTAAAAAGTTTGGTAGCGAAGGCAAGGCCACTGCGGTTGTGTCTACAGTAAACGGCGATGCTAACGTACCGTTCTATAAAGAGCTGGGTAACCAGGGCGTCTCCGCAGAAGATATCCCGGTCGTTGCGTTCTCTGTTGGTGAAGAAGAACTGTCAGGTATTGATACCTCACCTCTCGTTGGTCACCTGGCTGCATGGAACTACTTCATGAGCGTTGAGTCAGCAGAGAACGAAGAGTTCATCGGCAACTGGCACAAGTTCATTGGCACGGATGAGCGCGTCACCAACGATCCGATGGAAGCACACTACATTGGCTTCAACATGTGGGTTAAAGCGGTTGAAAAAGCAGGTACCACTGACCCTGATGCCGTGCAGGAAGCCATCATCGGTGTGGCGGTTCCCAACCTGACCGGTGGCACCTCTGCAATGCTGCCTAACCACCACATCACCAAGCCGGTCCTTATCGGTGAGATTCAGGACGACGGTCAGTTCGACGTGGTTTCTGAAACCAGTGGACTGGTCGCCGGTGATGCATGGTCAGACTTCCTGCCTGACTCCAAAGACATCATCGCAGACTGGCGCAAGCCGTTGTCCTGCGGTAACTACAACGTCAAGACAGGTAAGTGCTCTGGTCAAAACCTGGAGTAAGCCACTTACTGCCCCGGTCGACATGCTCAATTGTTACCGTGTCGACCAGGGGCTGACTCGAAACCCGATGTGCTAGTGAGGTGCTGCGAACAAGCACGTGGCTGTCATGTCGGGCTTCTGCAATAAAAGCGGCCGGTAAACGGTGACGCTCCTTTCATTGCCATTCCAGTTTACCAGCTGCTGGACTTCACGTTGCTTCAAATTCCGTGTTCAATTTAATCCTTCAACGAACAAACCTGTTCCATCGAACTGATGCCAGAGCAGTATCCGTTCGACAGTCATTGCTGAGCCGAACACCAGGTCTCACCGCACTGGTAGTTATGGTGGTCTGTTCACTCTGTCATGGCATCGCTGGCGCAACCGAAGAAGCCGACAGCGATCCCGCTAACGAACTGATTGTTGAGCTGGCGCCACTGCTTGCCAATAAGAAGACTCGTGCCGACGCACTGGAACAACTGACCACGTCAACAGCACCGAGAGCACGTGGCTGGATGGAGGCATTGCTCGAGGGTGACTTATACATTCTAAAAGCAGACTCAGCTCCGGTCGTAGCAGAACGCTCCGGCAAGCAATACATTCTAACGGACGCAGTAACAGGCGCTGATGCAGGGACGGTCGCCAAATCTGCGATCTCCAAAATTAAAATTAACAACCGCATTCGCGGACAGCTGCGCTCTGCGATTGCCTCACTGGCACTACGAGATTCCGATCCGACTGTGCGACTGGCCGCCGTTGAGCGCATGATCCAGACACTCGAAGATCCTGAAGTGGAAGGTATCAAGGCGCAGTTACCCAGCGAGACTGACCCATTGGTAAAAGAGGCCATGTCACTCGCGCTTAATCTGTCTGTGCTCGACAGTGGTGATGCTCCGGCGCAACTTGACGCGATCAATGAGATCGGAGTTAACACACGCGATCAGGTATCGCAGCGGCTGAAAAAGCTAATCGATAACAGCGAGTCAGCTGAAGTGGTTGCCGCTGCCACTGCTCAACTTGAAGCTATCGACGAACGCAAGACGTGGTTTTCTCGCCTTGAAACGGTGTTTTTTGGTCTCAGCCTCGGGTCGGTGCTGGCGATGGCAGCGATCGGGCTTGCGATTACCTTTGGCGTCATGGGCGTGATTAACATGGCGCATGGCGAAATGATTATGCTAGGCGCCTATACCACCTGGGCGATACAGGTATTGTTTCCGAGTCTGATTGAGTACTCGCTGCTGCTGGCGCTACCGGCGGCCTTTCTGGTGGCGTTTGCAGCGGGTGTGCTGATCGAGTTTCTGGTTATCCGCCATTTGTACGGCCGTCCGCTGGAAACGTTATTGGCGACGTTTGGCATCAGCCTGATATTGCAACAAACCGTGCGTACCTTTATCTCGCCGCAGAACGTACCGGTTAGTAATCCGTCCTGGTTAACTGGCCTGTGGCAAATTGATCCGGCTCTGTCACTGGCAATCAATCGTGTGGTGATCTTCTGCTTTTGTCTGTTGATATTTCTTATTCTCATGTGGTTGATCAAGTATTCCTTCTTTGGCCTCAAGCTCAGGGCAGTGTCGCAAAATCGCGATATGGCCAGAGCGCTGGGCGCACGCTCGACATCCATTGATGCGGTCACTTTCGGACTCGGCGCCGGGATCGCCGGCGTGGCCGGTGTGGCGCTCAGTCAGTTAAGTAACGTGGGTCCGAACATGGGGCAGGCCTATATCGTCGATTCTTTTATGGTGGTGGTATTTGGCGGCGTCGGAAATCTATGGGGTACGCTGATTGCCGGTTTATCTCTGGGTGTTTTAAACAAGTTCCTGGAACCGTGGGCGGGAGCAGTATTGGCAAAGGTCTTTGTGCTGGTGTTCATCATACTGTTTATCCAGAAGTATCCGCGTGGTCTGTTTCCACAACGGGGGCGTGCGGCCGGTGATTAGTGTGATGAAAGATGACCGCTATGGTCAGGTGCTGCTGGCGCTGATACTGATTGCAGCTGTTGTGCTGCCGTGTTTGCATTTTTACCTGCCCGAATCCAGTCCGTGGCATGTCACTACCTTTCAAATGAATCTGCTGGGTAAGTACCTGTGTTTTGCACTGCTGGCGTTATCGGTTGATCTGGTGTGGGGATACATGGGCTTTCTAACCCTGGGCCATGGGGCCTTTTTCGCGCTGGGTGGTTATGCCATGGGTATGTATCTGATGCGTCAGATTGGTGATCGCGGTGTTTACGGCAACCCTGAACTGCCCGACTTTATGGTGTTCCTCAACTGGCAGGAGCTGCCCTGGTACTGGTGGGGCTTTGATATGTTTCCGGTTGCGTTGCTGGCCATCTTTCTGGTGCCGGGCATACTGGCGTTTTTGTTTGGCTGGTTTGCGTTTAGAAGCCGCGTGAATGGTGTGTATCTGTCGATCATCTCGCAGGCCATGACCTATGCGCTGATGCTCGCGTTCTTTCGCAATGAGTTTGGTTTTGGTGGCAACAATGGCCTGACAGATTTTAAAGAGATTCTGGGCTTTTCAGTGAGTGAAGAAAGCACTCGCATCGGTCTTTTTGTAGCCTCTGCGATCGCAACTGTTATCGGCTACATTATATGCCGATGGATAATCTCCTCCCGTGCCGGGCGTGTGGTTATCGCCATACGCGATGCAGAAAGCCGGGTGCGTTTTCTGGGCTATCGGGTAGAGAACTATCAGCTTATTTTGCTGGTGGTGTCAGCCATGCTTGCAGGGCTTGCCGGTGCGCTCTATGTACCGCAGGCGGGCATTATCAATCCGGGTGAATTCTCACCGCTCAACTCTATTGAAATTGTTATCTGGGTTGCCATCGGTGGGCGCGCCACCTTATGCGGTGCAGTGATCGGCGCGCTACTGGTTAACTTTGCCAAGTCGTGGTTTACCGCCGAATTTCCTGAGTTCTGGCTGTTTGTGCTCGGTGCCATGTTTGTGCTGTCGACGCTGTGGCTGCCACGTGGTGTGATGGGTGGTGTTACCGGTACTATAAGCCGTCTGTTCGGGCGTGGTAAGTCTCACGGCACGTCGGAGGGAGTGTCATAGTGAGCAATGGCATGAATACAAACGACGCTAGCAGCGCCCCGCAGCCTGATGCGGCGGCAGTGGTTGGCGAACCATCGATACCCGGGCCTGAAGCCGACAGCGGTGGTACGTTGTTGTATCTGGAAGGCGTCAATGTCAGCTTTGACGGTTTTAAAGCCATCAATGATTTGAATTTTTACGTCGATGACGGAGAACTGCGCTGTGTCATCGGCCCCAACGGTGCCGGCAAGACCACCATGATGGATATCGTCACCGGAAAGACGCGCCCCGATAGTGGTACCGTCTGGTTTGGCCAGTCCATCAACCTGACAAAGATGTCCGAGCCCG
>CAYMFQ010000118.1:5068-15424 GCA_964389335.1 uncultured Granulosicoccaceae bacterium
AGTGGTACCGTCTGGTTTGGCCAGTCCATCAACCTGACAAAGATGTCCGAGCCCGAGGTAGCGCAGGCCGGCATCGGTCGAAAGTTTCAAAAGCCCACGGTGTTCGAGGTGCTGACCGTGCGTGAGAACCTTGAGATTTCCGCACAGGGCAATCGCAGCCCCTGGAGTATGCTGCGCAGGCCGTTGTCTGCTGAACAGCGCGACCGGGTTGAAGATATCGCCTCTGTCATAGCGCTGCAGGATCGCCTGGCAGCCGATGCAAGCCAGCTATCGCACGGTCAGAAACAGTGGCTGGAAATCGGCATGCTGTTGATGCAAAACCCGCGTTTATTGCTGGTCGACGAGCCGGTTGCCGGTATGACACATCAGGAGATGGACCGCACCGGTGAACTGCTTGCCGGACTGGCCGGGCAACACACTGTGGTGGTGGTCGAGCACGATATGGACTTCGTACGTTCCCTTAATAGCAAGGTCACGGTGCTACACCAGGGCCATGTACTGGCCGAAGGGATGATGGCCGAAGTGCAGGCAAACCCCGACGTCGTCAAGGTGTATCTCGGTGAGTGATTATCTGCTAACGATTAACCAGCTCAACCACTACTATGGTCAGAGCCACACCCTGCGTGATGTAACGCTCGACGTTCCGCGTGCCAGTTGCACCTGCATTATGGGGCGTAACGGTGTTGGTAAAACAACACTGGCCAGGTGCCTGATGGGGCTGGAAGATACAGCCAGTGGCGAAATCATCATTGATGGCACTGCCTATCAGCAATTACCTGCCATGGCGCGTGCCCCCGCAGGCATAGGCTATGTGCCTCAGGGCAGACAGATATTTCCACTGCTGACCGTGGAAGAGAACATCTGCACCGGCTTCTTTGGCCCGGCAGCGAGAAAACGCTCGTCTAAGCGCAGCTACAGTGGTCGTGATATTCCTTCCGATATTTATCAGTTGTTCCCGGTACTCAAGGAAATGAAAAACCGGCGCGGTGGTGACTTGTCCGGTGGTCAGCAACAGCAACTGGCTATTGCACGGGCGATGATTGCAGAGCCGGAGCTTTTGATACTCGATGAACCGGGCGAGGGTATACAGCCGAGTATTGTAAAGGAGATATCCGATGTAGTTCGAATGCTTTGTCGCGACAGGGGAATCGGTGTATTGTTAATCGAACAGAAACTGCCATTCATCAAGAAAGTGGCTGACAGTTTTTATATCATGGACCGAGGCAGCATCGTTGCCAGTGGCAACATCGATGAACTCAGTGAGCAGATGGTGCAACAGCATTTGGTGGTGTAAAAACTACCGTTAATAACAAGGTTTTATAGTATGCAGGCTGTGAGTGAATCATCGGTTGATACGTGGCACGCTTCACTCGCACTGAACTATGAGCAAGCGGGCTCCCGCACTGTACTGCGTCGCCAGCATACCGGCCCTTTGCTTGTGCAGCGGCCGTTTTATCCGGATGGCGCCACCTGTCATACCGTAATACTGCATCCGCCAGCGGGTATTGTTGGTGGTGATCGGCTTGGTATCAATGTGCATTGTCATCAGCATGCCAGCGCGCTTCTGACAACACCGGGTGCAACACGTTATTATGGGTCTGACGGTCGCACAGCGCATCAAACACAGCAGATACAGGTTGCCGGTGGCAGCGTAGAGTGGCTGCCGCAGGAGTCAATCTACTTTGATCGGTGTCTGGCACGTCAGGAGTTACTGGTTAATGTTGATCGCCACAGCTGCTTTATTGGCTGGGAGGTCAACTGCTTTGGTCGCCCGGCAGGCGGTCACTGGTTTACGCAGGGGCAGGCAACAATAGCAATACGTGTATTGTGCGATGGTGTTCCACTGCTGCAGGAACGACTGGTGATTGATGGCGCTCACGACCTGAAGCGCCTGTCCGGACTACGCGGTGCTACCGTCAGCGCAACCATGCTGGCTGTGGCCCCGGCGCAGGATCCTCAGCACTGGCTCGATGTAACAAGAACCGTGTTGCCCGATGCTGACTTTGCGGCCACACAGGTAGACAGTGTGCTCGCCGTCCGTTACCTGGGCGACAGCGCAGAGGCAGCGCGTGCAGGCTTTATACAGGTATGGAAAGCACTGCGGCCCATGATTCTAAAAAAGCCCGCAGTGGAGCCACGGATCTGGACAACCTGACACTGATGCCTGCAATCAGGCCAACTAAACACAACCCGAAATAACCCTGGAGGCAGTAGCGTGGAGTTAACACCAAGAGAGAAAGACAAACTGCTGTTATTCACGGCAGCATTGCTTGCAGAGCGTCGACTGAAGCGTGGTCTTAAATTAAATTACCCGGAAACCGTCGCCTACATCAGCATGGAAATTATCGAAGGTGCACGCGACGGACGCAGCGTTGCAGAGCTGATGAGCTACGGTCAAACGTTGTTAACCACCGATCAGGTCATGGATGAAGTACCTGCACTGATTCACGACGTACAGGTTGAAGCCACGTTCCCCGACGGTACCAAACTCGTTACCGTACACGATCCTATCCTGCCGCCTTCACAGGCAACGGGAGCCGCATCATGACACCAGGTGAAATTCAGTGCGCCGAAGGCGACATAGAACTCAACGCAGGGCGCCAGACCCTGACAATAGAAGTGGCCAACAGTGGCGACCGACCGGTGCAGGTAGGTTCGCACTATCACTTCTTCGAAGTTAATCCGGCGCTGCAGTTTGATCGCGACAGCACACGCGGGTTTCGGTTAAACATTGCAGCCGGCACCGCAGTTCGCTTTGAACCAGGGCAGTCACGCACGGTAGAACTGGTGGCACTTGACGGTGCGCGTACCGTGTACGGTTTTAACCAGCAGGTGATGGGGGCGCTATGACCACAATAAGCAGAACAGCCTATGCAGAAATGTATGGCCCCACCACAGGTGACAGAGTTCGCTTAGGCGACACAGCCCTGTGGGTGGAAGTAGAGCAGGACCACACCATTTACGGTGAAGAAGTAAAGTTCGGCGGTGGCAAAGTCATCAGAGATGGCATGGGCCAAAGTCAGCTCACCTCCGCAGACGTGGTTGATGTAGTGATCACCAATGCACTGATCATTGATCACTGGGGTGTGGTCAAGGCCGATGTCGGTATTAAAGATGGTCGTATAGCGGCGATAGGCAAGGCTGGTAACCCGGACATACAACCTGGTGTCACGATACCGGTTGGCCCCGGTACCGAAGCCATTGCCGGTGAAGGTTCTATCCTCACGGCTGGTGGCATCGATGCACACATCCACATGATCTGTCCGCAACAGGTGGAAGATGCAATCTGCTCTGGTATCACGACCATGCTCGGTGGCGGTACTGGTCCGGCGACCGGCACCAACGCCACCACCTGCACACCCGGGCCATGGAATATCCACCGCATGTTGCAGGCAGCAGATACACTGCCGGTAAACCTGGGGCTGTTGGGTAAGGGTAATGCAAGCTTACCGGCTGCACTGAAAGAACAGATTAGCGCCGGTGCTGTGGGCTTAAAGCTGCATGAAGACTGGGGCACGACACCGGCCGCCATTGATTGTTGTCTGGGCGTAGCGGAGGACATGGATATTCAGGTAGCCATCCATACCGACACGCTAAACGAATCGGGTTTTGTTGAACACTCACTGGCGGCAATGAAAGACCGCACCATTCACACCTATCACACCGAGGGTGCCGGTGGTGGTCACGCGCCCGATATTATCAAAGCCTGTGGACAGGCCAACGTATTGCCTTCATCCACCAATCCGACACGGCCTTATACGGTCAATACCATTGACGAACATCTCGACATGCTGATGGTTTGTCATCACCTCGACCCTGCGATAGCAGAAGACGTTGCGTTTGCAGAGTCGCGTATTCGGCGCGAAACCATTGCAGCGGAAGATATACTGCAGGACCTCGGTGCGTTTTCGATGATTGCGTCAGACTCACAGGCCATGGGCCGCGTTGGCGAGGTTATCAGTCGCACCTGGCAGACCGCGCATAAAATGCGAGAGCAGCGCGGTTCCTTACCCGGTGACCCTTCCACACATGACAACCTGCGTGCCAAACGCTATATCGCCAAATACACCATCAACCCGGCACTGACACATGGCATCGCCCATGAGGTAGGCTCGGTTGAAGTGGGTAAGCTAGCTGACCTGGTGTTATGGAAGCCGGCGTTCTTTGGTGCCAAGCCGTCACTGATTCTCAAGGGTGGCATGATCGCATATGCACCGATGGGTGATCCGAATGCGTCGATACCGACACCGCAACCTGTACACTACCGACCCATGTTCGGCGCCTTGGGTGGCGCACGCAACGCGACATCAATGACGTTCCTGTCCGCTGCGGCAAAGGAGTCTGCCATTGACGAGCAACTGCAACTGCGCAACATGATTGGCACGGTAAAAGGCTGCCGCACTGTGCGCAAGGAGCACATGGTTCACAACAGCTACCAGCCGGACATATCGGTTGATTCGCAAACCTATCAGGTGGTTGCCGATGGCGAACTATTAACCTGTGAGCCCGCCACCAAACTACCACTGGCGCAGCTGTACCATTTGTTTTAAGCGGCACAAACACAAATTAAGCAGGTCCTGAAATGATTGAATTGAATACCCGTGCCAGCGGCAGTGCCGATGCTTCTGCCACAGTCACGTTACCCATAGACAAGCGCGTTAAATCGCGGCTGCGCGTTACGCTTGATGACGGCAGAGAAGCCGGTATCTTCCTGCCGCATGGTGAAAGCCTGCAACAGGGCGATAAACTCGCCGCTGCCGACGGCACGGTTGTTATGGTACAGGCAGCTGACGAGTCACTGTCCGTAGCGGTATCAGATGACATGTTGTTGTTTGCCCGTGTGGCGTACCATCTTGGCAACCGCCATGTACCGGTGCAAATACAGATAGACAGCACGAACGGCACAGGGCGTGGCACCGTCAGTTATCTGCACGACCACGTGCTCGACGACATGCTGCGTGGCCTCGGTGTCGAGGTACAGCACGTATCAGCACCGTTTAATCCGGAGCCCGGTGCCTATGGTGGCGGACATCACCATCATCATCACTAATAAATAACCGTGCAACTGCCATTAATGCGGCTGATGCAGGTCATCAGTCAGAGTCTGCCCACCGGTGCGTTCAGTTACTCGCAGGGGCTCGAGTGGGCAGTGGAAGCCGGCTGGATTAACAGCGGCCATACGTTCGAAACCTGGGTCTGCGAGCAATTGCAGGGCACGTTAACCAAACAGGACTTGCCTTTATTGCAGCGTGTTTATGATGCCTGCATGGCGAATGACCGCGGACTTATGAATACATGGAACGCCACACTGTTGTCGTTAAGAGAAACCTCGGAGTTGCGTGCAGAAGAGCGTCAGCGTGGTCATGCAATGGCGCGCCTGACCACAGAGTTAAACAGTGCCATCAGCGCTGAGCGCGATACCTGTCAGCTTACCGTTTTTGCCGAGTACTGTGCGGTGGAGAATATCCCCGTTGAACAGGCCATGCAGGGTTATACGTTTAGCTGGCTCGAAAGCCAGGTCATGGCAGGCGTGAAGTTGATTCCGCTCGGCCAAACAGAAGGTCAGCAGATTCTGTATCGACTATCCGAGATGATAGAGACTTGCGTACAGATGGCCATGACCGTAGACGATGCCGATATCGGTTACTCAAGTCCGGCTGTGGCATTCGCAAGCAGCCAGCACGAAACTCAGTACAGTCGTTTATTTCGATCATAAACTTCAACTAAACAGAGAGAGCTAATGAACAGTCAGGATATGCCTACGCAAACGGGGCCCGCTCAAACAGGGCCTGGCCAAAGCAGACCCTTGCGCGTTGGTATCGGTGGTCCGGTCGGGTCGGGAAAAACCGCGCTGCTTGATCGGCTTTGCAAACACATGCGCGACCATCATGAGATAGCCGTTGTCACCAACGATATCTATACCCGTGAAGACGCAGATTTTCTCGTGCGCAGTCAGGCGCTGTCATCTGATCGTATCGTTGGTGTTGAAACCGGTGGCTGTCCGCATACCGCCATACGCGAAGATGCGTCGATGAATCTGGCTGCGATAGCTGATTTGCAGGTCAGCTTTCCCGATCTTGAAGTGGTGTTTATTGAAAGTGGTGGAGACAACCTCTCCGCCACCTTTAGCCCGGAGCTTGCCGATCTGGCTATCTACGTGATCGATGTTGCCGAAGGTGAAAAAATACCGCGTAAAGGCGGCCCGGGCATTACTCGTTCAGATCTGCTGATCATCAACAAAATCGATCTGGCTCCACATGTCGGCGCCTCACTCGATGTTATGAAAGCAGATACATTACGTATGCGTGGCGAACGTCCGTTTATCTTCAGCAACCTGCGAGAAGGCGTTGGCGTAGACGACATAGTGTCGTTTATCAAAACCGAGGGTATGTTAAGTGTGACGCAGGAAGTTACCCACTAGGCAAAAAAAACCGCGCCAGATCAGGGTCACCCGGCGCGGTAGAGGCATTTGGTGCCACCGAAGTTTTATGTCGTGGTGGCATCGACATTCACGCTACATCACCTTGGAGGAAGACTTCAAACTACGGTTATAGAATACGAAAATTGACCGCACGCCCATAGCGTTATATTTGCACCGGGGTGCTGCACTTTCCTCACGCCCCACTTACCGGCCGGGTGGCCTCGGCAATCAGCCAGTCGTGAAACAAACGCGCCGCACTCGACTGATTGTCCCCCTTGCGTGAGAACACATAGTACGCACTGTCGACCGGGGTATCGTTATCAAACGGTGCAATCAGTCGATTGTTGGCAATGTCGTGCTCTGCCAGCTTATCAAGCCCCAGTACCACACCCTGTCCTTCTGCGGCAGCGGTAAGGGCAAATGACCCCTGATTGAAGCGCAGCCCTTTGCGTCCGTCCACCTTCGTTACACGGTTGGCTCGCAGCCAGCTCGGCCAGTCCGGTCTGCCCTCGTAGGGGCTGTCGTCGTGCAACAGGGTAAAGTGTGCCAGGTCATCGGGCTTTTCCAGCGCGTGTTCAGCAGCATCGGGCAGGGCGGGGCTGCACAGTGGTGCAACCGATACCGTCATCATTTTATCTACCCGACAACTAACTGATCTGCCGCTGCCAAAGCGAATGGCAACATCAACTTCCTGTCGTTTAAACAGTTCGTCGGCAAAGCCAATGCTGGTGTCGTGTTGATCAACCCAGTCCACACTCGCCGAAATACACAGGTTGATGTCAGGGTGCTCCTGCGTAAACGAAGGCATGCGCGGTATTAGCCATTTGGTCGCGAACGACGGCGCCATCCATACATTCAGCGTAGTGCCATTGTCTGCCTTTTGCATTTGGCTCATGCCCTCACGCAGGCTGTTGAACCCATCAGCCAACAACGGCAGTGCGCCTGCGCCGGCGTTAGTTAGCTCAAGGCCGCGTCCCAGACGGTGGAACAGCGGCACACCCAGCAGTTCTTCCAGTTGCTTTATTTGCTGGCTGATAGCAGCCGGCGTTACATGCAGTTCTTCTGCTGCTTCTCTGATACTCAAATGCCGCGCTGTGCATTCGAAGGCTCGCAGGGCTTTTAGTGGTAGCTGATTTGGCATCGCTGCAACGCAAGCTCGCAAAAGTTCGCATAGTCAGGGTGCGGCGCTGCGCTGGCAATGTGAAAAGCCTGTGAATCAAAGGCACAAATAACGTCAGAAGTATTGCAAAGGTAGTGTTGGCGGGGCTTGTAGAAAGGTCTGTGGTCTGGGTTAAGCCAGGCTATCGCGAGACCTTAGATAAAGTCGTTTGTGTTGGTATGCGAGCATCCCTATCGTGATTATCAAAGGCGATTGGTTCAGTGCCGCGGCGATACGAGCGGCAATGCAGTTCCACTGCAGAACACGCAGCGCTGCGAGTAACAGGCTAAGCGTGCCAGTAATCAAACGTCTTATTAATGAATTTCACTATCGAATCCTCTAACGGGAGTTCAAAAATGTTTTCGATCGCAACGCTTGTTCAATACGTACAACGAAGAAAAGAAATCAGCGCGATGAAAGCGACTCAGGCTTATCTGCTATCGCTTGACGATCGCATGCTGGAAGACGCGGGTTTCTCTCGCGAGTTGCTGGAGCAGGGTATCAAAGCCTGGCCATGGCGCACCCTCCAGGATCAGCCGACTGTCGATCAGGCGCCGTCGCGCAAGGATCTGGAACACGCTGCATCCACGCTGCGCAGCTTCTCCGACAAGGAACTCAGAGATCTTGGCATTGGTCGAGGTGAGATTGGTTATGTCGTTCAGCACGGACGGCAGGGCTTCGATGTTGACCGCAATCTGTCAGCCGCCTGATCACTAAATTACTAATTAACCGGATACCAACATGTTTAAACTGATTACTTCAAAAATTGGCAACTACCTGAACCACTATTCAGTCTATAAAACCCGCGAACTGATGCTGCAAATGGATGACGAGATTCTGCAGCAGGCAGGTATTTCGCGACAGTTGCTGCAGCGCGGTACTGACTACTGGCCCTGGCAGATCACTGATGACGCGCAACCGCAGGCTGCAGTGCAAAGCGCTCCGCGTGCCGTCAGCCCGGTTGCTGATATTGCGGCTGCTGACAGTGCTGTGACAAATGCTCCTGTTGCAGATGCGCCTGTCGCACTAGAGCCGACTGAAAAAGCGGCCTGATTGCTTAGCGATTTTTATAGATATAAGTGCGTGCCGGCAATGCGCCGGCGTGCAGAGTTATTCGAAGTATTCGGCGTGAGTCTGGTGGATTTCATCAACGGTGCTGTCCAGCCGACTCAGGTGCGTTCTGGTTATCTCAAGCGCACGCGCTGTTGATTTTGATGCCAGTGCATCTGCCAGTGCCAGGTGATCCTGCAACAGGGTTGCCGCTTCGCTTTGCCTGGCCAGGCTAAGTGAACACAGCCGATCAATTTTTAATCGGCACTGCTGTATAGCCTCAACCGCGTGCGGGCACCCGCCCAGTTCGCAGATCAGCTTGTGGAACTGAGAGTCCAGGCTGTGAAAATCTTCCGGTGCGGAGTCAATGGCGGTGCGCTGTTGCTCGAGGTTTTGCTGCAACTGTGCGGCATAGTCATCGGTCCATACCGCGCATGCCTGCGTGACAACCTCCAGTTCCACCGCCAGCCGCACAAACCGTGCGTGCGCCACACGTTCCAGTGAAAACCCCCGCACCACCGTAGCTTTCTGCGGGCGCACCAGCACCAGCTCCATATTGCCGAGGCGGCTGAACGCTTCGCGAACCGGCTGCCGTGATACGCCAAAGCGGTGCGCAACATCTGCCTCCGAGAGCTTGGTCCCCGGTAACAATTCAAGCGATACAATTTCTTTGTACAAGCGCTCGAACACTGCATCAGCAGTGGTGCGGCGTTCGAACATCGCTGTAGCTCTTTCCTGCATAACCGGCCCTTATTGGTAGCACAAGCGGTATAGCCAATCCGGCGCACGATAGCAACCGATTTGTCGCCGTGCTCTGCCGCCAGGCTGTCTTCGACGTTTCGCAATAAGAACGAAATGGCGCTTGACAATAATCGTGGATAGAATGGTATTCTACCATACCAGATGAGCGTGAGCGCTAACAAGGAACGATCCAACCATGACTGACCACCCTCAAGTTGCCCCGCAGGCTCTGTCGGGCAAAGTTGCCATTGTCACCGGCGCAGGTCGAGATATAGGCCGTGCATGTGCGCTGCGGCTGGCGGCGGCCGGCGCCTCGGTAGCGCTGAACTATCACAGTTCATCGGCCGGTGCTGACAGCGCAAAGCAGGAGATCATCGCTAACGGCGGTGGTGCCATTGCCAGCCAGGGGGATATGACTTCAGATGCTGATGTCGCCGCATTAACCGCTGCCACCGTCGAGGCTTTTGGTGATCGCATAGACATCATTGTGCATGTAACCGGCGGGCTGGTCGCGCGCAAAACTGTCGCCGAGATGGAAGTCGAGCACTGGAATCATGTCATGGACCTGAACACCACTTCCTTTTTTCGTGTCATCAAATCAGCGTTACCGCATATGTCGGGAGGCGGCTCTATTGTGGGTCTTGCCAGTCAGGCAGGTCGTGATGGTGGCGGCCCGGGCGCTGTTGCCTATGCAGCATCGAAAGGTGCGGTAATGACCATGACCCGGGGGTTGGCCAAGGAACTCGGACCCGGCATCCGGGTGAACTCCGTGTGCCCCGGCATGATCGATACCGATTTCCACAACACCTTTACCAAGCCCGAAGTGCGCAGCCATGTGGCTAACATTACGCCTCTTAAGCGCGAGGGCAGCTCCGAAGATGTTGCCAACCTGGTAACGTATCTGGCATCTGACGAGGCCGCGTTCATCACTGGCACCAACATCGATATTAATGGTGGTTTGCTGTTTTCCTAGATGTCCTGGTTT
>CAYMFQ010000118.1:15524-16706 GCA_964389335.1 uncultured Granulosicoccaceae bacterium
AGATGTCCTGGTTTTCCAGATTTCCCGGTTTTTCAGATTTATTGGTCTGACCGGATTTTTATTGGTTTAATGAGATTTTATTGCAGTTAGCTTTGCAGTGGTTTCGTAACCGAGTTGTCCCTGTTTCTCAATCACCGCTACAGGGCAGTTCACCCACATGCGATTAATTTCGCTTAAAGTTGTAACCCGCTATTCCATAAACGGAGGAACTATGTTTAAGAAACTTTCACTCGTGTTAACCGGTGCACTGGCGTGTCTGTCGTTTAGTGCCAACGCAGAAAACTGGCGTGCGTGGAATATCCACAACGACGGTCATCCGAACACGGCGGCAATGGATCGATTTTCAGAGCTGGTCGACAAGGCGACTGGCGGTGAAATCACCGTTGAAGTATTCCACGGTGGCGTACTCGGTTCGCAGCCCGATGCACTGGAGCAGGTGCGCCTCGGTGCTATAGAAATCGGTAACTTTAACCTGGGTCCAATCGGCCCGATGGTCAAAGAAGCCAATCTCGTGTCCCTGCCATTTATCTTTAAAAGTGTGCCGCACATGTTCCGTGTACTGGAAGGTGAAGCGGGCGAAACCATCGCAGCCGCAATGGCCGAAGCCGGTGTTAAGCCGCTGGCGTGGGTTGATGCCGGTGCACGCTCTTTCTACAGCCAAAAGCCAATCAACACCCCGGCTGATGTTGAAGGTCTGAAAATTCGTGTCATGAACAACGACCTCTACACATCAATGATTTCAGCGCTCGGTGGCAACCCTTCACCGATGGCATTTGCAGAAGTACAGCAGGCACTGAAAACCGGCGTTGTTGATGGCGCAGAAAATAACTTTCCTTCGTTCAAGAACGTCGGTCACTATGAAGTGACAACCCACTACTCCCTCAGCGAGCATCTGATCATCCCTGAGTGCATTTGCGTTAACACCGCAAAGTTCGACGGACTGTCAGCTGAAATGCAGGAAGCCCTGCGCGGTGCCGCACAGGAAGCCGCGTTGTATCAGCGCGAGCTGTGGGCAGTGCAGTCCGAGCAGGCACGCAAAGACGTCGAAGCTGCCGGCATCGAGGTGAATGAAATCGCCGACAAAGGTCCTTTCCAGGATGCTATGGCCAAGGTCTATGATGACTATCTGGCGGCTAACCCGGATATGGCCAAGTTGGTCGAGATGGCGCAGTCTACAGAGTA
>CAYMFQ010000119.1:0-16676 GCA_964389335.1 uncultured Granulosicoccaceae bacterium
CAGCCCACCAAATGCAACTGCTGAGTACCAGTGCCCATATCGCAACTACGATCATTGCAGCGTTGCGACTGGCGGGCAGGCCGGAACGCATCAGTTGATCGGCCTGACGGCGGGATACTGCCATCACAACCGGCGGTATCATCCGGCGCAGTATCGCAATACCCAGTGGCAGTAGTATCAGGTCGTCGAGCAAGCCGAGTATCGGAATGAAGTCAGGTATCAGGTCTATCGGGCTCAGCGCATAGCCGACCACCACGATAGCAAACAGTTTGGCGTAAATGGGAGTGCGCGGGTCACGCATTGCCACGTAAAGTGTGTAGATTTCTTTTTTCAGGCTTTTAGCCCATGCCTTCAGCCTGTCAATAGTTGATTTAATCACTGATTAAAACCGAGGTAAGGGCCAGAGTTTAGGTGCTGCGAAACTACTGCATTGTACGGAAATTTTTAAACACAGATAACCTCCCTTGCGGTTGCTATTGGATTTCGCCACTCTCTGCGGAAAGTTAAATCAGACTGCCACTCGTATCATTAGATGTGCAACTTCAACAGGCATCAATTGAGTGTCTGAGTAATCTTGCTGCTGCAGGTGCTGGAGGATAGAGGATATCATGGTCGGTGCGGGCGATCGTCAGTCGGTGTAGTTTCTGACGTTTATGGGTGTTCAGTTAGTACTTGTGCTTTGTTCCTGCCTTTGCGCTGCTGCGTCATCATCACTGTCAGACAGCTCTCGATACGACGCATCCAAAACTGTATTTTTCATTGTTTGCCATGCTTCAAGGTTGTTCTTTGTCATCACCCTTAATGCTTCACTTGCGGCTTCCGGCTGCAGTAGCGATGTCATCTGCTGCTGAATAGATTGCTGCTGTGCCAGGTAAGTTTCCAACGACCGTGCCAGATAGTGCCCCATCATTTCCTGCATAGGATGCCCGTAGTAACGAATAATGCTTTGCAGTAGTTCTGGATGTAGTAGTGGTCGGTCGCCTTGCTCCTGTTCCGCAATAATCTGCAGCAGCAACTGACTGGTAATATCTTTACCTGTGGTCTCATCAGAGATCTGTACATCTTCTCCATCGATAACCAGCTGACGAATATCGTCCACATTGATGTATTTGCTTGTCTGAGTATCGTACAGCCGTCGATTGGCGTACTTTTTGACGATGCGCTTGCAGGTTTGTTTTGTCATTCGATATTCCTGATGTGTGCAATGACAAGCTCCATATACTTGTAGAGATGCAGACAGCTGAGGTGCAGGCAGCAGTGCCCGCACCGTAGTGACAAGATAACAAAAGTTTTTGCACATCGGCTATGTGGCGAGAAGGGGTAAAGCCTCTGTAGCAGTAAAAATTCAACTCTACGACGCGGCCTTGGCTTTTGGCTTGGCGGAAGCGCTTTTTGTGGCTGCGCTTGCCGCCTGGAAGTTCTCTTTCATTTCATCCTGGAATTCTTTGGCGACTTCGTTGTACTTCTCGCCGGCACGTTGCGCAGGCTCCACGATGTTGGTTTTAACTGCGTCCTGACATTCGCTGAACATGTCACGCGTCATTACCGTGTACTCACCAGATCTTTTACCAATCAAATCAGCAAAGGATTGTGCAGCTGAAACCTGCTGTTCGAACAGACCATTAACGCTGTCTACCGCTGCTGTTGCGCGTACCTGTTCAACTGAGAATTCAACGAAATCACCGGCGACTTCATAGTTGTGCCGAGAGACTTTCTCAAACGCATCGACGGCGAATTCATTCATTTTGCGCATCGGCTCGAAAAACTCACGCTGGGCGTTTGCCATTTTTTCAAATTGTTGGGTGTATCCGCTCATGTTCAGCCCTCTTTATTGGATGGAGTGAAAGATGTTGGTCAACAGTCTCGCAACTCGTCGCTACTACTGACCTGGTTATAATGCACTGCAATATTAGCGGCGTTATTTTGCATTGCAATAAGAATAAACCGTGAAATCCGATGAATGAGCAACCAAGAGGCAATTTATCAGCTAATCGTATGGGATGAAACATAATAAATAACAATAACTTAGAGTCTTCAGTCAATATGATTTATGAAAATTTGTCACAATACTGATGACTGCTTCTAATCAATTGTAACTTCGAGTCTTTTGCAAAATGAACCTCATCAGTGTCGGTAATACAAGGAGTATATGTCATCAATCAGTCCATAACTCCTTGTTATTTCACCATATATATGAAAATATATCTCAAATAAAATGTTGCAACGCAAAATATTTTAAACAAAAATGCACACTTTCCTAGTTGCACTGCAGCAGGCAAGTTCGCATGGCCAAGTAGCATTGCTGGAACAGCCAGCGCATACGAGGTCTGAAAATGAAGCTTTTCAAATCGCAGGCGGAGTGCATTGCCGGCGAGTAACACCCTGCGCAAACAGGTCAGGATCGTCGCAGGGCATTCGGACAAAAATACAGAGACATGTGCTGCCACCAGCAGTGCAAGCCAACATAAACGCCAACACATGGCCGGCAGGAAATGAAGAAATGAAAGGTAGTGAGTTATTTGTCAAATGTTTGGAGAATGAGAAAGTCGATTACATATTCGGCGTTCCCGGTGAAGAAAACATCGACATGCTCGAAGCATTGATTGATAGTCCGATTGAGTTTGTGCCGACAAGGCATGAGCAGGGTGCGGCTTTCATTGCTGATGTGTATGGTCGGCTGACCGGTCGTGCAGGCGTTTGTTTATCTACTCTGGGCCCGGGCGCTACCAACCTGGTGACCGGTGTTGCAGATGCGAACATGGATCGCGCTCCGCTGGTTGCTATCTCCGGTCAGGGTGCGACCACCCGCATGCACAAGGAAAGCCACCAGATACTCGACCTTGTTGACCTGTTTGATCCCATCACTAAATATTCTACTCAGGTACTTGAGCCAGAGATCATTCCAGAGATCGTACGCAAGGCCTTCAAAACCGCTCAAGCCGAAAAACCGGGTGCGTGCTTTATAGACTTCCCTGAGAATATTGCCGGTGCTGATGTCGGTAATGATGCACCCCTTAAAGTCAGCCATGTTACACCTCCAACAGCGCCGGTTGGCAACTGTGCGAAGATCGCCGCGATTATCTCCGAGGCTGAGGCACCCGTGATTATGGTTGGCAATGGAGTAATACGCGAGGGCTGCTCCGACGCACTGGTCGACTTTGCAGAGAAACTGAATATCCCCGTTGCTACTACCTTTATGGCAAAGGGAGTGATTCCTGCCAGTCACCCGTTATGTCTCGGGGCGGTGGGACTGCAGGCACAGGACTATGTGGCATACGGATTCGGTAAGGCGGACCTCGTTATATGCATCGGTGTGGACATGGTGGAATATCATCCTCGTCTGTGGAACCCGAATCGCGACAAAAAGATCATTCATCTTGACCGAAGTGCTGCAGAAGTAGATCAACACTACATGCTCGAAGCGGGAGCGGTTGGTTTGCTGTCAGATTCGCTCGAACGTATATCGATTAAGGCTAGACGCAGACCCGACTCAAGCGTACACAAGCTGCCCGATATTATTAAAGGTGAGCTTGCTGAATTTAAAGACGATGACAGCTACCCGATTAAGCCGCAGAAGATTATCTGGGATCTGCGACAGGCTCTCGATCCTCAGGACACAGTAATCTCGGATGTTGGCGCACACAAAATGTGGATGGCGCGTATGTTCCAGGCTGAAATACCGAATACTTGCATCATAAGCAATGGATTCGCAGCGATGGGTATCGCTATCCCTGGTGCTATTGCTGCGGCGATGGCATTTCCCGACCGCCATTCGGTTGCTGTATGTGGCGATGCAGGTTTCATGATGAACAACCAGGAGATCGAAACAGCACTGCGCCTGGGGCTGGATATCGTGGTGATCATATTCAACGACAGCAAGTACGGTTTGATCGAGTGGCACCAGCTTCGGCACTTTGATCGTGCCACTGGCATTGAGTTTAACAATCCTGATTTCGTGAAGTTTGCAGAGAGCTTTGGCGCAAAAGGGTACCGCGTTGAAAGCGCTGAAGATCTGATGCCCACTCTGGAGACAGCGCTTGGAGACGGCACCGTATCGATTATCGATGTGCCGGTTGACTATTCCGAGAATATGAAGCTGACATCGAAGCTTGGGTCCATGCAGTCACCGATATAGAGGCAGTCACCAAAATAGAACTGACGGATTCTTCAAAATTTGTAAGTGCTCGATAGCAGTCATCCTGCTTTCGGTACTCGTTATCTATCAATCACTTTAAATCTTTAAACCCGGGGGAAATATGCAACCCTTTACGTTCCAGACAACCAAGTCAGTACTGTGTGAAGTAAACGCCACAGCGAAAATTGGCGAAATAATGAAAGGCTATGGCTGTCGCAAAGTCGCCTTTGTAACAGACCCTTTGATTATAGAGTTGGGTCTTGCTGAAGCCGCTCTGAAAAGCCTTGAGCAGGCGGACATTGAGTCATGGGTATTTTCCGGTGTTGTGGCAGATCCACCAGAGTCTATGATTTTATCTGCGGTTGAAGAGGCGCGGTCGGAAAAAGTAGACGGTGTTGTCTCGGTTGGCGGTGGCAGTTCACTGGATACAGCGAAGCTTATCGCCATCCTGCTTAACACGGATCAGCCGATTGAGGAAATGTATGGCGTCGGCCTTGTTAAAGGCGAGCGTTTACCCTTGGTGTTGGCGCCAACGACTGCAGGCACCGGTTCAGAGGTTACCCCCATCTCGATTGTGACCACAGGGACATCAGAGAAAAAGGGTGTGGTATCGCCGCAGCTACTTCCGGACTGGGCAATTCTCGATGCTGAACTGACCATCGGGTTACCAGCAGCAGTAACTGCTGCAACCGGTATCGATGCGATGGTTCATGCAATCGAGGCGTATACCTCAAAACACAAGAAGAATGTGGTATCGGATTGCCTGGCACGTCAGGCGCTTGAGCTACTGGGTGCCAACATCAGAAAGGCGTGTACAACACCGGATGATCGTGAAGCAAGAGGTGGGATGTTACTTGGGTCTATGCTGGCGGGGATGGCATTTGCCAATTCACCAGTGGCTGCAGTACACGCGCTCGCTTATCCGCTTGGCGGACACTTCCATGTACCACATGGTTTATCAAATGCACTGGTGCTACCTTACGTACTCGACTATAACATGCCAGACGCAGAGCATCTATACGGAGAAATTGGTGGCATTATCTTCCCTGAACTTGCTGGAAAATCCACCGCAGCACAGGCTGCAGGAATGGTAGACGGGTTTAAGCTGCTTGGTCCGGAACTGGGTATGGAGTCAAACCTGTCACAGGTTGGTGTTAACCATAACAACCTGCCACTGCTGGCCGAAGACGCCATGAAGCAGACGCGTTTGCTGGTAAACAACCCACGTGAAATGACCTACGACGCGGCGCTTTCGATCTATCAACAGGCGCTTTAATCCGTTGAGTTTTGCAGAGAGCTTTAGCGGTTAATTGCGCTCTGCAACAAAAAACACCGATATCTGCCTGGCGCTACTCGACCGCCAGGTAAATAGTGCAGGCTAGTGAGTCATGTCAAAAACAGATCAGTCTACAGACCCGAGCGCGTTGTTTAACACCTGGCTTGAGTTTCAGAACGAGTTTGTAAAAGGGCAAAAGTCCCTTTATCCAGGCGTCGAGGCCACCGCGTCAGCGGCTGTAAAACAAACCATGGATGCCGCCAGCGAAAGCTGGTCTTCGTGGGAGAAGCAGGCAGCTGACTGGATAAAAGTTGCCAACAACTGGTTGCCAGCTGATCTGCAAAGCAATAGCAGCGAAGCGCTTGTGGCTGAATCTTTAAGACGCATGCTCGACCCGAAGTTCTTCTCCTATGCAGCGCTCGACGAGGCCAGTGGCTCAGTTCAGAGGATGGCAGAGGGCCCTGAGTTTGCGGATATCGGGTTTGTCGAGAAGCACCTGTTGCAGTCAACAGCTGAGTGGTTTGCGATGCGAGAGGCAGATGCCAGGTATCGACAGATAACCGGTAATGCGTGGGGCAGAGCATTTCAGACATTTACAACGGAGATGTCTGTCGACTGGGCTCGCTACTATGGTGATTCACGCAAAGTGCTTGACCGATGGCTTGAAATAGCGAACGACGAGCTAATAAAAACACAACGTCAGCAAGACTATCTTGACGCCAGTCGCAAGCTGTTTCGCGCAACCATAGAGTACCGGTTGAAGCAGCGCGAACTGGCTGAAATATGGTGTGAAAGCCAGTCAATCCCGACCAGAACCGAAGTTGATGATCTGCACCGAACAGTAACAGAGTTGCGTCGGGAGCTACGAGCTTTGAAGCGACAGGTTGAAGGTTCCGTTGTAAAGCCCGCAACAGTAAAGCGTAAACAGACAGTGCAGAAACCTGCCGCCAAAGTTACCAAAAAATCTGCAGGCAAAGTCGCTGGTAACCATGTGAACGACAACTTCGGTGAGAGTGTAATAGGTAAAGAGTCAGCCAGCCTGGAAACGGAAGGTTCAAACGAAAAAACCGGGGGTGCGCGTACCAGAGCAAAGGCGGTAAAAGGAAGTGCACTAAAAAAAACAGCCGTAACAAAAAAGCGTGTGAGCAAAAAGCAAGCTCCAAAAAAAGCAGCGCCGAAGAAAGCCGTGGTAAGAAAAGCTGCCCCGAAAAAAACCGCTCCCAGAGAAACCAGTGCGAAAAAAGCGGCGGTGAGTAAAGTGACCACAAAAGATGAAGCCACCGGAAAAGCCGTGTCGGCTGATTCTGCAGCGAAAGCAAAAGTCAAACGGCCGAAGCCGAGAGCGCGCGCTGCCAAAGCGTCGACAGACCAGTCGTCCCAAAGTGCAGTGGCCAACGCTAATAAAAGCAGCGTTGCCTCCGCTGATAGTGTTTCGAAGAATAGCGAATCTGCAACAGGCACGAACCGATGAACTACAGAGATGAGTCAATGAATTCAGGGGCATTAAACAGCGATTCTATGCGCAATGCGATGCGCGATTCACTCGAGATCGGCGCTCGATTCGCGAAGGGAGCCGAGGCGCTTTCGCGTATTCGTGATAGTGAAGTGGACGTTGGTGCGACCCCCAAGACCAAGGTGTTCCGCACCGATAAAGTAACCCTGCATCACTATGATCCGCTGCCCGGTATTAAAGCCGTTACAGAGCCTGTGATTATTGTCTACGGTTTGGTCGGTCGTTATACGATGGCCGACTTACAGGAGGACAGATCACTGGTTCGAAATCTGTTGTCACGTGGTGTTGATTTGTACGTTGTCGACTGGGGGGCTCCGAGTCGGGCCGACCAGTACCTTACTATTGATGACTATGCAGATGGCTACCTGGGTGACTGTATTGAGCATATCTGCGAGGCATCAGCGCTGGATTCAGTCACCATACTTGGTATCTGTGAGGGTGGGGTGTTCTCGACTATCTATGCGGCGCTGCACCCAGAGAAAGTAAAAAATCTGATGCTGACTATTACACCGGTGGATTTTTACGGCGATCGCGAAGACACCGATCCCAGTCATGGACTGTTGAACATCTGGACTCGCAATCTTTCCGATGAAGATATTGATCGTATGCTTGAGGCCTATGGCAATCTGACAGGTGAGATCATGGCGGGTGTGTTCAACCTGATGACACCGGTTCGAACAATGACTAAATATAACGTCAGTTTGCTCGACGCCAGCGAAGACGAGAAAAAGTTACTCAACTACCTGCGTATGGAGAAGTGGCTTGCGGATCGCCCGCATCATCCGGGAGCAGCGGCAAAACAGTGGCTGATCGAATTATACAAAGAGAACCGGTTGGTTGAAGGGTCTCTGCGAATTTCGGGTCAGACGGTCGATCTAAAAAATTTGACGATGCCGGTGTTGAATGTGTTTGCGATGCAGGATCATATTGTGCCGCCGCCGTGTGCACAGGCACTGCGTGATTATATCGGCACTGACGACTACACCGAAATTGCGCTGCCTGGCGGGCATGTGGGCGTTTATGTCAGTAGTAAGTCGCAGGGTATCGTTGGCGATGGTGTGTACAGCTGGCTGATGGACCGTCAATGAAACAGCTAACAATAAACAGAGTTGCAACAGGCTGCAGAAATTCGGTCCGTCGGTTAGTCGCAGGAGCATTCACGAAATCACTCACAAGAGCATTGCGCTATGCACAATAAAGTAGTTGCCGCTGACGATGCAGTATCTATTATTCGCGATGGCGATACCGTTTGTATCTCCGGCTTCGTTGGCGTAGGCACACCTGATGAGCTAATCATTGCGCTAGAGCGACGATTTCTTGAGACTGGTCATCCGCGTAATCTGACATTGCTGTTCGCTGCCGCGCCTGGCGATGGTAAAGACCGTGGCCTTAATCGGCTGGCGCATGAGGGGCTGGTCAAGCGTGGCATTGGTGGTCACTGGGCGCTGGTGCCGAAGCTTGCGCGCATGGCTGTTGAAAACAAAATCGAAGCCTACAACCTGCCGCTTGGTTGTGTGTCGCAGCTTTATCGGGTAATCGCGGGTGGCAAACCAGGTATGCTCTCGAAAGTGGGTTTAAGAACTTTCGTTGACCCCCGGCAATCAGGGGGTCGTATTAACGAATGTACTACTGAGCCGCTGGTGGCTTTGCAAAACATCAATGACGAAGAGTGGTTGTTTTATCAGTCTATTCCGATTGATGTTTGTTTTTTACGAGCGTCCACTGCGGACGGACGCGGCAATGCCACAATGGAGCGCGAAGCGCTCAAACTTGATGGTACGTCAGCTGCAATGGCTGCTCATAACTGTGACGGGGTTGTTATCGTTCAGGTTGAGCGGCTTGCGGTCGCTGGTTCACTGGCGCCAAAGCGGGTCCTGGTACCGGGTGCGCTGGTGGATTGTGTGGTGGTGTCAGAACCAGAGAACCACATGCAAACTTATGCCACTCCTTATAACCATGCCTATTCCGGTGAGCTTCGCGTGCCGATGGATCGAGTCGAGCCGATGGTGCTTGATGAGCGCAAGGTAATTGCCAGACGTGCAGCGTTTGAACTGCCCATAGGTGGGGTAGTCAATCTAGGTATTGGTATGCCTGAAGGCGTTGCCAACGTTGCGACCGAAGAGATGTTGCTTGAACAGGTGACGCTCACCGCCGAGCCTGGAGTAATAGGTGGCATGCCGCAGGGTGGACTCAACTTTGGAGCTGCACTTAATCCGGATGCCATTATTCAGCAGAGCTCGCAATTCGATTTCTACGATGGTGGCGGGCTTGATATGGCATGCCTTGGTATGGCGCAGGTTGACGCAAAAGGCAACGTTAATGTGTCGCGCTTCGGTAGCCGGTTTGCCGGAGCGGGCGGCTTTATCAATATCAGCCAGAATGCGAGCAAACTTGTGTTGGCTGGAAGCTTTACAGGTGGCGGGTTAAAAACTGCGGTTGTTGATGGTGAGCTCAAGATAATACAGGAGGGCATGCATCGAAAATTCATCCGCCAGGTGGAACAGATTACGTTCTCTGGCGAGCTTGCCGCTGAAACCGGCCAACCGGTGCTCTATGTTACCGAACGCTGCGTGTTCTCAATCTCCAGTGAGGGTCTCGAGCTGATCGAAGTGGCGCCTGGTATAGATATCGACAAAGATATTTTGGCGAATATGGACTTTGAGCCGATCATCCGTTCTGTACGGCTGATGGACTCTGCTATTTTCCAGCCCGTACCAATGCAGTTAAAAACGACGTTACTTGATGCGCCCATTGATACGCGAATTCAGCTTGAACCATGCAATACACGACTCACCGTTAACCTGCGTGGTTTGGCAGTGGAGGATTTTGCGGCAATCGACAGAATCAGGCATAGGGTGGAGCAGTTGTGTGAGCCCCTCAGCCAAAAGGTAGATGTGGTGGCATGGTATGACGGGCTGACACTGGCACCTGGCCTCGAGGATGATTATTCAGATATGGTCGCGTTACTTGAAAAACGCTTTTATCGAACATCGAAACGCTACACGCGCAATCCGTTTACCCGGCTGAAATTCGGTGCTCAGCTTGCCAAACGAGATATCACCACCAGGCTGCTGGAAGATGCGATCGTTGTGGATAGCGACAACGATAGCGACAACAAAAGCGACAACAAGTCACAAAACATAAAAAATCAATATCGCCCTGAAGCCGCAACCACAGACGATAATCAGCGGGAGACCAATGGCGCGTGAGTGAGACCGAAGCAATAAACACCAATTTACTCGATTTGCCTAACCGGCCTTCTCTCGATTTTATACACAGTATTAATCGCCGCAGAAACCACCGGGTCGCCTTCAATGATTGGGGCAGTAAAGATGCAGATGAAGTTACCTTCTGTGTGCACGGACTCACGCGCAACAAACACGACTTTGATGTTTTGGCCAATCGTCTGATATCGAATGAAAATGTGCGCAGGCGCGTTGTATGTCCTGATCTGGTTGGCAGAGGCGACAGTAACTGGCTAAGAGACCCCAGTGATTACAACATGCTGCAATACAACCTTGATTTTACCGTGCTGGCAGCGCGAACCGGGGCGGAGCAGTACAACTATATAGGCACGTCGCTGGGCGGATTAATGGGTATATCCCTGGCTGGCCTGAGGGACTCTCCAATAAAGCGACTGGTGGTAAACGATATCGCTCCTGAAGTACCGTACGCGGCCATTACCAGGCTGACTCAGTATATTGGTAAAGACCCGAAGTTTGACAGTATAGAATCACTCGAAACATATCTGCGTGAAACACTGGCACCGTTTGGTCCGATGACCGACGCCACTTGGCAGCATATGGCTTACCACAGTTCCCGCAAAACCGAAGAAGGCTACCGCCTGTCGTTTGATCCACAGATTGTGCAGAACTTTCGCCGATACTGGATGTTCATGCATGTAACTCTATGGCGATACTGGGACCGTATTCAGTGTCCGGTATTAATACTGCGTGGCGTTGAGTCCGATTTCTTGTCAAGCACGCTTGCTGACAAAATGCTGCGTCGATTACCTAACGCGGAACTAATAGAGTTTGAAGGGGTTGGGCACGTTCCTTCACTGACCAGTGACGAGCAGATCGAGCCTGTGGTCGAGTGGCTTTCTCGCAAAACCAGTTAGCGACCTATCCATATACATAAAACAGAGAATTTATGGGATGAATGTAAAACCCGACACCAACGTTAGTGAGCTTGAACCCGATGCGACTCATCGTCGTAGAACGCGTATCAAATCGAAAAAGTCAGGTAATGCGGCTAACGCTGCCTCTCTGGGAAATGAGGCTGCAGCGGCGTGCGAGAACAAAGGTGTTTTCGCTTCTGATACCGTTGGTACTGCGGCTGAAGTTGATGGCTCTGCGCCTGGCGCTGATGGCTCTACACATGGCGCTGATGGCTCTGATCCAAGAAAAGTGCACGAGTTAAACGCAGACGATTTTTTTAAGCTTGGGAAATTCCGTATTTAGTACGTGGAGTTCGTTTAATTTGAGAAATTGCAAATTCTCAAACAGGAATTTCCAGAAGTGTACGTTTCCATTGAGAATCGTACTTCCGCTAAGTGCCCAAGTACTAAACTGCTCGCGCGGTAATCCCTTCGACTAGTTCCTCTCAAGCATTTAACTCTGAAATTTCGTTATAGATAATCAAATTGGGCCTGTCCCATGCATCTGTTGTGTTTCCTACGACATAACATTTACAAGGAACAGACCCATGGGTAATTCTAGCAAATCTATCAGTCCTTTGCGTCAGCGCATGATCGATGATATGACCATGCGCAATCTCAAGCCAGGCACACAAACCGGCTATATTCGAGCCGTGAGACGGTTAGGTGAGTTTCTTGGCTTCTCCCCTGTAAAAGCAACTGCCGAAAACTTACGATCTTTCCAACTGCATTTATCTGAAACCGGTACATCTGCCGGCACCATCAACGGGACCGTTACCGGGTTACGTTTTTTCTTTGAAACCACATTAGACAAACCAGAAGTTGTCAAAAAGCTCACCTCCGTTCATGAGCCGAGACGACTGCCTGTAGTCCCAAGTCGTGAAGAAGCCACTTTGTTAATCCAGAATGCTGGATCGTTAAAATACAAGACCGCCTTTTCTGTCGCTTATGGTGCAGGGCTTCGAACCAATGAGGTAGTGCATTTAAAGATCACGGATATTGACGGTGATCGGATGGTATTGCGTGTGGACGAAGGAAAAGGAAACAAAGATCGATTCGCGATTCTTTCTCCCTCTTTACTCGATCTGCTCCGACAGTGGTACCGACACGCCAACCAGCAACGCAAGATGCTTCCCGGTGGTTGGTTGTTTCCTGGGCAGAATCCTGTCAATCCGATGTCCAACAGACAGCTTAACCGCGCTATCCACTTTGCCTGTAATAATGCCGGCATCAAGAAATCTTTCGCTATGCATGGTCTCAGACACGCTTTCGCTACTCATCTTCTTGAGGATGGCGTGGATATACGGGTAATCCAGACACTGCTAGGTCACGCTAAACTCGAGCACACCGCTCGTTACACGCACAAGTAGCATCCAGTACACTACGAGAGGTCAAAGGGCCCCTCGAATACGTGAGTCTGCACCCCGAACTCTAGTTCAATGTCGGCGGTAGAGGTCGCGGATATCTTCCGTGACTCTGGAGCAAACTGGCGTCGACAAAACGCCAGCCATATCAGTCTCAGACAACTCAAGGCAATGTCTGCCATTGAGCGATGTCGCACGGCAGCGCTGGGTGCGCATGTGTTGCGTTGCCCCTCGTGCGAAGTTACCGAGATTTCGTACAACTCCTGCCGAAACCGGCATTGCCCGAAATGCCAGTCAGCAGCAGCCAATCGGTGGCTCGAAGCTCGTCAAAAAGAGCTTTTACCCATTGAGTACTATCACATTGTATTTACGGTTCCATCGAATATCGCAAACATTGCCTTTCAGAATCCGGCGCTTGTGTACAACATTCTGTTTAAAGCTGCTTCTGAAACTCTTTTGACAATCGCTGCCGATCCCAAACACCTGGGAGTTCACGCAGCGTTGACAGCTGTCCTGCATACCTGGGGCTCTGCAATGACCCACCATCCACATCTCCATTGCATTGTCCCGGGCGGTGGACAAGCTGTTGACAGCAAACAGTGGATCAACTGCAAGAAAGGTTTTTTCCTGCCTGCCCGGGTTCTGTCTCGATTGTTCAGACGATTATTTATTGAACCGCTACAAGAATTATACGATCAGCAGCTGTTGCAATTCCATGAATCGTTATCTGCACTTGAGGACACAAGTGTGTTTGAGCACTATCTCGCACCAGCCCGGCAATGTGAATGGGTCGTGTATGCCAAGCGTCCGTTCAATGGACCCGAAGCAGTTTTAAAGTATTTGTCGCTCTACACGCATCGTGTTGCCATTTCTAATTCGAGACTTATCTCTGCTGATCAGCAAAATGTCACATTTAGGTGGAAAGACTATCGAATTAAAAATCAGTCCCGTCATCGTAAAATGTCGCTGCGAACTGATGAGTTTATCCGGCGGTTTCTACTACATATCATTCCTGAAAAGTTTCATCGCATTAGACACTATGGGTTTCTAGCGAACGCCGTTAGGGCAAAAAAGCTGGAACAGATACGCGAAGCGTTGTTGGTCAAAGTCCCAGAGCCGCACACAGAGGAGAAATCAGAGTTCTCATTTTCATGCAGAAAATGTGGAACGCCACTGCTTATCATAGAAATCATCAGAACCCACGCCGAGCAAGCTAGGGCTCCACCCACGTTACCGGCATATACTACGTGAACATCCTCGGCAACATCCAGACTACTCTTCTACTGTGGTTCCTCAGTAGCGATTTGGCATTGCCTGCAGAAAAATATTTGATACACTTTCGCTCGAAAATAGCTGTTAAAGGGGCGATCTATGCCCAGCGTGTCACCCATAATGACCTTTGCTTAGTCATTCGTACTCAATACATTGCTCCGCCAGCCAAATTCACTCGGATCAAAACCCCATACAGGACTCATTGAATTTACCGAGCATCCTGCTACACAACCGCGGTTTCCTACATGGGGCTGTTGAAGACAACTGCCATGGGTTACAACGCCAACTGAGATTTCTTCAGTGGCAGCTGTCTTCAAAACCTTAACCTTTGCTGTCTTTCGCTGATTTTAAATCGATCAGTCTTTGTTGCTTTGTCTACAAGAAAGCGGACTTTTAAGCTGTCTCACAAGTTGTGTCATTACACTTTTATGGGCCACTTCCGGCCACGCAAAACATATTTCAATTATTAATCAATGACTTGCATGCTTGTGTCCCTCATTGACATTGTGGGGCCTTCAAATGTGGGTTGCATTTCTTGTTTCAAGAAAATATATTATGAAACCGATATGGAACTAATTGGTACAAAACATGTCTGACAACATTGTTCAGCTTTTTCCGAAAAATAGGGTTGTTCAGCCAGTAGCTCACTTCTTTAGGCTGGGTGATTCTGGTCATCGGCAGCTTGCTGCTATTCACGCTGCTGGTGGCTTTCCTGCTTCTCGTGTTGTCGTGGATGCATCAAGACTAGAAGCTCAAAAGGAGTTGGTCGATGCGCTTAAAGCATTTGGAGCTGAAATTGTTTTGGACACTAAAGTTGCTGAACTAGCGGCACCTTTAAAGTGCGGCGGTTACGCACGAGGAGCTCCTTGGGCAGATGGTGAATTGTTGGGGCCAGATTCCTTTAGAAAGGGAAATCCATCTGCATATTTGGGCAAATCGCACGTTTCTCAGTTGAGAATGATATTGATGTAGTTTTAGCGCCTACACACTACCTAGGAGATAAGAATTTTGAGCACTGGCTTAACCTAGATGCGGGAAGTTGCTTGGAGTTAAGAAAAGCATTGGACAAAGAAGGTGGAAGCGAGATAGCTATCGATTACGGACTTATTCTTCCTCACACTTGGTTAGCTAACACGGACAAGAGAGGACTATTAATGTCTAGACTTGCTGACTTACCTTTCGATAATTTATGGATTAGGGCATCGGGGTTTTATCCAAATGCTGGTGGTTTAGCACAGAAGAAATATATAGGAGCGTTGTCCCGGTTTCATAATCTTGGAAGACCTGTAGTCATAGACTATTTAGATGGAATGGTAGCCCTTGCAACTGTAGCTTTCGGTGCAACAGCAGGTATTGCTCACGGTATTGGGGAGAGAGGGCGATTTGACGCAAGCTCATGGCATAAAGAACCGGCTATAAATGATGAGGGAAGTGGCTTTCGTCAAACTAAGAGAATGTCTCTTCCTTTCTTAGATAAATCGTTAACCGAGCCTGAGTTACGTACATTGGTTAGCTCCAATAGAGCACGTCGTTTAATCAATTGTGGTGACCTTTGTTGCTCAGGTGGCCTGGAAGATATGATCAAGGATCCTAAAAGGCACTCGATATACCAATCCATTAAATTAGTTGGTGAGCTTAGCAAGCAACCTGACCTTAGCCGAGCCGATCATTTTGTGGATAATATGCTGGCTAAATCTGTTTCGGTTGCGAATCGAATTTCGAACTTATAAGCCGAAACAAAACTCTGTAGGTAATACGAATGTTAATATTGAAAGTCTGATGAATCGTCTTAAAAAGCATAGTGAAGATAAATCTAAAATACACCAAGCACTCGAGTGTTTTCTTGAGGACATAGGGGATAATTACAGTAGATCTAAGCCGTTATACCGATCTACGAAACAGCAAAGTAACGAGAACTTAAATCATGAGTGAAGGCGCAATTTCAAGATACATAAATGATTTGGAAACATTAGGTGGTTTGAAAGGAACTGATATTGCCAACTTAACGAATGTTTCGAAAGCAACAGTTTCTCGTTGGGCGAATGGACAGGCTACCCCACAGCCAAAAAATGAAATTAGATTATCAGATCTTTTCTACATCGTTGGTAGATTACAAGACTATTATGACGCCGCTGAAATCAGGGTTTGGTTGAATTCACCGCATCCTCAGCTGGATGGTGAACGTGCTATTGATCTTATTCACCAGGGAAAAATGGAGGATGTTCTACAAGTAATTAAACGTCTCGACTCAGAGGCTTATTTGTAAGTGCGATATAAAAAGCCTCGTGATACTGATCTAATCGATGCCGTGGAATCTGGTGAATCGATTTCCGTCAACCAGTCTATTTGGAGAGTGGTACGTGAGGGTAGAGACCCATGCCAGTGTAGTAGTTCGGGTGGTCGGTGGGACGATGGGAGTTTCGAGGTTCTTTATACTTCTCAAGGGCAAGACGGTGCGATTGCCGAGATGTATTTTCATCTGAGGAGAGGACAACCTGTTGTACCAAGTAAGCCAACATATCAGACATTTGAATTGCAACTCAATTTAGATAACGTATTAAATTTGGGTGATGAAAAATTGCTGTCATCTTTAGGTGTTGACACAGCAAATTACGGAAAGATGACTTACGCAAATAGGGACAAAGAATACACGCGAACTCAGCAAATCGGTGAAACAGCGCAGTTCCTTGGTTTTTCCGGCATCGTCGTACCGAACGCTCGATGGGACTGCAATAATGTTGTGTTATTTTGCGATCGTCTTGAGGGAGATGATCTTGAGGAAATTCGAGATTACGGAGCTATAGACTGGACTGATTGGTCAAAATTAAACTCAGTGAGTTAGTCACGGATCAGTTGCAGTTTTAATATAACCCCGGTTATTGTCAGTCGGGACCAATCTCGCTTGGGGTTGGTCCTTGCACACACTGACAGTCCGCTATCGAGGATTGGTAGCTAGA
>CAYMFQ010000120.1:0-16617 GCA_964389335.1 uncultured Granulosicoccaceae bacterium
ACAACAACGGACTGCGAAAACTGACTGATGAACGATCGCCTCCCGCACCATGTGATGTTCGACATCGACGGCACGCTGATTAACTCAACCGGTTTTGACACGGAGTGTTTCACACATGCGGTCTATGAAGAACTCGGCCACGAAGTCGACACCAACTGGGAAAGTTACAAGCACGTGTCTGATTCCGGCATTCTGATCGAGCACCTGCAGCGGCACGGTATAACCGGCGACACACAACACATTCTCGGTAATGTTAAACGTCGCTTTGTTGCGCTCGTGCAGCAACATCTGTCACAGCACCCGGCACAGGAAATTGCCGGTGCGTCGCAACTGATCAACCACCTTAAGGCACTGCCTCAGGTACAGTTGAGTATCGCCACGGGAGGCTGGCGCGACAGCGCAATGCTGAAACTTAAGTCGGCCGGTATCGATGCTGGCGATATTCCGCTTGCCTCGTCTGATCAGCACCCGGCCCGAATCGACATCATGAAGCAGGCGCAACAGATGACCGGCGTTTCAACACCGCACCAGACCACCTACTTTGGTGACGGAGAATGGGACCGACAGGCATGCAGCGATATCGGCTTTGATTTTGTGCTGGTGGGTAACGCTTTCACTCACGATCCGTCGGTTGCCGATCTGACGGATATCCAGCACATTTTGTCAGTGATCGGCCTAGCATAGCTACAACAGACACCCTGCCCGCCCGCTTGTTTACCATAGATCGCTTACTTGTCACTGCGATTACCGCGTGTCCCAATATACTGCGTCAGCAGCAACAGGATGGTGGAGATCAGCACCATGATGGTTGAGATTGCGGCGATGGTGGGATCAATATAGTCGCGCAGTGCGCTGAACATATGCTTCGTCAGCGTCGCTGTTTTGCCGCCCGATACGAAAATCGCCACGATGACTTCATCGAAAGAGGTCAGAAACGCAAGCAGTGCCGATGTGATCACTGAAAACTTTATCTGCGGCAGTGTTATGGCAAAAAATGCACGCACTCGAGTTGCCCCAAGGCTTCTGGCCACACGCTCCTGATCGAGATCATAAGAGCGCAGCGCTGCGGTAATAACAATCATCACCAATGGTGTGGCAAGAGCGGTGTGCGCTAATACCAGGCCGGTAATGGTGTTGTTAAGACCCATCTTGCCGTAGGCGTAAAAGGTGCCAATGGCAATAAGAATCACCGGCACAATCATCGGTGTTATCAACAACACAAACACTGCGCGGGCAGCGCGATGCCCCGACACAAACAATGCGTAGGCCGCCATGGTACCCAGCGGCGTGGCGACCAGCATCGTAAGCAGCCCAATCTTTAACGAGGTAACCGTTGCTCTGCGCCACTTCACGGAATCAAGGTATTCGTTGTACCAGCGCAGCGACCATACTTCCGGTGGGAATTCCAGATACTGCGAATCTGAAAAGGACATCGGTATTACGATAAAAGTCGGGATTACCAGCAGCAGCATAATGATTGCCGCCAGTACATACAGCCACAGCCGATTGCGGTGTGTGATTTGCGTGTCAGAGGCGGCGCGGTTTAACCAGCTCATGTCTGCTACCCCTTGCCAAACAGCGCAGAATCGAGTTTAAACAATCGCGCCGCCAGCACCAGAACCAATACCGTTGCCACCAGCAGTACAACACCCAGCGCACTGGCCGCGCCCCAGTCGTACTGGTTTTCCAGTATTGCGGTAATCTGCGTTGCCACCATGATCACGCGGCCGCCGCCAAGCACTGCAGGGGTAACATAAAAGCCCAGACACAACACAAACACGATCAGTGAGCCCGCCACCATGCCCGGCATCGACAGTGGAAAGTACACCTGCCAGAACGCACGGGTGGGTGTGGCGCCAAGGTTCGCCGCAGCCTGCATAAGATCGCGGTCAATTTTTTTCATTGCGTTGTACAGTGGCAGCACCAGAAACGGCAACATGATGTGCGCCATACCAATCAGCGTGCCGGTCATATTGTGTACAAGCTTGACCGGTGAATCCCACAGGCCAATCTGTATCGCAAAGTCGTTCAGAATACCCTTGCGCTGCAACAACACCAGCCACGCGTAGGTACGCACCAGCAGCGAGGTCCAGAATGGCAAAAGCACAGTCAGCATAAACAAGCCCGCCAACCGGCCGGGCAACTGCGCAAGAAAGTACGCCAGTGGATAGCCAATCAGTATGCAGATAAACGTGGTAAGAAAACTGACCTCGAACGTGGTTATAAACGTGCGTGCGTAAGACTTGTACTTAAGCATCTTCTGATAGTGCTCAAGCGAAAACTGACCGTCGCCACCCACAAACGACAGGTAAAAGAGCCAGCCAACCGGTATCAGTATCACCAGCACAATGACCAGCAATGCTGGTACTGCCAGACTCAGTAGCGACCATTGCTCGCGGCGGTTCTGACGCTTCAGTGCAGCGGCGTGCTGCAGAGTTGAAGATTCAGACATCAGTCGGCATCCTGCGGTATGACGATAACATCCTGTCGATGCAGACCCAGTGTCACCGGCTGATCGGCCGACAGGCGCTCCATGTTAGCGGCGGCGCCAGTACTAAACCGCACCGCGACTTCAATGCCCGACTGACCGGCAGACTGTTCGCTTCCAATCGATACGATCAGAAAAGCTGACTCCCCCTGGAATACTGACTCCTTAATGGTGCCATCAAACACAATGCCATCAAATGCGGCACCATTGACCATCGGCTGCGGCGCCATGGTATCCAGCACCAGCAACCGCTCGGGTCTTATCACCAGTGACCAGTGTGCACCCTCGGCAGCCGGCTTACCGGCAATCAGTTTATCGTCGTAATACAACTGCTCGTCGCTGTGCTGCGTTAATGGCAACAGCGTTGATTCACCGATAAAGTCTGCAACAAACGCGTTAGCCGGTGCGTTATAAATATTCTCTGGTGTGTCGACCTGCACCAGCCTGCCGTGGTTAATAACGGCAATCCGGTCCGACATGGTCAGTGCCTCGCGCTGATCGTGAGTCACATAGACAGTCGTCACCCCGAGCTGTCGGTGTAGTTGCTTAAGCTCTATCTGCATACGCTCGCGGAGCTTTTTATCAAGCGCGGATAGCGGTTCGTCCATCAGGAGTATGCGCGGTCTGAACACAAACGCCCGCGCCAGTGCCACGCGCTGTCGCTGCCCGCCGGACAACTGATCAATATTGCGATCACCGAGCCCGTCAAGTTGCACCGTGTGCAGCGCTTCCTCCACACGGCTTGCACGTTCATCCGCAGGCACCTTTCTGAGCTTAAGCGGAAACGCTATGTTCTCTGCCACGGTCATGTGCGGAAACAACGCATAGCTTTGAAACACCATGCCCACCTCACGCCGGTGCGGTGGCTGCAGAATCATTTCCTGTTCAGCAAAGCGAATGCTGCCGGCGTCAGGCCGATTAAAACCGGCAATAGCCATTAACAGTGTGGTCTTACCGGAGCCGGACGGCCCGAGCAGAGTCAGGAACTCACCGCTTTTTATATCCAGATCAACCGAATCCAGTGCATACAGTTGACCATACTTTTTTGTTAAACCACTGACTCGAATGGGGAGCGCGTTGTCCAGTGACATGAAGCGTTGTTACCGTTTTATCTATTCACAGGTACGGTGCAATTCGCAACCGCAGCAATTGGTACCACAGCCATGTGCCGCGCAAAAAAAAGCTCCCGCCGGCGTACCGGTCGGGAGCTTCTATCTATCGACAGCGCAAGACTGACGGCACTTACTCGCTCATTAACTCCATATACAGCTCAAGCGCTTCCTCGCGATGCTTGGCGTACCATTCGAGTTGCACCGGCAGCATCATCGGCACGTTAGACGGATGTGACGGCAGTGATTCGATCAGCTCTTTTGGTGCTGTAGTAATTTCGTAGGCCTTCTTGTTGGTGGGGCCGTAGGTAATGTGAAACGGCAGGTTGGCCTGATACTCGGGCTTTGACACCTCGGCCAGAAACTTCATTGCCACGTCTTTGTTCGGTGCACCCTTCGGCATGGCAAAGCAGTCGTAGTCAAGCAGCGCTTGCTTAAGTGTATAACCAACGGTGGCGCCATCTTTTTTGGCGTTATCAAAGCGGCCGTTCCAGCCGGTCGTCATATCGACTTCGGCATCTTTCATCAACTGCGCCTGCTGTGCACCGGAGCCCCAGAAGACGGCAATATGTGGCTTGAGCTCGCGAATTTTGTTGATCGCACGCTCCATGCCTTCGCGCGTTGAAAGCACCTTGTATACATCTTCCGGTGCCACACCATCAGCCATGATAGCCGGCTCAAGCGCACCGTCTACGTTGTTGGCGCGGTAGGCTCGTGTGCCGGGAAACTTCTCTACGTCAAAAAAGTCGGCCCATGACTGTGGCGCACCTTCGCTGCCGGGCTCGCCGTATTTATCGGTATTCCACGCCATAACCGTGGCAAACACATCTGAGCCAACACAGTAGTCGGTATAGAGATTCGGATAAAAATCAGACACGTCAACAACGTTGTAGTCAATTGGTTCGAGGCAACCTTTGGCGGCTGCGTTCGCCGCACCGCCGGAACCGGTCACCACCAGATCCCAGGTAACCGCGCCGGACTCAACCTGCAAACAGGTCTTGGACATACTGGCTCCGGATTCACGAATGATTTCAATACCGGTGTTTTTTGAAGCGTCGTTAAAGAGCGCTTTATCCTGCGCCTCACCATAGCTGCCGCCCCAGGAAACAACGGTGATCGGCTCTGCTGTTGCAACACCGGCCAGCAACACTGCAGCGGCAGCTGTTATGGCGGCGGGTTTCACTGACTTACCTGTACGCACGAATTGACGCATGACTGGATGCATGATGGGTTTCCTCTGGTTGCCTGTCCTTATACATAGTTCTGAATACATAGTCCTGAAGCAAATCGACACACTGCAAAATTCCCGTGCAGCCTGTCCATTTGGCAGCGGCCTGGGTAATCCCGGCTTTGCCTGCAGATACTCAAGTGTTTTCACCATACCAATGATTTCAGGCATAGCCAAGACAAAACGAAAAAACAGCCAGCCACCTCGGCCGGCACGACAACTTTGCGCTGCGGCACGATCAGTTATACTGCGTGCTTCCCACCTGACAAGTACATGCAATGAAACAAGTCCAACTGGTTCGCTACGGTAGCCCTGAAACCACCTGTGAGTGCATTGATTCCGCACCGCTGCCACCACCTGCCGCTGGCCAGATCAATGTTGCGATTCGTGCCAGCGCCATTAACCCGGCCGATCTGCTGATATTCGAGGACCGTTACCCGGGCCCGGATGCGCTACCCGCTTTTGTCGGCATTGAAGGCGCGGGTGAGGTGATCGCCGTGGGCGATGGCGTCGATGAATATCAGGTTGGCGATCATGTGCTGAGCCTGGGCCGCGCCAACTGGTCTGAGCAGGTGTGTGGCGACACAACACAGTTTGTGAAGATACCAACCGAGCTCGACTGGAATAACGCCGCACAGCTAAAAGCCAATCCGCCGTCCGCCTTCCTGATGCTGGAAAACTACGTTGAGCTGAACGCCGGTGACTGGGTCATGCAAAACGCCGCTAACTCAGCGGTGGGTCGCCACGTTATTCAGGGTTGTAAGGCGCGCGGCCTGCACAGCATCAATGTGGTGCGCAGAGCGGAACTCATTCCCGAACTCGAAGCACTGGGCGCGGATCTGGTCGTGGTCGACAGCGATAATCTGGCAGCCGAGGTTCGTGAAAAAACCGGCGCTGACGCCAATATACGCCTCGGTATCGATGCCATTGCCGGTGATGCAATGCTGCGTATGGCCGATACTTTAAGCAACGGTGCAAAGGTTGTGAATTACGGCTTTCTGTCCGGTCAGCCGTGCATGCTGACACCCACTCACACGATTGTGCGCGGTATGTCGTTGTACGGATTCTGGCTGGTCGGGTTCTTTCAGACCGCCACGCGCGCGCAGGTTGTGGATATGTACACCCGTGTGGCACAGCAGTTTCTCGATCAGGAACTGCACGTACCGGTTGAGGCAGAGTACCCGATCACTGATATAGCAAGTGCTCTCGAACACGCCAATCGTGAAGGCCGTAATGGCAAAATTGTGCTGCGCATGTAGCCGCCAATACAACAACAATAACGTATGAATATCGAACTGCTGAATCGCTATCCGGCCATTGCCGACCTTCGCGCTCGTGCCAGAAAGCGCATGCCGCACTTTAGCTGGGAATACCTCGACAGTGGCACCGGCGCCGAGCAATGCATTGCACGCAATATAAGCGCACTGCAAAGTGTACAGCTGATGCCGCATATGATGCAGGGCACAGTTAAGCCTGACCTGAAGACGGAACTATTCGGCATAACCTACAACGCGCCGTTTGGTATAGCACCGGTTGGACTAACCGGTCTGATGTGGCCTGGCATTGAAACCATGCTCGCCAATACTGCCTCGCGCTACGGCATACCGTATTGTCTGAGCACGGTCGCCACCGAAACGCCAGAAGCGATTGGCGCGGTAACCGGCAACATGGGCTGGTTTCAGTTGTATCCGCCAAACGACCCTGCCATGAGACGCGATGTGCTCGAGCGCGCCAAAGCCGCCGGTATGACCACTCTGGTGATCACCGCTGATACCACCACACAGTCACGCCGCGAACGACAGCGCCGCGCTGAAGTGTCCGTACCACCTAAGCGCACAATCAAAACCTATTGGCGCGCCGCCATACGGCCCGCCTGGTCAATGGCTACGTTGTCGCATGGTCTGCCGCGCTTTCGCACACTGGAAAAATACGTAGACTCAACCGACATGGCCGAGATAGGCGCTTACATGAACGCCAACATGGGCGCACTGGACTGGACCTACCTTGAAGAAACACGCAAGGAATGGGATGGCCCGATACTGATCAAAGGCATACTGCGCAAAGAAGATGCACGCCAGTGCATTAACCGCGGTGCCGATGGTGTGGTGGTATCAAACCACGGCGGTCGTCAGTTCGACGGCGCACCAGCCCCCATCGAAGTATTACCCGAAATCGCTGACGAGCTGGGCAGCGATGGCGTGGTGGTCTTCGACAGTGGTGTTCGATCAGGGCTTGATGTCTGCCGCGCGCTGGCGCTCGGTGCGCAATTTGTGATGCTGGGCCGGGCGTTTATCTTTGGCGGATCAGCACTGGGTCAGGCCGGTTGTGACCACGTTGCCGATCTGTTGATCGCAGATATCGAATCCAATCTGGGCAACCTCGGCTGCAGCGATCTGGGCAATCTCCCGAATCATATAATGCCGCAGGCGTAAAACGCTGAACGCTGGAGTCTGCCAGGCAGAGCCCCCGCTACTGCGAGTGCGCCGCGTTATTCTGTTGTAGCTTTAGCACTTCCCGCGCAGCCTGTAGTTGCGCAAACGAAGGCTGATCTTCAAACCTTGCCACAATGGTACCGAGCGCATCGAGTGCGCTCTTCTGATGGTGCGATGCACTCACTGACTGCGACAATGCCAGTCTGGCAAGGCCCGTGGCTGCAATCAGTTCAAACAGCAGTGCGCCCTGTGCCTGCGATAAACTAACGGCCTGCTTGAACAACAGCTCCGCCTGTTGTGGTCGATCACCAACACACATCACCTCCGCTCTGACACGTGCCCATTCGGCTCTGAAGTATTCGTTGCCGAGTTCGTCCATCTGCGCTTTCGCATCATCGAGTAATTGCAACGCCTGCTGTTGTTGCCCTGCAATACGATAGCCATCGGCTGCATAGGTCATCCACTTTGGCACCCCGAGCCTTGACTGACAATCTATGTACAGGCTCAGCCCACGGCTTAACATTTCGACACCCGGGCCAGCAGAACCTGCCGCCTTGCAACCTGCTACTGCGGTGTTGGAATGAATCTGTTGTATACCTCGATACATTTGCGCACAGGCCTGAAAGAACACCATCTGATGTTCATCTGCCAGTTGACCAAGGGTATCGAGTGGCTCGGAAAAATCATCACCACGCAGCAGGATGGAGGTAATCCATGACTCCAGCGCCTGACAACGCGAAAACGGCTGATTCAGTTCTGAAGCACGCTGCACTGACTGTCGATGATGATGTTCTGCCTGTGCGGTCTCACCGAGACAGGTGAGTGTGATCCCGAGAAAGCCGGTGCACAGTACGCCATCATCCCACTGCGACAGCGGCGACTTATAGTTGCTGTCATACAGGCTAATGGCACGTTCAAAACACTGGCGTGAGTCATCAAAACGCGCCTGCCAGAGGTAAATTTGTCCCTGCATGCGCAGCGCATAGAAGCGCTGCATATCTGTGCAGGCCCGGCTGAGCATGGTGTCTGCCAATACCAGCCCTGCGTCGAATCGACTCGACACAATGTGCGCTGTTACCACACCACGCGCGGCCTGACTGAAACGTTCTTCATCGTCCATCGCAGCTGCAAGTTCAAGTGCTTCATTAAAGTTGTTTGATACCGTTTCCGCCGCATAACCGTGCACTGCCATGTAACCCATTCCGCGGGCGAACAGTAACTCATACTTTCGGACCGCAGGCACATCTGCCTCGTCAACAAGTGCCAGGCATTCAAGCCCGCTGCCGGCATGCGCAATAGCCTCCTTGTTAGCCACGCGCTGCAACGCCTGTCGCGCGGCACTATGCCAGAACCCGGAGGCTTCTATGTAGTTGCCTCCGCGGCGCAAATGATAACCAGCCAGCTCGGGTTGTACCGCCAGTAACTCAGTAAAGTGTTGCTGCAACACCCGCGCAATCTGTAAATGTATTTGCTGTCGTTTACTTTTCAGCAGGCTTTCATAAGCGGTATCGCGCACCAGTGCATGCTTAAACGAATAGCTCGACTGTTCGTCTCCAAAGATCAGGTCAGCGGCAACCAGTGTTCGCAATGACTGACGCAGACCGGCATCGTCGACAGATACGATATTGCGCAACAACGCAAAGTTAAACTCGCGTCCGATGCAGGCAGCGGTCTGTGCGACCTCGCGCGGTGACTGCAGTCGATCGAGCCGCGACATCAGCGAGTCGTGCAGCGAGCTCGGTATCTCTAGCGGTGCAGTGTTTGAGTGTGTAGCTTCTGCACTTGCTGGCAGCGCATCAGATTCAATAACGGTTTTGGTCAGCTCTTCAGCAAACAATGGCACGCCATCTGTCTTTGCCACTATTTCATCGAGAACATGTTCGGGCAGATGCCTGCCCGCCGACACCGAACTCACCACCTGCCGACACGCATCAGCGCCGAGGCGCGGCAGTTGTATGGTGCTCAGATCTTCAAACGAAAGCGCGGCAGGTTCGAATTCCGGTCGCGCCGTGACAAGCAACATCAGTGGTCGGGTCGATTCCCCCTGCGTCAGCACCGACAGCAACTCTATGGTGGTCGGATCAATCCAGTGCGCATCTTCAAGCACCAGCAGCACAGGCTTTAACTGCCCCTCATCTGATGGCGCAGGTGCCTGCAACACAGCAGACAGTGCTTGCAGCGTTAATTGTCGCCGCTGCACCGCGGTATATTGTGCTGATGTATCAGGCGAACTATCTATGCCCGATAATTCACACAACAGCGGCAAGACCTCTGAACGGACATCCCCGGTGCTTACGGCGGCTATGTCACGACACAGATCACTCAGCTTTTGCAAACGCAGTGGATTACCATCGGTACTGCTGATTCCGGCAAGCCGATTCACATATTGAATAGCCGGATACAAAGCACTGTCTGCACGCAGTGGATCACATTGCAAAATAACGCGATGACAACCACCTGATTGCAGCGCCTGCGTAAATGCATGCAGCAAACGCGACTTGCCAATACCCGCTTCACCCTGCAGCAATACGCGCATAACATTGCCAGCCTCACACTGTTGCCAGTAGAAGTGCAATTGTTCCAGCTGCCGCTGCCGCCCTATCAGTGGCAGGGCCAACTGCTGACGCGATGCCTGAAACCGGCTTTCAACCGGCTTTGCTTTTACAACACTGAACACCGGTACCGGATGCCGTATACCCTTGAGTGACTGCAGACCGAGTGACTGAAACTCGAATTGTTCACCTACCAGGCGTCGCGTTGCATCACTTACTACCGTACTGTTCTCTGCAGCGAGCCCCTGCAGTCGCGCAGCAAGATTTGGGGTTTCGCCAACCACCGCGTGCTCTCTGGAGGGCCCTTCACCAATAAGCTCGCCAACCACCACCAGCCCCGTGGCAATACCACAGCGGCAGGTAAGCTCGTCGCCATCCGGCGTGCTGAGCTCGCACATTGCGGAGGTTATTGCCAGTGCCGAGGTAATAGCGTGCGTGGCATCGTCTTCACTGGCACTGGGCCAGCCAAAGTAGGCCAGCACACCATCCCCCATGTAGCGGGAGATATACCCGCCATTAGCCGTGATTATTCGACCAACCAGCGCCTGGTAATCTCTGACAACCTGCCCCATGTCCTCCGGGTCGAGCTGTTCAGCAAGCGCAGTTGAACCAACCAGGTCAACAAACATGACCGTCAGTTGCCGCCGTTCCGCCCCCGGAGTATCGCCCGACTGTGGGCCGGGTATGCCACGATCACTCTGCGGTTGCGCGGTAGCGTTATCGCTCCCGTTTGCTACAGGTATTGCAGGCGAGCGTTCTGTTTGAAAAGGTTCGGTTGCTGTCGAAGCTGGTGTCTTTGACAGCGCCGGCTGCTCTGACCTGAACGAATCCGAAACTGACGGTATTGAGCCCGGCGCTTCTGTAACAGGCAAAGACCGCACGGCTATAAGAAAACGCTTGCGGTCACCGAGATTCAGGCCGATCTCCCGGAGATCATCACGATCCAGTTCAACCAGTAAGTCGAAGGTTATACCGTTATCTTTAAACGCCTGCTGGTAAGTGCCGAGATTGTTTTGCAACAACCACTCATCCAGCTTCTGTGTATTCGGATCCGGCGAATCTGGGTCCTGCATATCCATGGCACCGTATTCAAAATCCATTGGTTGAAGCCCGCGCCTCAACCGCACTCAGCGGCTTAATGCCACACCGCTGCGGATTTTATCACAGAATCAATGCACTACAGTTACCGTACATCTCGTGGCTTTGCGGCTTTATCGGTGGGGTTGCCGGTGCAATCAGCACTATCATCCACCGCAGACGCTGTGTCCGGCGACTTTTGTCGCACCATAGATTGCAAAGATTCTGCGTCGCCACCGGTGTCCGAATCTGCATCAGGGTCGTCCTGATTTCCGAGCACTGGAAACGGATCAACGAAGCGCCATGCAGGCATTGAAGCCATCAGACTGAACACCAGAGAACCACCGCGCAAAATCCATAACGCATAACCCACCGCCAGACTACTGGCCGCCACTGCCGATGATGCAAGCACACCAGTCTGAAAGTTCCTTTGTTTGTTCAGGTCATCCTGCATGTTATCAATCGAATCAGATACGCTTCGATAAAAACCCTCATACTGCTCTTTGTCGAGTTCAATCAGCTTACGCAACGGATTGTTCTCAACCACGGACTCCAGTTGCACGAATCGCGTCGGTTGTTTTTTACTGTGTTGCTCAACCGGCTTTATCTCAAGCTCCCGCTCCGGCACGTCTTCGTCCAGTGAAAACGTGGGCGACTGATCTTCGTCGCGGCTTTCCCGCGCCCTGTTGTCCGAACTCGCTGCCGGTGTCGCTGAATCATTGCTGTCGTTCGGCGCAGCGGCAACCAGAGCAGGCTTCTCAGATTCGCGCTCCGCCTTCTCTGTTACCGGCTCCGGAAACTCAATAGCGGTGTCGAACCTTTTCAGTGCTGCTTCAATTTCAGGCTCAATACTGATCTGCAGTACCGCTGTCGCGCGTTCTCCCGCAGCATCCTCAGCAACAATCAACACCTCCGTAGCACCTGCCTCGGATTTGTCTGAATCAATAATAAATGTCAGAGACTCCGCATCAAACGCTAACCAGGGCGGCAGTGCGCTGCCATCAGTAAGCGTCGCCGTGACTCGCAACATCTCCTGCTCGGCGTCGGTAAAGGTATCAGGATGCAGGGCAACCGTATCAGCGGCAGCATCAACAACGGCTGCAACTGGCACCCTGTTAACAACCGGCGCATCATTAATCGGGTTAATAAGCAGTGCCACCACAGCTGTTTCCGACACAGAACCAGCTCTATCACTCACCTGATAGTACAATCTGTCCTCGGTGGTTTCAGAACCATCGTGCTGGTAAGTTATGGAGCCATCCGAATTAACCGAAGCAACACCGTGAGCAGGCCCCTGCACCAAACGCAGGCTGGCAATATCAACGCCGTCGTCCGGATCTGTGTCGTTTTGTAGCACATCCAACTGCACGGTTGCACCTTCATCAACACTAAACGCATCAGCAGCTGCCATTGGCGCATCGTTGTCGGACAACACAGCAATGTTAACCATCGCGGCAAACGAAACACCACCGTCCCTGTCTGCAACGGTATACCCAAAACTATCGGCCACCGATTCGGAACCATCGTGTGTGTAGGTGACCTTGCCATCGGCATGCAAATCCAGTGTTGCATGTGCGGGTGGACTGGTAACTACAATCGTTGATGGATCGAGGCGGTTTTCCGCATCAGTATCATTGGCCACCAGATCAATCGTGACGACACCACCCTCTGTCACACTGTGGTTATCAGCAACCGCAACCGGCACATCATTTCGAGGGATAATTGTAATCGTAACAGCAGTGGAACTTGAATCAGTGCCATGGAGATCACTGATGAGGTAAGTAAAACTGTCTGTTGCTGTCTCTGACCCATCATGCGTGTAGTCGACCGTACCATTGCCATTCAATGACACCGTACCATGCAAAGGTTCGGTACTAATCCGAATACTGGCAGCATCAAGCCCGCCTTCAGCGTCAGTATCGTTTGCAGTCAGGGCGAGCGTTTCGGTTTTTCCTTCAGCGACACTAAAGCTATCGGGCATCGCCTGTGGAGCATCATTAACCGCGCTGATGGAAATATTCACATCAGTATCGGCGGACATAACACCGTTGGCATCGGATATGGTGTATTGAAAACTATCTACAGATGTCTCTGAACCATCGTGTGTATAGTCGACGGTGCCATCACCATTGACAATAACTGAACCGTGCACAGGCGGGGTGCTGATATCGATAGTTGCCAGCTGAAGCTGGCCTTCGGCATCGCTGTCGTTTGCGGCCAGATCGATAGTAACCGTTGCCCCTTCTGCTATCACGACACTGTCAGCCAGCGCAATCGGTTCATCATTGCGTGGAATGATCGCAATACTCACCAGTGCATCGACAGACACCAGCCCTTCCTGATCCGCTATGGTGTAACGAAAGCTGTCCGCAGCTGTTTCAGAACCATCGTGTGAATAGTCGATGGTACCATCGCCATTGACCACAACCACACCGTTGAGCGGGGGCACAGCGATCGAAACACTGCTGGCATCCAGCCGGTTTTCACTATCACTGTCGTTGTCGATCACACTAAAATTTATACTCGCTCCCTCATCAACGCTGAGACTATCGTCTATAGCGAGCGGTATATCGTTTTCCGGGGAAACCGCCACACTGACAGTCGCTGTGTTCGAGGTGCCGCCGTCAAGGTCCCTGACACGATAGCTAAAGCTGTCTGAGGTTGTCTCCGATCCATCATGTGTGTAGGCCGCGGTACCATCGGTGTTCACTACCAGCACGCCGTTCACCGGGGCACTGACAATTTCAACACTTCCTGCGTTCAGTCGATTTTCCGCATCGCTGTCATTTGCCAGCAAATCGAACACACCGGATGCCCCTTCTGCCACAGTAAAACTGTCGTCATTGGCGGCAGGAACATCATTCAGCGGGCCTATAGTGAGGCTTACAGAAACTGTATTCGACAGAGCACCATCAAGGTCTCTGATTGAATAGCTGAAACTGTCCGAGGTTGTCTCCGAGCCATCGTGTGAATAATCAACTGTGCCGTCGGTGTTTACAGCCACGGAACCATGCGCCGGGTTCAGGCCAATAGTTATACCGGCGGGATCCAGTCTACCCTCACTGTCACTGTCATTGGCGGCCACATCAAGACGGGCGGATGCACCCTCTGCCACGCTAAAGCTGTCAGCCACAGCGACCGGCGGATCGTTAACCGGTCCAATCGCTATGACGACAGACGCAGGAACAGAAGTCGCCCCGTCCAGGTCTGCAATCGTATAGCTGAAAGTGTCGGATGTGGTTTCAGAGCCATCGTGACTGTAGTCGACCGTGCCATCAGTATTCACAAGCACAGAACCGTGTGAAGGCGCACTTGTTATGACAATACTGGCCAAAGCAAGACGGTTCTCGTCATCGGCATCGTTGGACGCAATATGCAATCTGGTCGTGGTGTGTTCATTTACAGAAAAGCTGTCACTGAACGCCTGCGGCACATCATTCTGTGGAGTAACACTGACTCCGACAGTCACCGTATTTGATGTGCCACCATCGAGGTCATCTATGGTGTAGTCGAAACTGTCCGACGTGGTTTCTGAACCGTTATGCGTATAGTCAACGGTACCATCGCCGTTTATTACCACCGCACCATTCGCCGGATTGCTGGTGATGACAATGCCGTTCAAATCCAGCCGATTTTCCGCATCCGTATCATTTGCCGCCAGGTCAATTGTATAGGTGGATCCCTCGTTGACGGTGAAGCTTTCGGCTATCGCATTCGGCGGATCATTTTGAGGTGTGATTGTCAGGGCCACGACAATCGTATTTGACGTTCCACCATCCAGATCATCGATTGTATAGCTAAAACTATCCGACGTAGTTTCAGTGCCATCATGCGTATAATCGACCGTCCCATCACCGTTTACCGTTATCGTACCGTTTGACGGCCCGCCGGTAATGACAATGCTATTCAAATCCAGTCGATTTTCCGCATCTGTGTCATTCGCTGCCACATCGAGGCTACTGGTGGAGGCCTCGTTGACAGTATAGCTCTCGACTATTGCAACCGGAGGATCGTTCTGCGGCGTGATGGTCAGGTTGACGATAATTGCGTTCGACGTACCTCCGTCCAGGTCATCGATTGTGTAGGCAAAGCTGTCTGCGCTGGTCTCAGACCCATCGTGCATATAATCGACCGTGCCATCACCGTTGACAACGACCGAACCATTGGCCGGGCTACTGGTGATGGCGATGCTATCCACATCCAGTCGATTCTCAGCATCCGAATCATTCGCCGCCAGATCCAGTGTACCGGTTGCACCTTCATTGATAGTGAAGCTATCGACCACGGCAACAGGCAAGTCGTTCTGCGGCGTGATCGTCAGGCCTACTACAACCGTGTTAGACGTTCCGCCATCAAGATCATCAATGGTGTAACTGAAACTATCCGAGGTGGTTTCAGTGCCATCATGCGTATAGTCGACCGTACCATCACCATTTATGGTAACTGCCCCGTTAACGGGACCGGTGGTAATGACGATGCTGTCCACGTCCAGCCTGTTCTCGGCATCTGTGTCATTCGCCGCAAGATCGAGGGTGCTTGTGGAGCCCTCGTTGACGGTGTAGCTCTCAATCACTGCTACCGGTAGATCATTTTGTGGTGTGATCGTCAGACCTACAACGACTGTATTCGAGGTACCACCATCCAGGTCATCTATTGTGTAGCTGAAACTGTCTGAGGTGGTTTCAGAGCCGTCGTGAATATAGTCAACCGTCCCATCACCGTTGACCACGATTGCACCATTAGCCGGCCCACTGGTGATGGCGATGCTGTCTACATCCAGTCTGTTCTCGGCATCTGTGTCATTCGCAGCGAGATCGAAGGTGCTTGTGGAGCCCTCGTTGACGGTGTAGCTTTCAATCACGGCAACGGGCGGATCATTCTGCGGCGTGATCGTCAGGTTGATCGTGACGGTATTTGAAGTCCCGCCATCCAGGTCATCTATCGTATAGCTAAAACTATCCGAGACGGTTTCTGACCCATCGTGAATATAGTCAACTGAGCCATCTCCATTGACAGTCATTACACCATTACCCGGATCGCTGGTGATAACAATGCTGTCCAGGTCCAGCCGATTCTCGGCATCCGTATCATTTGCCGCCAGGTCAAATGTACTGGTTGAGCCTTCATTAACGGTAAAACTCTCCACTACCGCGACTGGTGGATCGTTCTGCGGGCTTATCGTGATGCTTACAGATACGATATTCGACACGGCACCATCAAGGTCCATTATCGAATAACTAAAGCTGTCGGACGTTGTCTCAGATCCGTCGTGGGTATAACGGACCGTACTGTCCGTATTCACCGTCACGACACCATGTACCGGGTCGGTGGTAATGGCAATGCCGGCAGGATCCAGTCGATTCTCACTGTCGCTGTCATTAGCGGCAATAAATAGTCTGGCGGATGCCCCTTCCGCCAGACTGTAACTATCAGCCACAGCCACTGGCGGATCGTTATCCGGCGCAATGGTAATAGTAACTGACACCGGCACCGAGGTTGCCCCGTCCAGATCTGCAATCGTATAAGTAAAGGTATCCGTCGTCGTTTCTGAACCGTCGTGACTGTAATCGACTGTGCCGTCACCATTTACGGTCATTACGCCATTGGCTGGGCCGCTGGTTATAACGATACTGTCGACATCCAGCCGATTCTCGGCATCCGTATCATTTGCCGCCAGATCAAATGTACTGGTTGAGCCTTCATTGACCGTGAAACTTTCCACTATTGCCAC
>CAYMFQ010000121.1:0-5480 GCA_964389335.1 uncultured Granulosicoccaceae bacterium
CTGTACCGCGCCGAAGACCATCAGTGCTTCAAAGACGTGCTGGTTGTGAAGGGTAAAGAGAATCCTTCTTCCGAGTTTGACCTGCTCGAAATCGTAGAAGTCACACCTGCTGCCAAGGTGACCTACGATGCGTCAATCTTTGGTGGTGATCTGGGTACTTGTAACGCTGGTTAATCAGCGACCCGCTTTTGCGCCGGCATCGCAGTTGCGTGCCGGCGCAATCTGAATTCTTTCAAGCTTGCGCTCCAGTGCCCCACTTCCGGATCGCAACTAACATCGAACGACTGTAATGGAACTCTCCGCTTTTTTATTGCAGGTCCTTAACGGGCTGGACAAAGGCAGTGCCTACGCGCTCATAGCGCTGGGACTGACGTTGATATTCGGCACGCTGGGCGTCGTAAACTTCGCCCACGGCGCGCTGTTTATGATCGGCGCGTTCTGCGCAGTCACACTGCAGCGATTGCTGACGCTATCGGTCACCACGATAGATGAAACAAAGACCGACTTTCTCGGTCGGCCGCTGCAGGTTAAAACACCGTATCTTGAGCAATGGTTTGGGGAGGTAGCCGGACAGACGATAATCGACTGGGCGGTGCCACTGGCGATACTGTTCGCCATACCAATAATGCTGCTGGTTGGCTTCATCATGGAGCGCGGCCTGATCAAACACTTCTACAAGCGTCCGCACGCTGACCAGATTCTGGTGACTTTCGGACTGGCTATCGTATTGCAGGAAATCATCAAAGCGTACTTTGGTGCCAACCAGATTCCAGTGCCGGCGCCGGAAGCATTCATAGGTTCTTTTGACTTTGGACAGCTGGTCGGTTTTGACCCTGGACAGCTGATGTATCCGTACTGGCGTATCGTCTACTTTTTGTTTGCGATGGTCATCATCGCCGCGGTATTTGCTTTCCTGCAATTCACCACGTTTGGCATGGTGGTGCGCGCCGGCATGGCAGACCGGGAGACCGTAGGGTTGCTCGGCATCAACATCGATAAGCGATTCACTATCATGTTCGGCATTGCAGCCGCTGTTGCCGGACTTGCTGGCGTTATGTACACCCCGATCAATCCTCCGAACTACCACATCGGTATGGACTTTTTGGTGATCTCGTTTGTGGTCGTCGTGGTAGGTGGCATGGGCTCCCTTGCCGGTGCCGTGCTGGCCGGGTTTATTCTCGGTATTCTGGAGAGCTTTGCCTCCATGCGTGAGGTGATCGAAGTGATCCCTGGTATCAACCAGGTCGTGATCTACCTCGCTGCAATCGTCATCTTACTTGCTCGCCCTCGAGGACTGTTGGGCCGCAAGGGTGTAATGGAGAGCTGATACGTGTTAGGCCTATCTCGCAACGATTTTCTAACGCTGCTGTTCGTACTGATACTGGTGGCGGCTGCACCCATTCTGCTAAACCCGTTTCCGGAAGGTTCGAAGTTTGCGCAATTCAACGCGGGCTACCCGGACCTGATGCAGCGCTTCGTGATCTTTGGCATCTTCGCCATTGGTTACAACATACTGTTTGGCCTGACCGGGTATCTGAGCTTTGGCCACGCTGCATTTCTTGGCGCAGGTTCCTACGCCGGTGTGTGGATGCTGAAACTGCTAACCATCAACGTTATTCCGGCAATCATCGTTTCAACGATAGTTGCCGGTGTTTTCTCACTGTTGATTGGCTACATATCGCTGCGGCGATCCGGCATTTATTTTTCGATCCTCACCCTCGCCTTCGCACAGATGTCGTTCGCACTGGCAGCGTCGGTATTGACACCGATCACCGGCGGTGAAACCGGGCTGCAAACTGCATTGAACGATCCACGGATTCTCGATGGTGCCAGCAGTGCGTCAGGCAACATTCCCGCGCCTTCTCTATTCGGCCTGCAAATGGGTTACAGCTACAAACTGGCTGTAGGTGACTGGCTATGGACATTTAACGTTGGTTACTACCTGTGTGCGTTCGTCCTGTTGATTGCGTTCTATATCGCGATTCGTATTTTCCGCTCGCCATTTGGCATGATGCTTAAAGCTGTCAAGTCGAACAACGAACGCCTCAGCTATACCGGTATCAGTCCGCGCCCCTACACACTGGCTGCATTTGTTATATCCGGTATGTATGCCGGCCTCGCTGGCGGCCTGATGGTATCGATGGATCCACTGGCGGGTGCCGAACGCATGCAGTGGACGGCTTCTGGTGAGGTGGTTTTGATGACTATTCTCGGCGGTGTTGGCACACTCATCGGGCCAGTTTTGGGTGCGGGCCTGATCAAATATTTTGAAAACATCTTTTCAAAAATTAACGACAACCTGCTGCACCAGTGGTTTGCCTTTATGCCGGACGGGCTGGAAAACATCATGGTTACCATCATCCATCCGTTTGTTGGTAAGGGATGGCACCTGACCCTGGGTCTGATGTTTATGCTGGTGGTTATCTTTATGCCTGGCGGACTTATTGGTGGGCTCAGCGGCTTGTTCAAACGGCTGTTTGGTAAGCGCAAAACCAAGGTCGCGGACACGGCGGGGAGATCAGCATGAGTGCGCTTGAAGTCAGAGGCGTAAACAAACGCTTCGGTGGCCTGCAGGCACTTAACGACGTTAACCTGACCGTCGAAGAAGGCCGAATCCATGCCATCATCGGTCCTAACGGCGCTGGCAAGAGTACCCTGCTCAACTGTTTCGTTGGTCGCCTGACGCCAGACAGCGGCACGGTCATGTTCTACGGCAAAAGTCTGCTTGGCATACAGCCCCACCAAATTAACCAGGCCGGTGTATCGCGGGTATTCCAAACACCTGAAATCTTCTCCGACCTGACTGTGCTTGAAAACGTAATAATTCCGGCACTGGCACACCGCGATGGCATTTTTGAGTTCAACGCCATGAAGCCGATGCGTCGGGAGACCGAAATTCACGACCGTGCGCTACACGTGCTGGAAGATCTGGGCATGGCCGACAAACACGACATGGTCGCAGCGTCTATGTCACGCGGTGATAAGCGGCGCCTGGAGATGGCCATGGGCCTGGTTCAGGAACCCAAGCTGCTGTTGCTCGACGAACCAACGGCCGGCATGAGCCGCGCCGATACCAACAACACCATTGAAGTACTACGCCACATTGGCGACACCCGCGGCATCACCATGATCATCATCGAACACGACATGCACGTAGTCTTCAGCCTGGCCGACCGGATCAGCGTTCTGGCCCAGGGCACTGTCATCGTCGAAGACGCACCGGAACATATTAAAGGCAATGCGAAAGTGCAGGAAGCGTATCTTGGAGGTGCCCATTGAACGCGCACGGTTCAGCTTACTTTAGCTGCAACGATATTCATTCGTATTACGGTGAAAGCTATATTGTTCAGGGCGTAAGCTTTGACATTGCCGAAGGCGAGATACTCGCGCTGCTCGGCCGCAATGGCGCGGGCAAAACGTCCACGCTCAGAACTATTGCGCGCATCGGCGATCCTGAACTGCAACTCGGTGAGATTTGGCTCGACGGCAAGCCGCTGCACAACATGGCAAGCCATCAGGCAGCGGTAGCTGGTGTCGGGCTCGTACCTGAAGACCGACGTATTATTCCGGGTCTGACCGTAGAGGAAAATATCAAGCTCGCTCAAATCGTCGAGCCGGTCGGCTGGTCTATTGAACAAATCTACGATCTCTTTCCACGACTCGGTGAACGACGCAAGCAGGAAGGTGTAACACTGTCAGGCGGCGAACAGCAGATGCTTGCAATCGGACGTGCACTATCACGAGATATTAAACTGCTGTTGCTTGATGAACCTTATGAAGGCCTCGCTCCGGTAATTGTGCAGGAAATCGAAAAGACACTGCAGTACATTCGTGAACAGGGCATGACGACGATTATCGTTGAACAAAATGCCGTCGCCGCACTGCAACTGGCGGATCGTGCAGTCATCCTTGATACCGGTCAACTGGTCTATGCGGGCTCCGCCTCAGAAGTACTCGAAAACGAACAGTTGCGTCACGAGTACCTGGCGATTTAGAAATAGCAGCCGGGCTGTCGTTTGCAGTCCGCGGATCTGGCAAAAGCGTCTGCCGGGCAAGGTGATTGATTAAACTTGCGGTTAAATTGCGGTTAAGCCCGTTGGTGCGCTTCGTTGCACTCAGAGCACCCTACCGTGTGCGGCAGGATGGTAGGGCTGCAGCGGTAGAACTTACCTAGACGCCGCCACGCGGCAATGCCATCTTCTGCCGACGTTCCCACAGTGCTTTGCGACTGATACCGAGCTTACTGGCAAGTTCGGTCTCGGTTAGCTGATCCTGAAAGTTAAGCACAAAGTACCGGAAGTAGGCATCGAGACTGAGATCAAGCGGTGCGTGACAAGCCTGCCCGTTAAACACGCCAATACCGAGATGTACGGGCTTTATCTCATCTGTTTCCGCAAGCAACACGGCGCGTTCGATCACACTTTTTAGCTCGTTGATGTTACCCGGCCACTGATACGCAGCCAATGCGTGTTGCGCTTCTTCAGACAAGGCGATCCGACGTTTCCGATATCGATTAGCAAACTGCTGTAAATAACGCTGCGTCAGATACTTTATATCTTCGCGTCGCTCACGCAGCGGCAAAACCGGAAAGCTGCGCGAGAACAGTTCGACAAACGGCGCACTAAATTGACAATCCCGCACAGCAGGATCAGGCAAGGTTCCGGTTAGTGCAATAACGCGGGTATTGAGTTGTTGCTGTTGTGCGGCAACGTCAGCGCCGGCAACGAAGCGGCTTTGTGTTTCAGCTGATAATAACTCTGCGCTGCGCAACACCAGTGTGCCGCCGCTGGCAGACTGTGCCAGACCGGATTGCATCTGGTTGTTGTGTGACTCGGCCTCGTGACTGCCAAACAGCAGGCTGTTTATTTCTGCTTCCGGGTGCGCTGGCAGGTCCGCAAACACTAGTGGTCCGGAACTTCGGGAACTGCGCTCATGGCACAACCGAGCCAGCAGCTCTTTACCGGTGCCGCGCTCGCCGTACAGCATCACGAAGCGGTCGTTATCCTGCAGGTTAGAGATCCCTTCTATGGTTGCCTGCATAGCAGCATGACCGGTAGTAATGTCTTCATGCGGGTATATTCGCGCCAGATCCCTTCGCATGGCTGCGTTTTGTGCAGACATCCGATTTTCGCGCAGCGACCGATCAAGCACCAGCAGCAGTTCGTCGTGATCAAACGGTTTACTGATGTAGTTTACTGCGCCAAGCTTCATCGACTCGACTGCCGAGCGCACGCTGGCATAGCTGGTCATTACGATAACCGGCACCTGATCACTGTGTTGAATGATTTCAGTACCCGCGGCTCCGGGAAGGCGTATGTCCGCCAGTATCAGGTCAAAGGCCTGCGGCTGACACGCCAACGCCTCTTCTACTGTAGCCACACCGGTAACGTGGTAGTTATTGCGCGTCAGCAGCACCGAAAGCTGTTTGCGAATGACGTCTTCGTCTTCTACTACTAATAATCTATTCATTACGCACCTTA
>CAYMFQ010000121.1:5580-9878 GCA_964389335.1 uncultured Granulosicoccaceae bacterium
CTGTCGCAGCGCTGTGTGGTGCGCACCTGAACCCTGGTCGCGAGTCTTATCAATCGAGTCATGCGTGGGCGCACCGCTGGCAGCGGGCGGTGTTATCACCGCTGGCGAAACAAGCGCCGGGGATACTGACTGCTCTGCACTCGGCATCAGTAATTCAAAACAGGTGCCGTTTGTAATTGAGTTATCGATTGAAATTTTACCGTCGTTACCGTTGACGAGACTATACACCAGTGACAACCCAAGCCCTGTGCCCTGCCCGACTGCTTTAGTGGTGTAGAAAGGCTCAAATACTCTGGATTGCTCCGATGACGATATACCCGGGCCAAAGTCTCTGACCTTTACCACTACCGTGTCACCGTCAATATTACCGCTGATATCAATGCTGCCACCAGAATCCGATACATCACATGCGTTATTAAACAAATTGACAAATACCTGCACCATTTGACCGGGGTTAGCACGAACCATCAATGGCTGAGTAATATTGATATTAAAGTTAATGCTGCGCGCCAGTTCAGAAAAGGATACAAGTTTTATCGCCTGTTCAATACTGTCGGTCAGATCAATCTCACCCTTAGACTCAGTAACAGTACTTTCGTTTCTGGCGAAGGTTAGTAATGAATTGACGATGCCGTTTATCCGGTCCACCTGTGCCAGCACATCTTCGCTGTTATCCCGAATTGAATCGGCGTCCTCATGATAGGTCATGTTTTGAGCAATGCTTGCGATGCCGGTAAGCGGATTACCTATCTCGTGCGCAACCCCGGCAGCCAATCGACCGATTGAGGCCAGACGCTCGGTATGTGCAAGCTCTGACTCAAGCAGGTCAATATTGGTTCTGTCTTCCACCAGAATAACCTGACCAGTCGACTGGTTGGCGCTGCCGGCCGGTGGATTGATGGTGGACTTGTGGAAGTTAAATGACTTACTGCTGCTGCCGAGGCTCGCATGCTGGCGGAACAGATGCCTGTCGTTCGACGCCGAAAAACTCTGTAACAGATCGTTCCACGGCGGTTGAAGTTGTTGCAGGGTCGCGTGCCTCGCCACTGATTCATCGATACCGGAAATTTGTGTCATGGCCTGATTCCAGATCAGAATCTCACCACCTGGCCCGACCGAACATACACCGAGCGGTAAGTCCTGCAGTACCTGGCGCAGATACAGTCGCAGATCGTCAAGTTCACGCGTAACACCACGCATTTGTACACGCGACGCTTCAAGCCTGGTTTCCATGGCGCGCAGGCTCTCCGTGAGTGCTACGTCAGCCGGCTTGGACAGGGTTAGATTACCGCGCAGTGTCAGTCGTGCAACGGTCGGCCCAAGCAGACCAGACAGATTTCGCTCTAATCTTTCGTGCAGCAGACGCAGTTCGGCGGCAGTACAGTGCTCTGAACCGAGCCCTGTTTCTGTCAGCGCGCGCGCAACCTCCTGCTCTGCCGCCTCACGCCCGAGCAAGTGTTCAAGCTGTACTGTGTAGTCAGCGGCTGACACCGCCGTAACCAGCCCCGAAAGCGGCCGCATGGTATCTGATACGCAGGCGAGCGCCGCTTCCTGTTCCTCTTCTGTCGGTTGCGTTATTACAGAACCAATGACATACAAAAACACATTGACCGTCAGTGAGCAGAACGTGGCAATACTCCAGACATCCACACCGCCAAACCCGATATTTTCAATTAACCGTTGCACACTACTGATCGATGCGGTATCCGTCAGCAGTGGCATCACCAAAAGCACAAACCAAACGGTGGCACCACCGAACATTCCGGCTATAAAGCCGGTTTGGGTCGCACGTGTCCAGAACAACAAGCCAATGACACCGGGTAACAATTGAACGGCGGCGACGAACGAAATCAGACCGAGACTTGCGAGCCCTTCGTTTAGCTCAATCACTCGATAGAAAAAATACCCGGCGACGATGATTGCCGCAATAATGATGCGCTTGCTCCACAGCAGGCGCTGATACAGGTTGGTGGACGGGTTGTTGGCAGTAATACTAAGTGGCAGCAGAATCTGGTTCAGACACATGTAAGACAGTGCCAGTGTCGTGACAATCATCATGGCACTGGCCGCCGACAACCCGCCCAGATAGACCAGCAGGGCAAGCCAGTTGTTGTTCAACGCCATCGACATGCCAAGCACGTAAAAATCGGCGCTGGTCGACAGACCCAGATGCTTGCCGGCCCACAGTATTGGAAATATAGGCAGATTTAACAGCAGTAAGTACAGTGGAAACAACCAGTAGGCCGTCTTGAGTGATCGTGGATCATGATTCTCAACAAACGTCATATGGTACTGGCGCGGCAGTAGAAACGCGGCGCCAAAAGCGAGAAGCAGTAAAGTACTCCACTGCGCAGTACTGACAGGTTCGTACATTGCCTGTAGTTGTTGCGGGTTTGCTTCCAGCCACCCCTGCAGTGCATCAAAGCCACCAAAAACCTGCATAACGGCAAACAGGCCTGCCACCAGCAACGCTACCAGCTTTACAGCAGATTCAAACGCAATAGCCACCACCAGGCCCGAATGTTTCTCTCTGGGTGTTAGATGACGTGCGCCAAACAACACTGCAAACACCGTGATTACGGCACAGAACGCCAGTGCCAGCAGATTGGGAGTCGCTTCTCTGGCCAGTACCTGCATTGACCGTGTGACAGCGTGAATCTGCAACGAGATGTACGGCAGAATCCCAAGCAGTAAAAATATCGTCACGGCAAGACCAGTAAGCCTGCCGCCATATCGAAACGCCAGCAAATCTGCCACTGATGTCAACTGATAATCACGGCACAGGCGCAACAGTGGTCGTAGTAAATACGGCCCCAACAAAAAGGCGGCAGTAACACCGAGATAAATAGTCAGGAAGACCAGACCACTGCTCTCCGCAAGACCAACACTGCCGTAGAAGGTCCAGGACGTTGCGTATACACCCAGTGACAGCGCGTATATGGCCGGATGTTCGACCAGCGACTTGGGGAGAATTTCTCTATCGGCAGCCCAGGCGATAAAAAACAATGCACCGAGATAGCACAGCGCTGCCAAGAACAACACCCACAGCTCTATCCCCAACGTTCTGACTCCACAACACAGAACGCGATTATTCGCACAGTAACACCACTGAGGTAATGCCGGTAATTAACGCTGCTCTGTGTGCAGCCGCGCCAGAGTGCATCAGTCGCCACCGGTTTTACTGTCGTCGCTACGTGACTCGCCAGCGCGGTTGTTCAGCGCGATAAGCACAATCAACAGAAACCACAGCACAAACACCGTGTACCACGGTAGCTGCAGACTTGCCCACCAGCGCGTGAACGGCGAGTGAAAAATAAAAAGCGCTGCCAGCACCAGCAACAATGTCAGGTCAGTCGATGGACGCATGCTGTGTATAGGTGAATCGCGGAAAGCTGTAGCATAGCATTTTCATAAATACACGGGCACTGCTGCCGAACCACGGTTTTCATTTACCGGTATAATATTGCGCCTGAGAGTCCACTTGAGCACAACCGCGCAACAATCGTGCATCCCGGTGGCTTGACACTATTTACAACAAACAAAACCCGGCACTTACAAAAAGGCACAGCAATTGAGCGACTCTTCGGCATACACGGTTCTACTTGTCAGGCCGAAGTATGCACGCAATATTGGCATGGTCTCGCGCGCCATGTGCAACTTCGGCCATACGCGTCTGCGTCTGATCGACCCGCAATGCGAGCTTGACAAAAACGCCAGTCAGGGCGCAGCCCAGGGTCAGCAACCTTTGCGTGATTGCATCAGCTATGCAACGTGGGAAGAATATGCCGAGGCCGAAGGCGATACCATTCGTATCGCCCTCAGTCGGCGTGAAGGACGTCGGCGACCAGTACAGCGCCTCGCCGAACTCACCGAGTGGTCTGCATGGTCCGACGCTCGCGATGTGACGCTGATATTCGGTGCTGAAGATCACGGCTTGTCACGCGATGACCTTAAGTGGGCACATCGAACCTGTTCCCTGGATATACCAGGGCCACTAAAAAGCATGAACCTGTCGCATGCCGTAGTGCTTGCTCTGTCGCAGCTACCAACTCGAGCAGAGGTAACTGAGCAGGTCAGTGAGGAGCGTCCTGTCCTGTTAACCCCTGACGATGCACTGCAAAAATGGTTGCTGGCACTGAACTTTGATCTCTCGAAAAAAAACTGGAATGCCTATCATTCGCTGCGCCAGATGATTATGAAAGCCGCCCCCACTGAACGTGAGGTGGCGTTGTTAAACTCAGTGATTGAACAGACACTGCGACGTCTTAAAGATAGTGACTCAGAGCGGTAGTCTCGCG
>CAYMFQ010000121.1:9978-16589 GCA_964389335.1 uncultured Granulosicoccaceae bacterium
TAGCAAGCTCCACAACGCCGCCTAACGACTCAAAAGCCCAAAGCGACAAGTTCGTTCATCGGGGATGTACCTGGAGATCGCGCACATACGTTAGAGCAGCGCATACAAAATAGTCTCGCTACTGATCAGACCCTGTAACTTTAAACTTGCCATGCTCGATAAAGTGCAGTGCATGGCCAATAACTTCATCAGATCGCATTAAGAAAGTGTGTGTGACAGGCAATAGCAGATACCCCTGCATGCCTTCAACACGAGCGCTCGCAGCAGATACTTTTCCATCATCCGGGTTCGGCAGTGACAACGACAGAATCGGATTAAAGGTTTTGCTACCCGCAATTACACCCAGTGGAAATTCTACCGCAGGCAGTTGCCGTGGAATGCTGTCATCGTCGGTTCCAAGCTGCATACCAGCCGGACCATTTAACAGTTTATAGCCCGGTACGTTACGGTAGCTATCAACGACTTCACTGCCCTGATTCGGTGGTGCCAGCATGACCACACGACCGAGATTATCAATGTCATTGTGAGCCAGATAATAGCGCACCAATATGCCGCCCAATGAGTGGGTCACAAAGTGCACAAGGCGCTGCTCTTTGCATTGAGACAACCCGAGGTCATGTACTGCCATCGGCGCGAGTGTTTCTATCGGGTGATCGCGTGAGGGGTAATCGACATTAACCACCTCATAGCCAGCGTCGCCAAAGGCACGAGCGATAGGTTTCATTGCGCGATAGGAACGGGCCAGACCGTGCAACACGACCACACACGCCGGCATGGAGGAGCCATCATCATCAAGCAGCCCCCCTGAAGGTGTAGACGACTGTGTATCAGTCTGCGCGTACACAACAAGGGTGAAGCTGCACCCGACGGACCAAAGCAGCACTGCGACAAACAACTTCTTCATGTGCCTGCCGTGTTACTGGTTTTGCACAGCGCCGGACCCACTGTTCTGTGCAGTAACTGTGTTGGCGACGTCCATATCACCGCGAATCACTTTGAATGATCTGGCAAACGCACCGTACCGTCTATTCGCCTGACTCAACGTGCCGAGTGCCTTGTTCGCCGCTTCGCGCGTATCAAAAGAACCATAGATCAGCACATGCTCCCAGCGATCCCAACGATTAATGCGAAAATTAAATATCGCGGCAAGATGCGGTTCGGGCAATGTGTCGACAAAACGGACCAGGAACGGCCGGTTGACCGTCGAACCGATTTGTATTGTGTAGTGATTTTCATCCTGCGCCATTACCCACTTAGTACCTGCATAGGGTCGGTTGTTGGGCGTGTACTCCAGATCATCGGCATCTGCTGACACCGGAACGTCGTCGCTTGTGGTTACTGTTGTGCTTGCACTTGTCGGGGGTTCAAGCGCCGCTGTCGCCAGTGCAATTACCGGCGGTGTTTGCAAATCGGCAGCATCGACAGGCTTATTGCTGTCTTCCACACCTTGCTCAGCAGCAACAGCGCCGATGCCCTGGTCACTGGATTTCGCAGGGACAATCACCGCATCTGTTTGTGCAGATGTTACCTGCTGCTTTGCTATTGGCTCTGGTGGCGCCTGCTCTGTAACAGGGGGTTGCAATGATGGCTGATCGTCACCAATGACGCCGGGTATAACGCTGTCCGGGGCTGGCACCGCATATACAGTAAGGTCCACTCCGTCAGTCGCGCCTTCGCTGGATGCTACACGAGTTGCAGGTTGAGCGACTTCGAGGTCCTCATCAGCACCACTCCGTTCAGCGACGGGATCAACGGCTGTGTTCTGAACTTCGCCTTGCTGAGCTGTCGCGCCCGGTTGCCCTTTTACCCGATTGGCAAATGATCGGAGATATTCAATTCTCTCCTTCGTCATTGGCGGTTCGGCGGGGGGCTCAAAAGCCGCTGCAGTAGCAGGCTCTGTCGCTGTGTTTTTGCCAGAGGCAGCGTTTAGCCCTGCACTGTCCTGAATGTCCGCACCGGCGCCTTGGTTGCTGCCGAATGTGTCAGCTGCGGTCGCCGGGGCATACTCGCGTGGGGTCACGATGTACCAGCAAACAGCCACCAGTAACAATGCACCAGCCAGATAGGCAAACCATCGCAATATATCCAGTACCAGGAACACAATGCGATAAGCGGGGTTATTGAGACGCAGCAGGCGCAGTTCTTCGCGCCAGTCACTGTCTAGAAGCATGGAGTTTCAGATTACTCTGTTAGGTTAAGGTCGCTACTTTGCAACATTAACCAGTTCTATACATGAATACTTGCTGCTTTGCCATTTGCTGACCAAGTCATGAGAGCCTGATCAGCCGCTGCGGCCCGGCTGGCAACACCGGACCGCAGATCACTGGTTCAGTTTACTGCATGAATCTGGCAGCAAACTGCTCGACTGTGGCGATCTGGCCAGTGCCAATGCCCAGAATGTGCATCAGCTCAACGGTGTCAGAAAAGTCGAGTTTTTCGTACGGGCTGAGATATGAGAATCCGGCGTTCCATACTCCTGAATAACGCGAACTGTTAGCCGCACTAACGAAAGCATCAGGTGTTTCCGAGCGAAAATCTGCAGTTCCGTTCGGGTTGTTGCCATCATCGATGCGAACATAGCGCGTATTCGACTTTACGAATGCCAGGTCTGAACGATCAGCGTGGTCTTCGTTCCACTGACTGTGTTGAATCACATGGATACGGTTGCGGGTTTGAATTTCCGGGAACTGTTGCTGGATGGCTCGCACAACGTCAGCAGTGAAGTCGGATTGACCGCCCTCGGCAACCCAGACATCGCCACCGGAAGTCAGCACGCCAGCCCAGCGCGATGTAGCAACCGAAACTGCTGACGAACGATTGTTATGTGCGTCCAGCCACTGACCACCCCAGACTGACGACATCAGTCCTTCAGAGGCCGATACATATCGACTGGCGTTCCATACACCGTATGCGCCTCCGACCACACTGACATTCAGACCCAGTTCCTGAGTCACAATGTAACCCGCGACTGCCGCGTGGCCATCGTCCGGATCGGGTGCGTGATCATAGTGCAGCGCAACCAGGTCAGAGCTGCGATTAAACGAGCCGCTGGTCTGAATATCGTTGCCACCAGCAGGTTGCTGGGGAGCGGTTGGTACCGTGGGCTCTGAAGGTGTTGCAGGCTCGGAAGGTGTAGCGGGAGCGTCTGACGCAGACACTCGGCACGAAGCCTGACCGTCCCAGCCCCAGCCGTCACCATCGGAATCGACACATTCTCCGGCACTGCTGCCTGTATCGGCACCGGAATCACCGGAGTCCGACGCCCCGACGAGGCAACTGGCAGAACCATCCCAGCCCCAGCCATCACCGTCACTGTCGATGCAGGCAGCACCAGACGATGAGCCACTATCTGCACCGGCATCAATCAGGCAGCTTTCGACGCCGTTCCAGCCCCAGCCATCGCCGTCGCTGTCGATGCAGGCGCCAGCCTGCTGTGCGGAGACCATTGATGTTTGCCCCAGCAAAAATGCCAGCGCGGCAACAAATTTAACCACTTGCCTAACCGCATGGTGTCTAACCGCGTGTGTGACACCGTGACACATGCGAGACTGCCCTGAACAAAGCCTTGCCGGAGACCGGACCAGACCGCCAGGCGCGATACTTAATCGAGCGATGAGTGAGGTATAGAGCACGTTTTTTACCTGAGAGGTTTCACTGAACGGCGCAGTTTAGTGACGCGCTCCCAGGGACTCTGTGCGGTGTGTCATGTTTTTGTCGCGCCTGCCGGAGGTGTACAATTTGTCATATTTGGAGAGTTTTTACGCAACCGGTGGACAAACCGGCGACACCCGAAATTTCCACGGGCACTCCAAATATCGCCTTCCCTCAGTGGTTTATTTGAACTCTGTTACAGATATCCTCGCCAGCAACGCGGGCGAGCTGCCAAACTGCCAGGCCCGGCATTAATGTTGAACTATCCGGCAAGGTTTGGTCGGCGGACGATGACCAGGCACCTTAAGCATTAAATTTGTGGGGAGCTTTATGGTATCGGAGAGTCAACACTGCCAAATCTTACTGGTAGATCCAACCCAGTCGGACAACGATGTAGTACAGCCAGTTCTTGAGAATACAGGGGCTGTGGTGTATGCCGTACAAAGCGGCGAGCAGGCGATCGATGTATTCGCATCACGCTCTATCGATATTGTTATCACCGAACAGGTTCTGTGTCAGCCGGGGCAATCCGGCATCAACGGCCTCGAGTTAATGGACCGGCTGCTGCTTGTTGATCACTCGGTACAGGTGATTTTCCTGACGCAGGAACAAGGGCTCGACCAGGAAATAAAGGCACTGGCCAGCGGCGCATTTGATTACCTGCGCAAGCCCATCCCCCATGCGCAACTGCTGCAACATACCGCAAACCGTGCATACGAGTTTTCAAAGCTGCAAAGGCGCAACCAGACCCTGCTGCTGCAACTGGATAACGCACAGGACAAACTCGCCACTGCAGAATCAACACTGTTAGAAGTTAAAAAGAAATACCGAAAGCTCGCTATCACTGATTCACTGACCCAACTCTACAATCGTCGTTTTATCGAACAAACGCTAAAGCAGGAAGTGGATCGACGCAATCGCTACAAGACATCTCTATCGGTAGTGTTTATTGATATCGATGGTTTTTCAGCACTGTGTCGTGAACAGGGTCATGAGGCCAGCAACTTCGTCTTAAAGGATATCGCGCGGCTGTTGCTTCAGTGCTCACGCACGTCTGATATAATCGGCAGGTTTGCGGCCGACGTGTTTGTCGCGCTTTTACCCGAAACCACACCGCACAACGCAATGGTGTTTGCGGAACGGGTAAGATCTAACATTGAATCAACCCGGTTTGAACTCAGTGGCAAAGCCACCAACCTGACTGTGTCTGTTGGCCTGACAGGTGTTGAAGTAACCTCTGGCCCCATTACTGACAAACACTTTACCGTCGCTGCCAGTAAAGCACTACATATAGCCAAACACAACGGCGCCAATCAGGTCTGTGCGTATCCGGACTCTATTTGTGAACCCCCTGGTTCGCAGCAGAGCGACGCTGCATAGACAACAATAGTCAGGCGCCGCAGGCACTTTTACTGCACACTGGTGTACGGGGACAAGCGCCACTGCGAGGGCAAATTACCCGCGCCTCATTATCGATGCCGCGTTCGAGCCACGCTATGTTTAGTATCTTGGCAACCTTGTAGAGCTCGTTACGTATTGATTTGGGAATGGCGGCCGAACCGCCGTTACCTCCACAGGCTTTCTTGAGATCCGCTGCCAGTGACAACGGATCTGTGCCCTGCGCTTCGATGGCCGGGTTCATATCTATACCGGCGCAGAGTACCTGACTATGCCCGGCCAGATCATCTACCTTTATTGATTCGCAGCAGTATATTCTCGACTCCGACCCTACATCGAGCAGAGATATTTGCGCCGACGAATAACTCATGTCTGATTCAAGCTTGCGAAACACCGCCCAGTGCTGACACGGGTCCTGAACCATACGCATGTTGCCCCATGGCAGTGGTATGCCATTGCCACGATATACCGCATTCAACCGCCCTGGCGGGTAAGCATCGAAATAGTGCCAGTGCGGATACGGTGATACCGCCGTCATACGCCGCATTGCAATAGAAGTTGATACATCGACAAACTTACCGACGTTCACTTCATATGCATGTTGCTCAAGTAAACGACGGAACGGTACTTTCGGACATAACAGTGCTGCAGCGAAGAAACTGCACTCAAAATCACGCCATGCATACATAATATCCTGTGCATCGACAGCATTGGTCTGGCTGATGTTGGTACTGACATTACGCATTACATTAAACTGCTGCTTACCCGTCAGCATGGCGCTCTTTGCACCATCGCCACCGTGCAGGGTTTTATGTGCGATATAAACGGCCAGATCATACTTGTGCCTGACCGGTTGCTGCTTTAACGCAACGTTTAGATAAATCTTGTTCGGTGCTTCAAAAAACGACCGCACCTGCGCCGAACTCTGCACACCGAGTGACGTTAGTTGCTCATCATCAAGTGAATCAAACCAGTTAACCTTTAAACCGATTTGCTTTGTCATCGCTTGTAGTGCATCGAGTGTCAGAGGCATTTGTTTTTTACCGACGTCCTCAGCAGCACGCTCAAGGTCAGGAAAATGGTTCTGGTGGCTTTCCTGATGCGCTCGTATCAGAAGATGTGCGAACTGCCGGCCTGACGTGCCTGTCTGAGACAACATTTCCGGAATCGCAATCTGAAGTATCTCTTTCGAAAACAGAAAGCCGGGCTCCAGCGCCATGCCGCTGATGCCGCCGCGACTCCCCTTTTCCGGCACGATTGCGTCTTCCTCCGGCGCATCATCAAGAAACCAGTCCGGCTCCTTCTGAAACACATTGGCGATGACTGACAGCATCGCCTTACTCGGCGTGCGCTTGCCGCGCTCAATCATGGACAGATAAGAGACCGACGGCGCCGCTTCCGCATTGACCTTGATACAACGCGACGACAGGTCCTCCATCGTCAGCTTGTTGCGCTTACGCAGATTGCGAATTTTGGTACCCAGAAAATGGGTGTTGCGGAGAATGCTCGGATCAGACATTTGTAAAATTCACACTGTGTAATTTCTATTGTGAAATTATATT
>CAYMFQ010000122.1:0-3434 GCA_964389335.1 uncultured Granulosicoccaceae bacterium
GTTCTGTTGGCAGCCGCACTGTCAGGGTAGACACAGCAGAGAACACCGAGTTCAATCACGCAGGACCATTCAACATTTATGCAACCGCTGTACACAACTGTTGTCCTATCAGCTTGCCAGACGCATACGGTGTATTGCCGCACATGACTCACCAGAACCAGCTCATCGTTTTCGCTCGGGCACCTCAATACGGTGCAGTAAAACAACGCCTGGCCAGCGATATTGGCAAAAGCGCGGCCTTCACTTTCTATCGGCAAACACTGCAACGTCTGCTGGTAAAAATGAGCAACAGTCCGCACTGGGAACTGACCATCGCCGTTGCAACGAAGGAAGCAACAACACACCCGTTGTTTCAAGGATTCGATGTCATCACTCAACCGGACGGTGATCTGGGTGTCCGAATGCTCACCGTACTGGATCAATTTAAAGATCGTCACCGGATCATCATTGGCAGCGATATTCCGCATATTAATCCTATCTACATCGAGCATGCGTTTAGCGAACTGGCGCAGCACAGTGTGGTGTTCGGGCCGGCTGTTGATGGGGGGTTCTGGCTGGTTGGCTGCCAGGCCGATTGCGCGGCACATCAGAAACAGGAGTACGACACCCGGCCGGGCACGGAACAGACGGCTACCCAGAGCTCTTTGAAACCGGACTCTTTGAAACCGGACTCTTTGAAACCGGGCCCTTTGAAACCAGACTCTTTGAAACAGAGCTCCGCTTCAAAGAGCTCATTTAGAAAAGGCTTTATGCAGCGAGTGCGGTGGTCAACGGAACATGCACTTGCCGACACCGTCGCCACACTGCCTGTCAACTGTACTTACACAACTGTACAAACGCTCGCCGATGTGGATGACGGCGCGTCGTACCAGGCGTTTCTTCAACACCCGGATTCGCAAAAGGATTTACATTGCTATCCTTCGTACCGATGCAACTCAGTCACTGTCAGATAGTAACCGTCAGGATCACGCAGCGAAAATTCTCGCCTACGTGAATTAGGATTGACCGTAATATCCTCCTCCACTGAATACGACATGCCATGCAGAGTTTGTCGGATATCTTCCATCGATTCCGTACGGATGTAGAGTATTAAGCCGTTACCGGCAAGTGTTGATGAATCCGTCATGGTTGGATGCGAATCGACTCCCCATTTATGCAGACACAGCAATACATCGCCCTGCGGGGTCAGCAACACATCAAATTCACTGCCACCATGGGCACTGGTGCAGCCAAACACCGTCTGATACCAGCGCGAACTCGCTTCAACATCCCTGACCGCAATGATAGGATCAACGTTCATTCGAGATCTCCCCCGCAATGTCAGTCACCATACGCTGTTCGATTTCCGTTGCCGACAGGTCCAGTGAAATCAGATAGTAAAGTTTTGCCAGTGCCGCCTCGGTCGTGAGATCACCGCCACTGACCGCACCGGCGGCGCCAATCGCACTGCCGGCAGCATAGTCACCGAAGTCCACGCGCGCCTGCAGTGGCTGCGCCACCACCACAACAACAATACCCTGCTGACGCGCATCCGCTATCGACGCCAGAAAAGCACCGTTGCGCGCCGGCCCGTTACCCGAGCCAAACCCTTCAAGCACAATTCCTCGCAGATTTGGCGATGCGCAAACCGCGTGAATAATGGCCGCACTAAAGCCCGGGAAGAGCCGCACCACAGCGACAGACTCGGGTGGCGGCGCACGTTCACACACCCTGAGTTCCGCAGCAGTATTATCCAGCGCTGCATCAGGGTTGTATTGAATATTTATTCCAATGGATCCGATCTGCGGTGCACGCGGCGACTGAAAAGCGTCATAGGCTGAAGCCGAAGTTTTTGTTGCACGGTTGCCACGCAGAATTCGCGAACCAAATACCACACATACCTGCGCCAGTTCAGCCGGTAACTCACTGGCAACCTGCATAGCGCTGACGATATTGTTGCGTGCGTCCGAGCGCGGTACACCAAACGGCAACTGTGACCCTGTAACAACAATTGGCTTGTGCGTGTTTTCCACAAAGAAGCTCAGCGCCGAACTGGTATAAGCCAGCGTATCCGTACCATGAATGACCACAAAGCCGTCATAACTGCTGTAGCGGCTTTCGATATCCGCCGCAATCTGTAACCAGACATCCGGCGTCATATCGGAACTGTCCAGCAGCGGATCGTATTCGATGAGGTCGTAATCGGAAGTACTCAATTCAGGTAACTGATCGAGCATTGACGGTAAGAACCCGGGAGCCGGTGCCAGCGATGACTGGCCAGACTGCACCTGCATCCCCATGGTGCCACCGGTATAGATAATCAGAATGTTCTTTGTGCTGCGCATACGGCAACCATACTCGCATCCGTGCACAACACAAAACTCAATATCCGCACACGACGCATAAAGTCACAGCACCGAAGCAGGTCTATGTATGGGTACCGGAAGGCTGCTCAGCGGCGTTGGACTCCTGTATATTCAGCATCAGTCACTGGTGTGTGAGCACCGACAACCACATATGCTGCAACTGACGGGAGATAAATTTTGTCAACACACGGTTACGACTCCGGCCGGCTGAATCTGCCATTTGTCGGTATCTGTACGTTTGGAAAGTATCCATACGTTGCAGACTGGGATGCCATTGATGCAGATGTCGCGGTGCTGGGTGCACCCTACGACTTTGGCTGCCAGTGGCGATCCGGCGCGCGCATGGGGCCACGCGGCATTCGCGAGGCCTCAACGCTTTTTTCGTTTGGGCATGCCGGCGCCTACGACCACGAAGACGACGTTACCTATCTTGACCCGGCCGAGGTCACCATCGTCGACATTGGCGATGCCGACATCGTCCATACCGACACACTAAAGAGCCACGCCAATATCGAATATGGCGTACGAAAAATACTCAAGGCGAATGCATTGCCGGTGGTACTCGGTGGCGATCACTCGGTCAATATCCCGTGCATCAACGCGTTTGATGATCAACAACCGATTCACGTGGTGCAAATTGATGCGCATCTGGACTTTGTCGACGAGCGTCACGGCGTGCGCTTTGGCCACGGCAACCCGATGCGGCGTGCCGCTGAAAAAAGCTATGTCACCGGACTGACTCAGATTGGCATTCGCAACGTCTCGTCAACTGCCAAAGACGGCTATGTTGACGCACGCGAGATGGGCTCTGATATCCATTCGGTGCGGCAGCTGCGACGCATGGGTACGGAGGCAATGCTCGAGCGTATACCAGCTGGTGCTCGCTACTATCTGACCATAGATATTGACGCTTTCGATCCGTCAATCGCCCCCGGAACCGGCACACCGAGCCACGGTGGATTCCAGTACTATGAGATACTTGAACTACTCGACGGACTGACAAAACGAGGCGACATCGTCGGCATCGATCTGGTTGAAGTCGCGCCCGACTACGACCTGACCGGCTCCACCTCGACGCTGGCGGCGCAA
>CAYMFQ010000122.1:3534-9528 GCA_964389335.1 uncultured Granulosicoccaceae bacterium
CCTGACCATCCATTTCGTCGGTACTGATAATCGCATATAGTAGAAGTACACAAATAGTAGCTGTACATCAGAGAACGCAGAACTATGACACTTACTGGCAACTGGTCTTACCCCACCGCAATCCGCTTCGGCGCCGGTCGCATCAGCGAGCTGGCGCAAGCCTGCAGAACCTCCGGCATCAGCAAGCCATTGCTGGTGACCGACCGTGGCCTGGCGGACATGGATATTACGAAAAACACGCTCGATATCCTCGAAAACGCCGGTCTTGGCCGTGCGATATTCTCGGACGTCGATCCTAACCCGAATGATAAGAATGCCGAGGAAGGCGTTCGCGCCTATCGTGATGGCGGCTATGACGGGGTGGTCGCCTTCGGTGGCGGCTCCGGGCTTGATCTCGGTAAAGTGATAGCGTTTATGGCCGGACAGACCAGACCCATCTGGGACTTCGAAGATATCGGCGACTGGTGGACACGCGCCGATGCAGATGCGATTGCACCCGTGATTGCCGTACCTACTACGGCGGGCACCGGTTCAGAGGTCGGCCGCGCCAGTGTTATATCGAATACCGAGTCGCTGGAAAAGAAAATCATTTTCCACCCGAAAATGTTACCGGTGGTGGTTATCTGTGATCCGGAGCTTACCGTTGGTATGCCTCAGTTTATAACCGCCGGCACCGGCCTTGATGCATTCGCACACTGTGTGGAGGCCTACTCCAGCCCACACTACCACCCGCTCAGCCAGGGCATAGCGCTTGAGGGAATGAAGCTGGTTAAGGATAACTTGCCGGTGGCTTATAACGACGGCAGCAACATAGATGCACGCGCCAATATGATGAGTGCCGCATCAATGGGTGCCACTGCATTTCAGAAGGGTCTGGGTGCAATACACGCGCTGAGCCACCCAATCGGCGCTGTTCATCATACGCACCACGGCACCACAAACGCGGTGTTTATGCCGTCCGTGTTGCAGTTTAATGCGTCAGCGATTCGCGAGCGTTTTGATAGAGTGGCGGCGTATCTTGAAATAGACGGAGGCTTTGACGGGTTTTGCGAATTTGTTGATCAATTCAATCAGTCATTCGCCATTCCCAAAACACTGACCGAGCTCGGCGTACAAAACCCTGATATCGATGCACTGGTGGAGTCAGCGCTGCGTGACCCCAGTACCGGTGGCAACCCGATTGAAATGACGCAGGAAAACACACGTGCGCTGTACCAGTCGGTGATGTAAACACGATTGTACAGCGGCAGTCGCCTGAAACACGGCTGCCGCAGCGTTATTAACCACCAACGGCACCGTCCAGTACTGCGCGCACCTGCGATGCATTGCTGTCACCCCGCAGCACCTGTTGCCTGGTACCGTCAGCATTGAAAACAACCAACACTACCGGACCCACCGCCTGGTCTCTCATAAACCCGTTGCCTACCGGTGTGGCAATATCAACTGCCAGAAACTCCACTTTGTCTTCATAGTCCGCGCGGATTGCATTGAGCGTTTCCATCATCTCGACACTGGCGACTATGTTCTTGTCGTGAGTGAGCACCACACTCACCTTGCCCTGCCCTATAAGACTGAGATCATCCTTAAAGCCTTTTGGCAGCATCATCACCGCAATAGCCAGAATGGCCACAACGGCAAGAATAATAATAAGCGTGGTAAGTTTGGCGGAGCCAGTCTGATTTTTGTTCATTAAGCTGTAACGCTCTGGCCGGCTAATTGATGGCCGGCTGACCGGTTTTTCTGCTGGTAAGAGAATACAGACTATACCATGCATCAGGCCGTTCTAAATTGCCACAACGTGTCCGGTGCCAGTTTGCAGCCTGCTCCAGGCGGCATTCGAGAACAGAGACAAACCACGAGCAAAGAAGTAGATATTCAGCAGTATCCATATACCGCCCACTCGACGTATCGGTAATGGCTGGCCGTTTTTCTTAAACGCCAGCATTAACAGCGGCAGTTGCCACAGAGTGAAACCCAGTAACCATATGACAGGCGGCATGCTGCCCGTAATCAGCATCAGCGATGCCACAGCACCAATCAGACATATCAACAGATAGATCAACGGAAAAAGCACACTAGGCAGTTCTGACAGATTAAATCCGTGTTTCTTCAGGCTCTGCAGATTGCTAACGCCGCGCCAGCGCTCCTTGCGGTAAAACTCGGCAACTGTCTCGGCTTCGCCATGATGGATCGCCATGATACGTGTATCGCAGGTGATGGAATCATCCAGACGCATACAAAGATCATAATCTTCACACGTCACCATAGTTTCATCGAACCCACCCAATTGGAGAAATGCATCTCGTCGGATAAAAAGGTTCATGGACTCAAGCCACTCTACCTCGAACACAGCGCGTTGATAAAACCGCTTTCTTCGAACCTGAAACCAGCTCTCCTGCACCCAGGTTGAATCATCCGGAATCACCGGTGGCGCTCCAAAGCACACTGCTTCCGGGTTTTCCAGGTAGCAGGCAATTGAATTAAACCAACCACTGTCTACGGTGCAATCCGCGTCAATAAAAGCAAGTACATCACCAGATGCCCGCTGCGCACCTGCATTTCGCAGTGCGCCAACGTTTAAATCAGGTGCTACGACTACTATCGCATCAAATTCAATAGCAGTTTTCACCGAATCATCGACGGAACCATTGTCTACCACAATCACTTCGTAGCTGATGCACGCTGACGCAGCCAACCGGATCGACTGCAGGCAGTCCCTCAGGCGGCTTTCGTCATCTTTCACTGGAATAATAATTGATAATTTCATAACTCGCTTCTAAGTGAGTTTGCTTGTTGCCGTCATTCCATAGAGTCAATGGCTGTTGATCGCGTGCTGACCAGTCATGCGTCACGAGAGCCTTTCAACAGGCAAGGGTTAATTTTCAAGCTGGCCATTGTAGGCGCCGCACCTGTCGCGAGTTGTGACATCAATCTCTCTTTCGGAAATTTTTCCTATTTTGGAATTTTCGGAAATTTATACCAATCTGTGAACCAACCGCAGAACCGCTCGCTACCATCTCCGGTATCTTGCCGCAACCGTAAAGTTGGGCTGACAGCTGGCCGCTATCCGGCAGTCAGGAAACGCACTTACTAAGGCTTTCTAATTGGTATGAGCACAGCAGGCGGCGACACGGATACCTATCTCAGTGTTGCTATATTTCAAATCTTCAGATCGATAGCGAAGCTCGCGCTCCGCTATGGGCTGTCTGCAGGCGCATTGGGGGAACTCCTGCGCCGCGCCAGCGTAGAGGCGGCCAGCGACATCCTGCGAGAAGATAAAGAAAAAGCCTCCACATCTCGCATCTGTGCGATGACCGGCTTGTACCGCAAAGAAGTACGCCGCATCGAGGAACTCCCGCCCATCACAATTTCCCACCCGGGTGATAAATTCAATCGCTCAGCGCGTGTTGTCAGCGGCTGGAGAACCGACCCTGATTTTCTTACCAGCACCGGCAAGCCAGCAACGCTCAATGCTGATGGTGAAAAGAGTTTTGAAACCCTTGTAAGAAGGTACAGTGGCGACATGACGCCGTCTGCCATGAAAATGGAGCTGGAAAGACTGGGCTTGCTTACGGTGTCAGGCCGTAAAAGAATGAAACTTCATTCGAACTCCACAAAAACTGCTGACGCTACCGATGCGATGCAAATACTGGGATCAGATGCCAGTGATCTTATTAACACGATTTCACATAACATTGATCCACGCAGTGACGATAAATTGTTCCAGCGCAAAGTAAGCTATGCCGCTATACCGGAACAGCATGTCGCAGAATTTTTTGAGTTGGCAGCAAAAGAAAGTCAAAAATTGCTTGAAAAGTTCGATATATGGCTGGCAAAACGAGACTACGACAGTACCAGCGAGAATTGCAGGAGAATAGGTGTTGGTATTTACCAGTTCCAGGACAAACCATTGATCAGTGCTGACAGACCAGCCGACCCTAAGACCGGATCACATGCCACTCGGAAAGCACTATCATGATTAAGAGCTGGTTTTCCAGGATCTTTACCATTGTGACCCTTAGTAGCCTGGCGGCCTGCAGCGGTGAGCCCGGCGGCGGCGGCATCGATGGCACTGGAAAACACATAATCGGTACTGGTGTGGTTATTGGGCAGCTGGATTCCATTGATACACTGTCAATCGACGGCCAGGTATTCAACAGCGATGAACTCGACATTGTAATCAATGGAGAGCCGAGCTCGTTGACTGAGCTTCGAATCGGGATGTCAGTCACCGCTGACGTATATGCAGATCAGAACGCCACACGTCTCGAATACCAACCCATGTTGCTTGGGCCCATTGATAACGTGTCAGAAGACGGAAGAACGCTGACGGTACTTGGCCAAACCATCGAACTGACAGAAGATACCTTTCTCGACTCGCTTACCACGGAAGATCTGTTCGAAGGTGAGATATTCGAGATTAGCGGAGAAAGAGGCAGACAAAAAATAGTCTTCGCTGACTACATTAGAGCGCGAGATGATTCACACCAATTCTTTGTAACCGGAAAACTTGAAGGATCACTGACAAAAATACTGCAGGTCCCTGTTTCCGGCACACCAATAAATTTTGCACAGTTCATGACAGACCGTGGTACAGAGATTACCACACCGCTAAAACCCAACATGAGAGTCAGAGTGGACCTCACGATAGACGACTCCCAGACGTTGGGCTCGTCACTAATTGCAATGGATGTCGTGCCGCTAACAGGTGTTGATGCACAGAACTATGAAACCGTCAAAGCCAAAGGGCATATCTCCAGTGTGATTGATAATGAACGCTTCGTGGTCAGGGGTATTACGTTTGAAATCAATGCGGAAACACAATACAGAAACACCGAAGACGAAATAGTACCCGCGTTTGAATTGACCGAGGATGCCAAGGTGAACGTGTACGGGCTTACCCTTGACAGCGGCTCGGTGCTGGCCACCCGGATTTCACTTAAAAAATAGCGGAATACTGAGAGATAACCAGCGGTAGCAACAATTAGCTCCGCTGCAATCGCTCGCTCAACCTTAGCACCACAAACAGCAACACCAATGAAAACAAAACGCGCCCGATCAGTATGATCCAGATGTTGGCGCCAATGGCCAGCAGTACCAGGGTATCCTCAATGAGTGCGTGCACGAGGCAGACTAGTAACATAGCGGAGAATATTGACCGCTTTGTGTATTCGCCCGACCGGACCTCATCAAGCATCAGTGCACCGCCGTAGACCACGCCAAGCAATACACCAGTGGTTGCAACCGGGGCAAGTTGCCTCTCTATACCAACCAGCCCCAGCAACGGACGCAGCATTGAATTAAGTATGTCTATCAGGCCGATTTTCTTCAACGCATCCATCAGCACCAGTAACGCTGCCACAACCGCAGACAGCAGCACCACGTATAGCGCCGTATCAAACAGCCAGTCGAGCCAGCCCGGATCTGACGTAAATAGCTTTGCAGCCGGTGATTCCAGCTTCTGCGACAGAAACCCGGTACTGACACAGAACCAGTTTGCAACCACACCGTAGACAACCGCTGCGACAACCCGGAAAGCACCGGTCACCCAACCGTTAGCCCCTACGCGATGCACCACCACCTGCTCCACAGGCAGTGCATGTGCAAACAACATCATAGAGCAGAGAATGCTGTGCTGTGCCACTGTTATATCCAGCGAGGGCATCATGGACAGATACACACCTGCGCCACCATAGATACCCGTCAACAGGGTTAACGCCCAAACGATACCCGTCTCGGCCGGCAGCCCAACCAGTTGCATCAGCGGTGCAAGTAACGCCGCCAGCCCGTCAGACAAGCCAAACTGCTCACCAACGCGGACCAGCAGCATGGCGGCAAGCACCAGCGGTAACAGATCAATCAGTATTCTGACGGATCTTTTGGTTAATGAGGAAAAATAAGAGATCAATTCAATTGTCTGAGTGGTAAGCTTGCCGCGGGATCTGCCAGCAGCTGGAGACGCGTGCAGGTATTATAGCGTTAACGACATACTGC
>CAYMFQ010000122.1:9628-16414 GCA_964389335.1 uncultured Granulosicoccaceae bacterium
GTTAAACAACCACAGTTCCTGCACACGCCCCGTCCGGTCTGCCAGTGCCGATGCTCCTTTAAATCGATACAACACTCTATCATTGGTACCGGCAAACTGAGCCGCCAGGTGCTCGCCATGTAAATCACTGATACTCTGAATACTACGGTATGTACTGTCGGTGATATCCTTCACCACCAGCATCTCGATATAATTATCAAGTGCAATGATTTCATTGCCGTCACGATCAGTAAACACCTGTACCGCTGTGTCACCAAACTTCTTTCGCGCAACCTCAGTCCAGTCGCGCTGCAGGCATTCTCTTGCCCAGCGCACTCGCAGATCAACACCGGTCGGAATCTTTGGTGCCAGCCATGCCTGCGGTCGGGTTTGAGCAACACACTCTCTAACGCTGATACCCAGTCGGTAGCAAACGCGATCTCTATACACATCCGGCAGTGAATGACGAACTTCCAGCAATCGCCGCCAGTACTGCGTCGAGGTATCGTCGCGACCACGATCGTCGAGCATGCGAGCCAGGTTGTAGACAATATTGTCGTCCGCATTGCCACGGCCGGCGGCAGCTTCGTACCATTCTCTGGCACGCGTCCATCGGTCGCCGCTGTCGTAGTCATCCTCAAGGAAGATCAGGTAGTACATGGCCTCGAGCTGAGTTTTCAGGCTACCGGACAGTGCCGGTCTGGCCAGCGCGTTTTTTACCGATGCATAGGCATTATGAATATTGCCTGGCTGATACAGGTAAACAGCGGTCAGATTGAGCAGACTGATCGGGTCACTGTCGTTCATCTCAATGGCTATTTTAAAGTACTTCTCAGCCTGTTCGAGCAGCGTCTGTGCATTGGCGGAGATATCGTCGCCAAACATACTGCGCGTGGGCTCAGGTGCATCAAGCTCAAGCAGTGAAGGTATCCAGTATTTGTACGCTTGTTTGTCAGACATCTCCGTTCTGGCCAGCTGCAGGTGTACATAACCGAGGTTGTTGTAGAGCTCCCGGGTTTTTGCCTCGGTATTCTTCAGATAGTTAGTGAGTATTTTTTGTGCGTCTCTGTATCGGCCACTATGTGCCAGTAGAATCCCGACGCGATAGTACACAGCCTCTTTGGCCATCGCCGCCAAACCCGCTCTTATTGTCTCGGCGCGTCCGCTCTCATCGGGATAGTTCCTGCCTTCGATCTTTTCTATTTGACGAACCCAGTAGTGGAAGAACGTATTGTCTCCCTCCAGCAATCGATGCGTGCTGTACCCCGCTATGGTGGCATAGGTGAAGCCCATCAGGTCCGCACGCTGCTCCACCCAGGGATCAGACAGCGGCTGTTGTGAAATGCCAGCTTGTGTAAATGCACTACTAAAAGCGCGATGGTGAAACAGGTCATTCGACAGTACATGGGCCAGTTCATGGCCAATAACAAACGCCGCTCGCGCGTCTCCCAGTTGCGGATCAGCGTCCTGATAGAATAGTTTTATTGCACCCTTGGTCAGAACAACGGTATTGTCTGCCAGCGCAATCGCCCACGGAGACTGATCGCTGTTAATTATCAGCAATTCTGCAGAAATGGTTTCTTTCAGCCCAATGGTTTTGGTTAACTGATTGAATACCGTTCGCACTCGATGAACTTCTGGCAATTCTGCCGGGTCCACGCTCTCAAACGCGCGCACGTAACAGTGTTTCTCCGAGCAGCCGAAAGCCTGCACCTGCACAGCGAACAGGCTACACAACAGGAGCAGCAGACCGACAGCCAGCCTGTGAACCATACGGGCAAAACGGGCAATGTACACAGCGCGGGTCATCGCACCAGTATCTTTAGGCTGGTGGCATGCTCCTGCACCGCTTCGATGTCATCCGGAGACAATACTGACAACGCTGCCTTCTCCGACAACTGCTGATGATGCCGTGCAAACTGCTGGCTCTGTCCGTGCATGGCAAGGCCACTGGTAGCATGCGCATAATGATCCAGCGCTTCGATCAGTTGGTCACCCTGATAGTCTGCCATGGCAATAGTGGCTGTCAGTCTCACGTACTCCAGCGCACCTCCGGCTCTGAACCAATGTGCCGAGTAATCCGCCTGATTCATTTCCGGTTCTGTAGTACCGGAACGATTTATGTCAGCGGGCTCGCTAGCGTTACGAGCTGCACCATAACCCCGCACTGCCTGCTCAAACATTTGTGCCGCTTCCTCAGCATTGTCACTCACGCCCAGGCTGTCAGCAAACGTCAGATACAGTGCCTCTGGTGCCTTCTCCCCGGCAAGCTCATAAAACTGTCTGTCCGTATAAAGCACACCGGTTACAAACGCTTTGTATCCCTCCGATGACTGCGACTTAAGCAACCCATAGCTCCCCTTACCGTAGTCGATAGCATCCACCGCAGCGCTGGCAAATGATCCCGCCGCTGCCGGCAATGACGCACCCGTCCGCGAGCTATCGGGTTGCTGGGTAGAGAGCAGAAAATAGAAAGGCAGAATCAACACACACGCTAGGCTAAACGCCAACACCGGACGCACAGCAGTGTTAGCGCCCGCGCCACCGTTTACCCATGCCAGCAGCCTGTCAGTTAACGTACGAATACCCTGTGAGCTTTTACTGTCAACATCATTGTTTACCGATGAATCAGAGACCACTGTCTGCTTGTCATTGTCTTCAGCCGCAGGTATTTTTGCATACAGGGACGTGCGGTCTATTTCATCAGTAATATGTTGTGCGATTGCTCTGTCATGTCTGGCAAACGACTTATTCAGCGACGGTGCAGTATTTTTTGCGTGCCCGCGCTCGTCCAGCAGACTGTCGATAGCGCCCCAGAAGTCATCTCCCTTCTTCATTGTTGTAAACTCTCTCTAATGGTCGCCCTGGCACGAGCGAGACGTGTTCGGTATGAGCCGGCCGATATCCCCAGCAGGTCAGCATGGGACTCTGTTGCACCCGGCAGTGTTTCATAGTGAAAGGAAATCCAGACTGCTTTTTCGCGATCACACATCCGCTCAAGCCGTTTCTTCTTTTCAGCACTGGACAAGAGCGACTGCGTTTCCCGAACATCAACTCCCATAACACTGGCCACGTCAGGTAAGCCCGGTTGCGTTTGAAATACGTAGTGATAACACTCGAGCAATACAACCACCCTGAGGGAGTCGGAGATACGCGCCAGAATGGCTCGTAACCGCGACACGTTTTCCTGCTCTTCATACTGGCGGGCCTGCGAATCCGCCTGCTCTGACCCCTCTGCATCCGCGAATTCGTCATACGCTTCATGCCTAACGGTATTGTATTTACGCCGTCGCCACTCGCCTATTTTAAAATCAACGCTGCGATGCAGGTAACCACGGAATCTGCCGCGTGGCTCATAACCCTTTAATGATCGAATACTCAACAGAGACATCCATATCTCCTGTGATAAATCAGCCACCGTTTCCGGATCGGCCACTCCAATCCGTGCACGAATACGCTGGATTACAAATTCCCGGTGACGCTGGAACAACGCAGTAGCTGCCTCATGGCGATCGCTGCGGGTATTGCCTGTGTTTACGAACCGACTGATCAGTGCATCACTCTCTGCGTCGTACGCGTCCTGATCAACCGCGGCATGACTAACATTCACACTCATCATTTTACGGGGATCGTTAATTCAGACTTGACGGGCTGTGCCATACCACGGGCTTTCGCCGCCACAACGTACTGCGCGTGAATACTCTCCAGCGACGCCACTCCCCTCAATGGATGTAAGTCAGGCAGAGCAGCCAGTGAATCGTTTTCAATATCTCCGTGCGATGCCATACAAAGAACGTTGTGTACATCACCCCTTGCATCCGCACCAAGGGTGAATCGGTCAGATGCACCGGGTATGCGTTGATCACTCTGTGCAACCAATCGATTGTCCGGGCTGAAACGGTTAGGAAATATTTTGTAAACCGGCTTACCCGGCTTCTGGTAGTAACAGTAGAGATACGATTGTACCGATGAACGTACTGTAAAACCGATAGTGTCACCCTCTAATACCCACGGCTGGTTATCGAGCCGCAGCGACAAAGTCAGCGGTGATACCGGTTCACGGCCGCTTTGCGTATGTTGTGTCACCTCTGTTATTTCAGAATCGCCTTCGTTATCGGTTAACACCGACGGCGCAAACGCGACAAATGGCTGGCCACCACTGGTGACGAATCGGTGATCAGTGCCCGGTACAAAGCGAAGTCAGGCTCTCCGGTTGCAAGCATTCCCGTACGGGCCTTGTAGTTGGCTATGGCAACGCGGGTGGCACTGTCGAGGTTTCCATCGAGCGGCCCGCTGTGATAACCGAGTGCGACCAGCTTGCTTTGAATAAAATAGGTCAGCTCCTCAGTTGACAGGCCGTCGTACCAGTCACGCAATTGCCGCTGAACCGCATTATTAGTCGCCGCTATATCCAGACATTCCCAATAGGGGATGTGAGTCAGCCGCCCCACAAGTTCGACAGCACTCAGTTCCACCAGTTGCCTCAGTGTATGGTGAAAGCCTTCGCTGCGATCAGTGGTTATCCTGAACAGTGCACCAAGCTTCTGTACCGTACCGGTTGTGCTTACCGATTGACCGTCGCGTCGGATAGCCACTGTGTTACTGGAAAATACACCAGGTATGTTCTCCAGCGTCAGCATATTGCCCATATTCATATCAATTGACATTGCCGACATCAGCGTATCTTTCGATACAGATCCGTCGACGAGATTGCGTAACCGTAGCCCAGCCTGCAACCGATCAGCCGAGATGGCATTATCGAGCTGAGGCTGGCTTATCCTGACATAATAAATAGGCACAGAAATATCCTGGTACCTCTGTGGCACAATATTAAACGCAACATCCCTGATTAACCCTTCAACGCTGTCTGCACTGATTGCCACCACCCGAATAGCCGAACTTTTCCGCGACATTCTGGACAGCGCGGTTAGCAGCATATCTTTTGCGCCAACAACCTGCCCGGTTGTGTCTTTTTCTTCAACGAGCACAATTTTTATATTCTTCTGCACCTGATACCGCGCCAGGAAGGTATCCATACATTGCAGTGAGTCGGTAAAATCAGTGATTGCGATCACTGGCATTGATGCAGGTGTCGCTATGGCCTGCACCGTTGATGAATCAGATATTCCGCTAACCGTACAGCCAGATAACATCAACAGCGCGACAAACAGTAGTAATTTCACACCAGTACCTACTTTTTGCAGCCGATGTTGATGGCTCCCGCCCCGTCATTCACTACAGAACCGACAAACACCTGAATACTTACACCGCCACCGGACCATCCATCGACACAGGCAATGCGGGTTTCGCCATTTTTGGTTACCACACTGCTGTCGACGACAGCTGTGATCGATACGGATCCGGCAACATCAGAGTTCGACACTGAACCAATCAGCGTACGGCCGTTTTCCGATACCATCGAACCATTAACGCTGACGTTGATATCCACATCTCCACTGATACGGTTACCGGCTGTCGCATTCGTTATCAACAGCAGCGACAGGAATAGTGAACGAAGGATTACCATACCCGCCTCCAGTTACCATTGTCTGACAACACCGGTTGATACTCACATCCACTACAGCCGGTGAAGATACTGATCCCTTGCGGCATAGACTCGTCAACGACAGTGGTGACTTCCAGGATAGACGACTTCCCGATGGTATATTGGTACGCCGTTGCACCTCCGCAGTTGATATCGGCAGGTTACCTATGTGTTCCGATGAGCCTGACGCTGCCTGAGCGCCACTCAACAACAGTACCGCCGCGATGAGTGTGAGAAAGTTAAACCTGTCGTTCATTCGATTACTCCTTTAAGTTAGTTCAGCGCGGCGTGCCCACGCTTACTTCTACTAAAGAACGGGTAATCGAATTTGTTACATAAGAATTTGTTGGCTGAAGCCGTTTTTATTGAACGCCATCGATAGCATACAGATTTCGAAATTCAGACTCGGGCGTATCCTGAATGCGAACGAAACCGGTCGCCAGGTCCACATCCATTGCAAAATTCCGGGACGTCACTCAGCAAAATGGAAGAACGGGTAAAACCGGATAGCACCCAACTGTGCGGCCCACTGGTGTCCACAATCATCATCGCTTCCACAGGTCTTCAGCGGCACTGGTTCACAATAACGCCCTTAATGACAATAGTTGTGCTGGATTCTGCGCTGCGATTCAAGTCATAAGGATCACTGACGTTGTTGCCAATGTTGATATCACTGCACGGAGCGAACTGCTGGCCATCACCGGAAGCGGCCCCCGCACCAATAACCAGCATTTCCGTCTCCGCCGATATAATTTGCACTTCGATATCGTTGGCTGGATAAGTCCTTACATTCAGCTCTTTCGGCTTGCCGGCAATTGACACTTGCAACGCACCGACAATAAACGTAACCAGCACTATCAACAGACTTTTCATAGACACCTCAGACGTAAGCCGCCACACGCAATAAGGAAAAAAACGTAGGGTGCTCTGAGTGCAACGAAGCGCACCGCAACCCCGTTCACCAACCAGACGTACAACAACCAAGCTCATCGCACTAAAAAGCACCCCACACAAGCACCTCTAATGCAGCGACGCAACAGAGTTAGTAGCCCGTGAACCGATACCAGTCGATGTCGCAACCTGCCCGCCATTGACTGTCGCGCTTATCGAAACACTGCCGCCAATTTTCGAATCGTCGATGGAGGCGATAAAGTTCTCGGCAGTCGCCGCTGCGCCAGTTGCAATAGCAACCTGACCACCAGACAGGCTAGCATTGGTTTTGATGTCCCCACCCACATCAGATCCAGCCTGAGCCACACCAG
>CAYMFQ010000123.1:0-3723 GCA_964389335.1 uncultured Granulosicoccaceae bacterium
ATTGGTCGGTAAAAGCACTTTTGGTTACTTTTGGTGCTTTTTCAAAAGTGACTCGTACAGCCAGGGACTGGCTTCGAAAAAGGCCAGGGATGGCAAGCCACACAAGCAAGCAACACAGGCAAACAACACAAAAAAACCAAAACAAAAACCTAACCACCCCTACTTAAAAAACGACCCATCAGGCGTCCCTGAAAAACACCCCAATATATAAGGAAACTCATCAATCATATAATACCCATAAACCCCATTAACCATCATCCCATTACACTCATCCAGATCACCCAGCCCCTCAACATACTCATAGTCATCACGATAAGTACCATCAGGGATACCACCCGGGTTACCATCACCCTCCGGCCTCGTTGTAGTTTTCAGGCGATAGCTGGATGTTGCTTTCCTTATCGTGCCACCATCGTTAAAGTTGCTGCCATAGATCGGGAATCCGTCGGCAGCGAAACCAACCAGTGGTGATTCCGTCGTGGCATCGCTATCAAACAGTGCATTTGGTACACCATGGTAGTGATAGGTACCGTCAGGCTGGGTGTGGGCATTGTGAGTGTCGACGCGAAAGCCATTGGCACTGAACATGGGGTCAAAGCGCCAGGGTTGATCGGGGTCACCGCAGCCGGTTCGTTCATCGCCAACACCAAAGCAGGCAGCGGCCAACAGATCTACTTTGACACCGTTCAGTAATATTGCGTTGTCCATGGTCAGCGACAACGGCGTGCTGGTGGCGGCCACAGTCGGATTGGCAGTTACGGTATAGCGATCATCCTGTGCGGCCACGTCATTCGGAAAGCCCCGCGCACCGTCGTTAAAGTCGTGATTGGGGATGGCGTTGGTGATAAACGTGCAAGTGTTATTATCCGTTTCAATGCGCAGGTCACCGGCAAATTCAGTATTGTTATTCACATCGAGTACGCGAGATTCATAGCTTGCCGCATAATCTGCACAGTTAGCACTGGTATTCGTCAGCAGGGAATCGGTAATGTCGACGGTTTCGCTGTCGCCAGTGGCAGCCCCCTCCCCGCTGCCACTGCGCACAGCCGCAGCAAATGCGCTCAGTTCCGCCACACGATCAGCATACTGGCTCTGTGCAATCAGATTAGTTTCTTCACGAATGTCTGCGTTGACGTCGTACAGTTCTCGAGTACCGTCGGCAAACTCTATTAACTTTAAAGTTGAGTCACGCACCGCCCAGCCATTAGTTGTATCACCGATAAACTCGCTGTAGTTGTACTGTCGAGTCGACCCGTTACCACTGGTCAGTTGCTCATAGAAACTGACGCCGTCAATAGCAGCAGGAGCCTGTAACCCGGCTGCCTCGCTTAGTGTGGGTAAGAGATCCACTGTGTTAACCATCGCCGACTCGCGGATGTTAGCGTTGGCCACCAATGGTCCGGACACAACAAACGGCACGCGTATTCCACCTTCGTAGAGCGAGCTTTTACCATGCGTACGCGGAAACGCAGCGGTGTCGATAATCGCGCGCGGGGTGCCGTTATCACCAAGCACCATGATGAGTGTATTATCGCGGACATCGCTTTCAAGCGAATCAACAAGCCGGCCGATCTCCGTATCCATCGCCTCAATGGCAGCCAGATAATACTCACGTGTGTTGCTGTCTATATCTGCCGGTGTACCTGACAAGGTGCGGTTATGCAGATCGTCCGGCGGCAGGTGAAACGGTGAGTGTGGTGCCACATAGGCAACCCAGCTAAACCACGGACCATCCTGCTGATCGATCCAGTCAATGGCGAGATCGGTAATTGCGGTAGTGTGGTAGACACTGGAAGTTTGTTGCTGACCATTAATTACCAGTGGCCAGCTTTCGTAGTCGTCAATGGTTCCGGCGATGTTACCGGCGTAGTAGTCGACACCTGATTCATTCGGGTGTGTCGGTGAACTGTTGCCGCCACCCGCAACGTGCCACTTACCGAATACTGCAGATTCATAACCGGCATTGTCGCCCAGGTATTTTTGCACAGTCAGCAAACTGGTATCCATTAACGATGGCGTTGTATCAACACCACTGTTAACCCCGTGCAAACCGGTAAGCAGGCTGCCCCGCGTGGTAGTACACGAAGGCGTGGCCCACATGTTATCGAACACAACACCGTTACTGGCGAGATCATCAATGACCGGCGTATTGGGCAAGTCGTTACTGAAGCCATATTGCGCCGACGCATCAAGCCCCTGGTCATCAGTGATAATCAACAGGAAGTTGGGGCTGGCATCAGCCACCGGCGGGTTACCAGTATCGCCACCTGTTGCCGTACCGCCGGTCGTCTCCCCTGCTGAGCTTTCACCCGCGGTTTCAGAGCCCGCGGTTTCCGTGCCGGCTGTTTCAGTGCCCGCGGTTTCATTACCGGCTGTTTCAGCACCCGAGGTATCGTTCCCGCCAGTATTCCCGGTTGTGTCACCGCCAGTAGTAGTGCCGGTTGTACCACCGGTGGTCGTGACGGCAACGTCCGATCCGGAACCACCACACGCGGTCAATGTCAGAATAGCGATAAGTACGAGTGCAGGCTTGCACGTTGCTGTATACATAAACTAATACCTCGTTTCGGGTGACGTACTGATAATCACAGTGCCAATGCAATGGGCAGGACTATATCGGGGAACTTTGCAAGCAATGAGGAGGTTCTGTCCGGCTTCGGGTAAGCACCGGAAACGACGAGACGAAGTTACTGGTTTAGCAGAACCTTTCAGGTTCTCCAGTTCAGCAAATAGCGCTCCACCGCACCAATCACCGCACTGACAAATACCCCCAGCATCGACAGAATCACCACGCCGGCGAACAGGCGTTCCAGATCATATAAAGAGCCTGCTTCAAGAATATAGGCGCCAATGCCATATTCTGCACCCAGCATTTCTGCCGCCACCAGCAAAATGATGGCTATCGCAAGGCTGATGCGCAGCCCCGACAAGATCCCCGGCATTGCACCGGGCAACACGATTTTTCTGACGATTGAAAACCAGCTCAGACCAAAGCTCTGACCCATGCGAATCAATGTGCGATCGACGTTATCGACCGCGCCGTAGGTCGCAACCACGGTTGGCGTAAAAGTACCAAACGCAATCAGCGCGTACTTTGACCCTTCGTCAATACCGAACCAGATAACAAACAGTGGCAGCAACGCAATTTTGGGAATCGGGAAGATCGCCGCCACCAGCGGCACCAGCCCGGCACGAACGTACGAGAATAATCCGATCAGCACACCAATTATCACACCGGCGGTAACACCTACCGCGGCACCAACCGCGAGCCGCGTGAGTGATGGCACCATGTGTTTAAACAACAGGCCCGACGCATAAAGTTGTTTAAATGTTTCGAGTACATCAGACGGGCGTGGTAACGTAAGCGCTGAAATCCAGCCGCTGCGCGTACCCCACTCAGCCAGTGCAATCAGTGCGGCAAACACCACTACCCCCACCCAGCGACGCGGCTTCGGCGCAAACCCGCCACCGCGAAAACTCACCGATACGGAAGCACGGGTGTTGCTGTCACTGGTGGTGCGTGCAGAATCAGACATTCAATAATTCCGCATCAGCAGCACGCGCTTCATCGCGCATGAGTTGCCATAAGGCTTTCTGTTTCTGGTCGAGATCAGCATCACCGAACTGACGTTCCGCCAGCGGTTTATCAATAGTTACGATTTCCCGAATGGTACCGGGACGCCGTGACATTACCACAATGGCGTGCCCCAGGCGCACGGCCTC
>CAYMFQ010000123.1:3823-5124 GCA_964389335.1 uncultured Granulosicoccaceae bacterium
GACGCAATGTTAAGTGCGGCCTTATTGTTGAGGCGCATGGTGCCATTGATAATTGAAGGTGCTGCTTTCTCGCGCGGTCGATCAACATAAACATACTTGTGGATCAGATCGACCATCTCATTGACGCCGTCATCACCACCCGTCCGATCGATCATTGCCGCGGCGTAGTCATCAACACCCCGCGAGAACGCCGCCAGAAAGCTTTCAGTTAGCTCGCGCTCGTCGCTCGCATTTTTGGCCGATGTAAAAACCGTGGTGATCTGGTAGTCAGGTACATAGTCCTGCACGCGACCGATGATATGCACAGCGCCGGAGCCCGCCAGAGGCTTCGCGATATGCGGCACGATGCTCCATGCGTCGATCTGTCCCGACTTCAGTGCACCGATAATAGCGCCCACTTTCTGCAGCGGTTTGTACGAAAGCTCAACCCCTTCAGCCGCGGCGATCTGTGCGCCCATGTAGTGGAACGATGATCCGCTCTGCGTAATACCAAAGCGCTTGTCAGCCAGCTTCGAAGGCTCCGTTACACCTGCCTGAAAAGCCGCATCGGAAACCAGTATCTGCTGACCGTCCAGCGCACTGTCTTCAGCCAGTGCACCGCCAATGACTTTGATCGCACCTTTTTGTGCAAGCGAAATCAGGCCACCCGATATAGCAGTAACCGCATAGTCGATATCACCTGACGCGATGGCCACAGCCATCGGTTGCGCTGCCTGGAAAAAGACCAGCTCAACATCCAGCCCGGCCTCTGCAAAGTAACCGCGCTCCAGCGCGATAAAACTCGCGGAGTGCGAGGTGAAACGCAGCGCACCAACGCGAATCTTCCTGTTGCTGGCGATCGCGGGTGCACCGGTCGCCAGCGCCGCGGACGCACCGGCTATGAGTGCCAGTGCCTGTCGACGAGTCAATGTATTAGTCATGTGGGTATCCTCCGGTTGTCGTGTGCTGAATCATTTTTCAGGGTGAAATTCAGCGTCAATTTCGATTTGCAGCATGGAGAGTGCGCGCTCGGTATCTCGCGCCAGAACCGCATCGAGCAGCGCTTGCCGCCGCTGACTGCGTTTATCAAAGTCGAGCTGGCCTTCGCGTAATTGCGCCAGGCGGTAGCGTCGGCTCTGATCAAAAAACTTTCGCTGCAGGTCAATCAGTCGCGGGCTTTCGCAGCCGGCAATCAGCGCACTTGAAAATACCGAGCAGGCCTCGTCCCATTCCAGTGCGTGCAGATCATCCGGCTCTCGTTTAACTGCCAGCTCGGCCTTTTGCAGTCGATGATGGGCGGCGACCACACGCCCTTCCCAATC
>CAYMFQ010000123.1:5224-16383 GCA_964389335.1 uncultured Granulosicoccaceae bacterium
ATATCGCGACGGAGTGCTGCAGCCAGCATGCTGACCACCGTACCGTCGTCGTCTTTGGAAGCCGAATCTGCGCTGCCGTCAACGGCTGCGCGACGAAAGATCATACACAGAACCAAAAATGTTGGATATTATTGAAAGTGTGCCATCATCCGACTCTATATCCAAGATGTTTTTTTACAACGCGTACTACCCGATCTCCGTGATCAGCGTCATTCCCACATCTTCATGGTGATTCATCTGTTCGAACACGCTGGTTACACCGTCGAGGCCAATCCGCGTTTTAATCAGCTTCTGCATATCCATGCGCCCGGACGCCAGCAGGTTAAACAACGCACTGAAACGATGCGCCGGCAGACCTCGCGAGCCCATCATCACCAGTTGACGGTAGTAAATGGTGTCGAGAAGCGGAATAGTCGGATTCGCGTGAACATCGAGCGGCTGACCAATCTGTACATGACGCCCCAGCTTGGCCAGGCATCGCAGCGAGTTGTGAAAGGTTTCGGTGATACCCAGCGCCTCGACCGACGCCTGCGCACCTCCGCCGGTTAAGTCGCGAATAGCCTCAGCGACATCCGGTTCTGTCGCGGCATTAACCACATGGGTGGCACCGGCCTCGCGCGCCAGCTCCAGTTTTTCCTCAACCACATCAACTGCGATAACCGTCGCACCAGTCGCGGCGCCGATAAGGATTGCCGATAGTCCTACCCCGCCACAGCCATGCACCGCCAGTGCCTCACCAGCCGTCACCTGCGCCTTGTCGACCACGGCGGCGAACGCCGTGGTGGTACGGCAGCCGAGTGCGGCCGCAACCTCGTCACTAATCTCATCAGGCAGTACCACCACATTGGCATCTGCGAAAGGTACAGCGATGAACTCTGCAAAGGCACCATTGCCAGTAAAGCCAACGACGTGTTGATCATCGCAAATAGTCAGATGCCCGCGCTGACAGGTAGCGCACTGCCCGCACCCCATAATCACCGGCGCCGTTACCCGATCACCCTTTTTGATGCGTTTGCACTGATCTCCTACAGCGACCACCTCACCGGCAAACTCATGGCCCGGTATATGCGGTAGCGATATCACATGGTTAGTGCCTTTCCAGCCATGCCAGTCAGAGCGACAGACGCCGCACGCGTTCACCCTGATCACCACACCATTGTCCGGCACCTCCGGCTCGGCAACTTCAGTTACATTCAACGGCTGTTCAAATTTCTCGAGTAACGCAGCTTTCATGATTTAATCCTGAGGTAGAGTGCGGCAGATTTCTAACAGTATAGAAATCTGCACAATCGGCTTTTTCGATGTGCGGAGCCAACATTCTGAACGCCACCGCAGTAAACTGCTACCCGGAAGGTCGCGAGTCTTACGCTCTGACCGCTGTACCATTTGCCTGCCCTCAGCAACAATAAGGCTGTTTGCCTGACAGCCGCCGACAACCCGGATTTTTCGCATGAGTACAACTGACTTTATTCCTGCCACCCTGATCAGGGTTGAGAAGATTGCTCTGCGCGGCCCGGGGGTCGTGATACTGACCGGACCATCGAGCTGCGGCAAGGGAGAGGTAGCACAGGCACTGTGCGAGTTGTTATCCATTGATGAGTCCCGTCACCTGTCGATGGGTTCAATTCTGCGCACGACCGTTGAACGTGCGAAAAGCAACGCGGACTACGCCAGCCTGCTGGCGGATAAATACTCACTGTCGCAGTCCGTCAGTATGTTTGACAGCATCGATACCACCGACGAATTGAGCGACAAGGTACGCCGTTACCTGCCCGAGCTCGACAAGTACTTCAAACGCGACCCGAACCGATCAGACGCCGATGCATCGCAACTCGAGTGGCTGGAATTCTGTACCGTGCGCGGCCTGTTGATACCCAATCGCTGGACCCAGGATCTCATCTCGGCGGAGATCGACACCATATTAAAAACCCGCGGGGAAGACGGTAACGACGGCTACAGCAGCCCGTTTATTCTCGATGGTTATCCCAGAACCGTAGCGGCAGCAGAACACCTGCTCGACTATCTCGACAGCGTTAACGTGCCAGTGCTGAAGGTGCTGCATTTGTCTATCAGCAAAGCAGAAATGAGTGCTCGCGCCAAAAATCGCGGCCGCGCTGATGATCACGAAGAAGCGTTGCGCAGTCGCTTCGAGTTCTACATCGAGAACGTTCAGCCATCGGTTGACTACATGAAGTCCAAGCTCGGCGGCACGACGATCTCCCTGATCGATGCACACCAACCGGTTTACGTTGATGAACAGGGCAAGCGGGTTTTTCGTTTACAGGAATCGATCGATAACGTCATCTCAACTGCTCTCCGAGCTCTCGGAGTACCACGGGTTATCGTTAAGGATCTGATCGAAAGGCGCAGAGAGCAGCGTTAGTGCCATGCAACTGCACCACAACCCGTCACGCGATGCTGTTAAGCGCCTGTTATCAGCCAACCAGCTACCAGTAGCTGATATAGATCAGCTGGATCTGGCTTGTTTTATTGCGCTGACACCCGAGGCATCTGACGATCCGGCGGGCATTGTCGGACTGCAGATAGCTGGCACCGACGCACTGTTACGCTCCCTGGTTGTCGATGCGAAACACCGGGGTGCCGGCCATGGCCACACGCTGGTCAGTGCAATAGAACAGTTTGCGCAGCAACAGCAGATAACACGCCTGTACCTGTTAACGGAAACCGCCGAAACGTTTTTTCAGCAACACGGCTACCGCACGATTCAGCGTAGCGACGCACCCGACCCCATCGCCGCGACCACCGAGTTCAGTGCACTCTGCCCCGACAGCGCCACGGCAATGTGTAAAAAACTACCGGACACCACTGGCACAAACGACTCATGATCGTAAGCCCGTTCGAACCCTTCGTCGGGCAGCACTGCGAAACCACCACCAACGGTAGTCTGCTCAATCAGCTGGGCATTCACCTGACCGAGCCTATGCTGTTTGGCCTTGGCGAAGGGCTCGGCTTTATCTACTGGCATATGAAGTCGATGCCACATCCGTTTATTGGCGGACGCGTTAAACCATTTGAGCTGACGCGCACACTGGTACGCAACCTCGGTCTGCAATTAGACGTTAAAGAAACCGCATCCGCAAAAAAAGCGTGGCAAAACCTGCATGACGCACTGGCCAATAACCGTGCAGCCGGTCTGCAGCTCGATTGCTACCACCTTGAATACTTCACTAACAAAGTTCACTTCGCCGGACACTTTGCTGCTGTCTACGGATACGACGACCACGACTGCTATTTAATAGATACGGCACAACAGGGAGGCCGTGTAAAAACATCGCTTGAAAGCCTGGCGCTTGCGCGCTCAGAGAAAGGACCGATGGCCGCCAAAAACCGGCTGTATGTGATCGATGGCCATACCGATGCGCAACAGATAACCCAGGCTTTGCAACCCGCTATTGTCAACAACGCAAATGAATATCTAAATCCGCCGATCCGAAACTTCGGCTATAAAGGGATTAAAAAAACCGCTACCGAACTGCTGCCATGGTTTCGCAACAGCAGCGCCGGCGGCACTTCTGAACAAGAATTTCAAACCACCGCGATGCTGATGGAACGCGCCGGCACAGGCGGCGCACTGTTCAGGAATATGTACCGTGACTTTCTACAGGAAAGCAGCGAACTGCTCGATAGCAAGGCACTGCTCAACGCATCTCGGGAGTTCGCGGTAATAGCTGAGTTGTGGACCGACGTTGCAGGCTTACTGGACAAGGCTGCCGTCACTCAGGACGAGCATCCCGTCAGCGAGGCTTGCGGTATACTCAATGAAATCTCCGACCTCGAGTTTCAATCCATGAGTGCACTCGCAAAGCTTTAACCATAACCTGCGGCAATTCACCCGCGGTAGATCACCTCAAACTGCTCGCACACAACTGGCATATCTTCGCTCGGCGACAAACCCAGACGTTCACATTCGCGGCCAAAGTAATCACGGTGCACTCGCAGCCAGAACTCAAGTGATCCATCGCCCTCGCCTTCAATCGCTGCAAACTCTGAAGTAACCTCGTTCAATGGCACAATATCAACGACGGTAGATTCAATGATACACAGCGGCTTTGACTGAAAGTCAGTAACAATACTTAGTGACCCGGCTTGCGGCAGTGGTTTTTGTTGCTGCTCGTACATCCACAGCAAACTGGCGGTGGCGCGCTTCTGACCACGCAACACCAGAGCGGCCAGATCATTGGCATGCTGTTCATTGTCGTCAAAGTGAAACGCTTCATAGAAGCGCGCATCGGCATCGTAGCCGACGCTCTGTTGAAAGTTATTCCAGTAATCCACGCATGAGGCTGGTATTTCCATGGTTCGCTCCCTGATCCCGTTAGTCTGTTAACATAAACAAAGCTGTTTAAACCTATATTTCAAAACATAGCTGATGCCCGGGGGCATAGTAAAGACTTACCAGGGTTACCGATTGTGCTTCCAGCCACGTGATGCGGCGCGACTTCAGGACTGCGTCACGTGGCTTTAGCCCGAGTGCACTGGCAACAGACCGATTTGCCGCCACCGCCTCCACCACAAATTCACCGCGGGTAAACGGAATATTCTCGACCAGCCACTCGTTAACACTGTGGCGCTGCAGATCAACAGTTTTAATATCCGGAATAACGCGGGCGTTTATCCAGCGATCTTCGTAGATGTAAGGTGCATCGTCAGCGTAGTGCACTGACCTGACATGCAACAGTTGCTTTACCCGCGCAAGCTTCATCGCCTCGCGCACTACAGCAGGCGGTGCCTCGGTCTTGTTGGCCAGTAGCGTAAAGCGATAAGCCCGTCCTTTCGCTTCCACCTGCGAACGAATCACTGCAATCTCTGCAGTTACCTTGCGCGCGCGCTGCATAGCGACACGGGTACCGGCCTTGCGCTTTCGGTCAATGACACCGGTTAGTGCAAGCTCGCGCAGTGCGCGGTTAACAGTTGATCGGGCACACCCAAACTGCACGGCCAGTTCAGTCTCCGCCGGTATTAACTGACCGGGCGACCAGGTACCATCAGTTATGTTGTGCCTGATACGTGCCTGTATAGATTGCCAGGTATGGCTGCGACCATTTGCCATCGACCGGCCTCTACAGACGGCTTTGTAATGCTGTCATCACTGCGCGATAGCGACTCTCTATGGCCTCGCGTCTGTGGTGCCTCCCGGCACTGACGCAACGCCTGCCGGCCACCCACACATCGGACACCAGCGCGTCGTCTGCCGCAAACAGCCAGGCATCGAGACAGCCATCGTATTGCACCGCAATAAACGCTGCATGGTCGGCATCGAGCGCGATCAGATCAGCCTGACAGCCATGCTTTATTGCACCACTGTTGCGCTGCAGCGCTGTTGCGCCGCCACTGGCAGCCTGCTCATACAGACTGCGGCCGGTGCTGCGTTCAACACTTGCATAGATGGCGCGCCGTTGATCCCGCAGGCGCTGCGAGTACTCCAGTGTGCGAAGCTCCTCGCTTAATGAGATACGAATGTTTGAATCGGTTCCGATGCCCCACGCCCCGTTATTTGCCTGATAGATCGCACCATCAAAGATGCCATCGCCAAGGTTGGATTCAGTGATCGGACACAGCCCTGCCACCGCACCACTTTGCGCCATAGCCATGGTCTCTGTGGCTTTCATTTGCGTGGCGTGTATCAGACACCAGCTTGCATTGATATCGCAGTTGTCGAGCAACCACTGCACCGGCCGACTACCGGTGTGTTGCAGTAGCTCCTCGACTTCAGCCTGTTGCTCGGCGACGTGGATATGCATCGGGCGCCCCGCACACAGCGCTGTAGCTTCGTGCAACGTTTGGCCGCTAACAGCACGCAGCGAGTGAGGTGCAATGCCAATGTTGGCATTGCACCCGTAGGCTTGTATTGCACCATCGGCTTGCTCAAACAAGCGACAGAATTCATCAAACGAATTGCCGAACCGCCGCTGTCCGCCACTTAGTGCCCGACCATCACAACCGCCCTGCTCGTATACCACCGGCAACAGTGTCAGACCAATGCCGCTGTCAGACGCTGCCGCAATAAGACGTTCACACATCTCTGCACGATTGCCGTAAGGATTCCCGTCGGGCTGGTGATGCAGATAGTGAAACTCGCCAACCGAGGCATAACCCGACTCCAACATTTCCATTTGGCCAAACGCCGCGATTGCCTCGACATCAGACGGTGTCAGATTATCGAGAAAGCGGTACATCAGCTTACGCCAGCTCCAGAAAGAGTCGTGCGGGTCGTCGCCACGGGTCTCTGTCATACCCGCCATGGCGCGCTGAAATGCGTGGCTGTGTAGATTGCACATGGCAGGCAGCAACAAACCAACGCGCTCGCCTGTTGCCGGCTGGCCAGGCAATACCTCGGCAATATTACCGTTGTTATCAATCTCGACGCGCACATCATCCTGCCACCCGTCTGCGGTTAACGCATGTCGTGCCCACAGAACGTTGTTACCAGTGGCTTCTATAGCGGCCATGTGCGGCTTGACTCCCAATATGTATGCACATATTATTTTTATTATGTACGCACATAATGTCAAGCTGTCCGCATCTATCATCAGTGAGCGATAACCTATGAACAATGGTTTGCTAACCAACGCAGTCGTAGCCACCTGCGCATCGGGCTATGGACTGATGGAACACGGGGCTGTCGCCATTGAAGAGGGTCGCATTAGCTGGTGCGGACCGGCCAGCGACATTCCCGAGCGCTTCGCAAGCCTGCCTGTGCAAGACCTGAACAACAGGCTGCTGACCCCGTCACTGATTGATTGCCATACGCACATTGTGCATGGCGGTCATCGCGCCGCTGAATTTGAGCAACGGTTACAGGGTGCCAGCTATGCGGAGATATCCGCCGCCGGCGGTGGCATCGTGTCAACGGTGGGTGCGACTCGTGCTGCCAGTGTCGACAGTCTGGTTGAAATGGCATTGCCACGCGTCGACGCACTACTGGCTGAAGGCGTGTCAGTCATCGAAATAAAATCCGGTTATGGGCTCGACACAGACACAGAACTAAACATGCTGCGAGCAGCCAGGAAAATTGGTCAACTGCGCCCGGTACTGGTTAAAACCAGCTTTCTTGGCGCTCATGCAACACCGGCTGACTATAAAGGCCGTGATGATGCGTATATCGACGACGTGTGCATTCCTGCTTTACATCAGGCACACAGTGAGTCTCTGGTCGATGCGGTCGACGGTTTCTGCGAATCTATTGCGTTTGACTGTGCACAGATCGAGCGTGTCTTTATCGAGGCACAAAAACTCGGCCTGCCGGTCAAGCTGCACGCTGAGCAACTGACGCTAATGCAGGGTGCCGAGCTGGCTGCACGTTATGGTGCACTCTCTGCCGATCATCTTGAGTACCTCGATGAGGCAGGTGTTATCGCGATGGCCAAAGCCAACACCGTGGCGGTACTGCTGCCAGGCGCGTTTTACACACTGCGCGAAACACAGGCACCACCGGTTGAGTTGTTTAGACAGCACCAGGTACCCATCGCCATCGCCACCGACTGCAACCCGGGGTCATCGCCGTTGGCCTCATTGCTATTAACCATGAACATGGCCTGCACACTGTTCCGACTCACACCGGAAGAGGCACTGAGCGGAGTCACGCGCATTGCCGCCCAGGCACTTGGCCTGACAGACCGTGGCGTTATCGCTGAAGGCATGGTGGCAGATCTGGCGCTGTGGAATGTCTCGCACCCGGCTGAGTTGAGCTATCGTGTCGGCTTTAATCCACTGATACAACGCATTCACCCGGCATAGCGATTACATTAATGGCCAGTGACAGCAACACCCTGGTACTTACACCAGCCAGTACCACACTTGACGACCTAACCCGCATCATTGAACAGACCGATTGCCAGGTCAGTGTTGATCGCAGTTGCAAGGAACAGGTCGACCGTGCCGCGGCTGTGGTTGACGAAGTGGTGCGAGCCGACGCCGCAGTCTATGGCGTTAATACCGGCTTTGGCAAACTCGCACACGTGCGTATTGCCAAAGAAGACAGTGCCACACTGCAGCGCAACCTGATTCTTTCGCACTGTGCCGGTGTGGGTGCGATGACTGATCCGACCATCGTGCGCCTGATGATGACACTGAAACTTCTGTCACTGGCACGTGGCGCTTCGGGTGTGCGGTGGCAACTGATCGAAGCAATAGAAAATCTGCTGAACGCAGGCGTCGTGCCGGTAGTACCTGAACAGGGTTCGGTTGGTGCATCCGGTGACCTTGCACCACTGGCGCATTTTTCAGCCGTATTAATGGGCCACGGCGAGGCACTGTTCAACGGTAAACAGCAACCAGCAGCAGACGCATTGCATGCTGCCGGCCTTGAGCCACTTGCTCTGATTGCCAAGGAGGGACTGGCGCTCATCAACGGCACACAGTTCTCTACGGCGGCAGCGCTAGTGGCACTGCACCAAAGCTGGCGGCTTACCCGTACCGCTATCATCACCAGTTCATTATCAACCGATGCAATCATGGGCTCCACTGCCCCTTTGCAACCGGCAATACACGAACTGCGCGGACACCAGGGCCAGATAGACGTAGCCGCAAGTATGCGTGCACTGATGCAGGGTTCAGAAATACGCGAAAGCCACCGTGAAGAAGACACACGGGTACAGGACCCCTATTGCATTCGCTGCCAGCCACAGGTCACCGGGGCCTGCCTTGAACTACTGCGCTTTGCCGCAGGCACATTGCAAACCGAAGCCAATGCGGTAACCGACAACCCGCTGGTTATACCTGCAACAGACACCGAAGCTGGCGAAGTTTTCTCCGGCGGCAACTTTCACGCAGAGCCGGTCGCCTTCGCCGCTGACCAGATTGCCATTGCAATCGCCGAAACAGGCGCTATCGCACAGCGGCGTATTGCACTGATGGTCGACCCGGCCCTGTCATTTGATTTACCACCGTTCCTAACACCGGAACCCGGACTAAACTCAGGATTCATGGTGGCAGAAATTACCAGCGCCGCATTGATGAGTGAGAACAAACATCTCGCCAACCCGTGCTCGACGGATTCCACACCCACCAGTGCCAATCAGGAAGACCATGTATCCATGGCCGCACACGGGGCGTTGAGACTGCAGCGCATGAACGCAAACCTGTCTCGCATACTTGCCATTGAACTGCTGTGTGCCGCGCGCGGTGTTGAATTTCGGGCACCACTCAGCACCAGTGCGCCGCTGCAATCCGTGCTGAATGAATTGCGTCAACACGTAAGCTCGCTGGAAAACGACCGCTATATGGCGAACGATATCGAAGTAGCCAGCAGCTTGATAAGCCAGGAACAGATAATTCGTGCCAGTGCACCCATCGAGCTGCCGGTGCTGCTATAGCAACAGTAACGGCTAACGCAGTGCCACAGCCAACAAGTAAGCCAGTCACTACAGCTACCAATAACTGACGAGTACATCATGAGCGACAGCCGATCACGCAAGAACACACGCGATGTGTATCCACCAACCGGTACCGATATCAGCGCGCAGAGCTGGCTGACCGAAGCGCCGATGCGCATGCTGATGAACAACCTGCACCCGGAAGTGGCCGAAAATCCGCACGAGTTGGTAGTGTATGGCGGCATTGGTCGCGCAGCACGCAGCTGGGAAGATTTCGATGCAATCGTCGACAGCCTTAAAACACTAAACAACGACGAAACACTGCTGGTGCAGTCCGGCAAGCCAGTAGGTATTTTTAAAACCCACAGCAACGCGCCTCGTGTACTGATCGCCAACTCGAACCTGGTGCCGCACTGGGCCAACTGGGAACACTTTAACGAACTCGATCGTCAGGGCCTGATGATGTATGGCCAGATGACAGCGGGCTCATGGATCTACATTGGTACACAGGGCATTGTTCAGGGCACCTATGAGACCTTTGTTGAAGCCGGCAGACAACACTACGACGGCAACCTGCAGGGCAAGTGGATTCTCACCGCAGGCCTGGGCGGCATGGGCGGTGCGCAGCCACTGGCGGCTGTCATGGCTGGTGCGTGTTGCCTTGCTGTCGAGTGCGACCCCGAGCGCATCGACATGCGCCTGCGCACAAAGTACCTTGACGAAAAAGCCGCCACGCTCGATGAGGCACTGGAGAAAATAAGCAAGTGGACCAGCGCCGGTGAGGCAAAGTCTGTCGGGTTACTCGGCAATGCAGCCGATATTTTTCCTGAACTGGTTAAACGCCAAATCAGGCCAGACATCGTAACCGATCAAACCTCCGCCCATGACCCGTTGCACGGTTACCTGCCACAGGGCTGGAGCATTGATCAGTGGCACTCACAGCAGGAACGTGACCCCGCTGCCGTTGAGGCTGCCGCGCGCACTTCCATGAAAACTCATGTTAAAGCCATGGTCGATTTTTGGGATCAGGGCATACCCACACTCGACTACGGCAACAACATTCGTCAGGTCGCGCGTGAAGAAGGACTCGACAATGCCTTTGCCTTTCCAGGCTTCGTGCCGGCCTATATTCGACCATTGTTTTGTCGCGGCATCGGCCCGTTCAGATGGGTGGCGTTGTCCGGCAACCCGGAAGATATTTATAAGACTGATGCAAAGGTAAAAGAAATCATCCCCGATGATCCACACCTGCATCACTGGCTCGACATGGCACGCGACCGAATTAAATTCCAGGGGCTTCCCGCCCGTATCTGTTGGGTGGGCCTCGGTCAGCGTCATAAACTCGGGCTGGCATTTAACGAGATGGTTAAAAACGGCGAACTGGAAGCACCGGTAGTCATCGGCCGTGATCATCTCGACTCAGGTTCAGTTGCATCACCGAACCGCGAGACAGAATCAATGAAAGACGGTTCCGACGCAGTGTCGGACTGGCCATTGCTCAATGCACTATTGAACTGTGCCAGTGGTGCCACGTGGGTATCACTGCACCACGGCGGCGGTGTTGGTATGGGCTTCTCACAGCATGCGGGTATGGTTATTTGTGCCGACGGTACTGACGAAGCCGCAGCAAGGCTGGAACGCGTGTTATGGAACGACCCAGCAACAGGCGTTATGCGCCATGCCGATGCAGGTTATGAGGATGCAGTAGCGTGTGCGAAAGAGCATGGATTGCAACTGCCGGGTATTATCGATAGTTGATTACGTGCTTGAGATAGCTAGATGTCAAACGATCGAGCTCATTGACCGGTTTGCGATCTTTGGTGG
>CAYMFQ010000124.1:0-7630 GCA_964389335.1 uncultured Granulosicoccaceae bacterium
TGACTGAGCAATTTGACCTGCAAAACGGTATTGCTCAAACGAACAATTTTGATCGGTACCAGTTGCCGCGGCAAAGCGATGTACCGGACTTCGATATAACGCTGATTAACTCTGATGCACCGTCATCCGGTGCCGCTGAGGCCGCGCTGGCACCAGTGGCTGCAGCGATTGCCAACGCCGTGTTCGCCATCACCGGTAAGCGTTATCGGCAGTTGCCGATTAGCCCGGCTGCATCCGTCTAACAGGCATCACGCGACTGGCGCACGTGGGGTATCCGCGCTCGGGGCGCGGTAGTCAGGAAGCCTGGTGCCAGTCGGGCACTGCACGACAGAGTTTGTCGAGGAGCTTGTCGAGCTTTGCAAGTTCTGCATCGGTGAGCGGCGCGAGCATTGCGGCCTCGCCTTCGATAAACATCGGCAGGATCTGCTGATGAAGCTTTCTGCCGCTGGCGGTAATTTCCAGCACTGTGCGGCGTGCGTCGACCGTGTCGACACTGCAATTAATATGACCCTTCTGTTCCAGCGAGCGCACCGCACGGCTAACGGTGTTGCTCGGTTGCTCAGTTATTTCACAAATGTCTTTTTGCGCCAGGTGGTTTCGAAACTCCAGGCACAGCAGCACGGTCCACTCCGGCCTGATAATGCCGAACTCCTGTTCCATACGTCGCAATAGTGGTGAGAATACACTTGTCACGGATAGTCAGGCGCTGAGTAGGCATAACTGTGGGGTATTTGTTAATACGCGTTTGCAGGTATGATGGCCGGAACAATCACCAACGCAAGGTTTACCAAATGATTCATGTCGTAGCGATTATCACAGCAAAGCCCGGGCAGCGAGACAACATCCTTGCTGCTTTTAAAGACAACATGCCCGCTGTGCACGCAGAGCAGGGGTGTATTGAATATCGACCAGTTGTAGATGCTGACAACGCCGGCCCGATACAAACGGATATCGGCGCTGATACATTCATGGTGATCGAAAAGTGGGAAACCATGGATGATCTCGCGGCACATGCCAAATCAGCTCACATGGCTGCCTATGCTGAGAAGGTCGGTGCGCATATCGCCGAGCGTGCGGTGCATGTGTTAACGGACGCAGCGTAGCGGCTGCGCGCCTAGTTCCACCAGCTGTACAGCAGATGCGCCAGTGCCATAGCGGTGGTCGTCAGCAGCAAAAACAGCGCAATTCGCAGCATTCTGAACTTGGTCAGTAGTATATTGGCAATAGACCGATTGGCGTGTGCCACGGCGTAGATAAGGTGTGATACTTCACTGGTTTGCATGTACAAACCATAGTCCATCTCGTTCAGTCGCTCGGACGACAATGACGGCCATGACCAGGTGTCGACCCGGGCGGCTTCGTTTCTGATTTTGCGATTCGGATACCGCGGCAGTATCGCCAGCAGGCAAAACGCCACGCTGAGTACCATCAGCCCAACGTAGGTGTACCAGACCCAGTCAGTGACGGCGCTATCTGTGTTGATGTCGATTGGGCCGCGCAGCGCTAACAACCCCAGTATCGCCAGTATGGCTGCCGCCTTGGCATCCGCAAACTGCGATTGTGTGACCAGTGACTGGTGTTGTGCAAACAGATATTGGCTGCGAATGCGGCTGGTATAGTTTTTATCAAGGCCTTCCGAACCCTGCAGCGGCAAGTTCAGATCAATACTGTTGACGCTATCCAAACGTTTCATTTTACTGGTCTTTCTATCAATTTTTGGTTGATTGTCCGTGCTGTGTGCATGTGGTCTCGTGTGTAAAAACTCTGAGTATATCCGGATTATGCGGGCTCTACAGTGAGCTTGATTTTGAAAATACCATGTCTGAACTTTTCATGATGCTTATTCTCGAACCTTTATAAAGCCGCTAGGCAGCGACAATACGGCACGTGGTTAACCCGTGGAAGACCCGTAGAACGCGCGTGGTTAGCCCGTGGAAAATCCGTGGACGAGTAGATGAGTGCATCAGATCAGCAACGGGATTATGGCGAAGACTCGGTTAACATCGAACTGTTCGGCTTTCCAACCAGCCCATACACCATAAAAGTTGCCGGCTGTCTGGGTTTTAAACAATTGAACTATCAGTTCACCGGTGTTAATCCCATCACTTACCGGGAAATTGCGTTTACCGGTTTTCGCCAGGTGCCGGTGCTGCAGATTGGCGCTGAATATCGAAAGGACTCCGATAGCATTGCGCGCTGGCTGGATGAATGTTTTTCGCACCGAGTGCTGCTTCCTGAATCGAAGTTTCAGCAGGAAAAAGTTCTGGCCATCAATGACTGGATAAATGGTTCTGTTATCCCTTGTATGTTCAGACTGTCTGTCGATTGGCCGTCGTTCGCTATCGGCTTAAGTAATGGGTGGAAACTGGCGGCAGCTGTTCATAGAAGTGCTGCCATTCCGTGGTGGTGTCGCTGTTTGTGGCCCGTGTTGGTAAAAAAAGCCGGGTTCGTTAACCGAATTGTGGACACGCTCGACAGAAAAGAATCGCTCGCCAGCGCACAGACGCGACTAATCGCGGAGTTCACTGAAAAACTCGAAGAAGGACCATTTCTAGCTGGTCAGTCACAACCGACGCTGGCCGATGTGTCACTGTATCCACTGATTCAATTTGGCCAACAGTTGAATTTAAAAGGGGATGTGCCCTGGCATACCGTGCGGGAAGTTCAACTTTGGATGGACCGGTTAAAGCCCTGGTTTGATCAAAGTCCTTCTCTATTGCAGCAAAAGTATGCCTGACCCTGAAGCTGACAGTTTCTGACTTTTTTCTGTTCTGAATAAACATTAAACATTTAATGTGATAGGTTCCCGGGTAAAGTTTATGTGCCACCTTTAATTTGTGCCGCAGAAATTGCGTGCAATAGTAGTTGTTGTAGTTTTGTGTTGGTTTGTTTAGATATTTGGAACGAATCCGGAAATCTATCTGTTTACATTTTGAGTCAGGACATTAAGAGTTACTTAAAATCGCAGGCTATAGCTCGCAGGCTAATGGAAAATATATGAGTATTCTTCGCGTTAACAGAAAAGTGTCGTTGGCTTTGTTTTCAGTGGCTACAGTATTAATAACAAGCTGTAGTTACGTGCCACCACTGCGACCGTTCGTTAAGGAAGCGCCAGCGCCGCAGTTACCGGAAAGCGTTACCTTGTCTCCGTTCAATCGGGTAAAAACACCGTTCGTGCACACCTGGAACAAGGATCTGGTATTTCCATTTTCAGGAGGCGCGGCAATAGATTACAACAACGATGGTGTTATGGAGGTTTACGTAAGCGGCGGAGACAACCAGGCCGACGTGTTGCTGAGTTACCAGGGTGATGAACTGGTAGCGATACCGGATGCAGCAGGCCTTTCAAAGCAGGTAGCCAGTTATGGTGCTACGGCTATCGATTATAACAATGATGGTCAAACTGACCTTATCGTCGCACGCGAAGATGGTGTGTGGATGCACACCAATCAGAACGGTGTGTTTGACGGCAGAAAGATAGAATATGACCGTGCGGAGAAAGAAACGCCACTGGCTGTAGCCGTAGCTGATATCGATAAAGATGGCGACATTGACCTATATGTGAGTAATTTTATTTCCTTTCCTAACTGGATTTCCGCCACCTTCAACGATCCTGCGCACATACGGTATAACCGGCTGCTGCGAAACGACGGTGATATGACCTTCACCGACATAACCGAGGATTCCGGTACAGCAGGTACTCAAAACACGTTTCTGTCTGTATTTACCGATCTTGACGCTGACGGTTACCAGGATCTGGTGCTGTCTAACAATACTGGCCGAATAGAGATATTGCACAACAACGGCGACAGTACCTTCACAAAGAATGCTTACGATTCCGGGTTGGGTTTCTGGATGGGTGTGGGCATTGGAGACTATGACAGCGATGGCGATCAGGATGTTGCGATATCCAACGTAAGTAACAGTATTCCAAACAGATTCCTCAGGGGCGATCTAAACAACAATCAAAAGATCATTCAGGAATGGGTCCTGCTGCGCAACGACGGTAACCGGGTTTTTACTGATGTTACACAGCAAGCCGGGTTAACCAAGCAGGGTTTCGGCTGGGGCATTGTGTTTGAAGATCTGAATCTCGATGGTGATCTGGACCTGCTGGCCGGTCAAAGCTACATAAAGTGGCCGCCTCATAAGCTTTCTCCGCTAAGTGGTCGTGCCATGCTTCAGGTCGACTCTGCTAATGGCAAAACCTTTCTGAATGCGCCGGATCTGAATTTGTCTAACGCCAATTTCGGACAGTCAGCAGTCGTTGCAGACCTCAACGGCGATGCAAAACAGGATGTTGTCTGGATAAATATGGATGGGCCCGTATTAGCCAGTTTGAATGAACACACCAATGATGTTGTGACCCTGGCCGTACCCGAAAACGCGCAATGGCTTGGTGCCCGAGTTACGGCTGTTGGTGATTCATGGCGCAGCTACACCCGCGAGGTCAACAACGCGGTTGGTATGCAGTCTGATCAAAGCCCGCACCTGTCGTTTGCAGTGCCGGACGGCGATAGCATCCTGCGGCTCGAGGTAGAGTTTGCCGATGGTACCAAAAAAGTGATTACGCCTGGTGGACCAGGGCTCGTGCAGCCTGATTAAAAACAACAGTGCTGGTCAGCAGGCATTGATAGTTTATGCGGTCTGCTGATTCTCCTTACAGACAATAAATCGTTTCACGCATCATCAATAGCGGGCCCTTTGGAGCTTCATTTTTATGCGAATTTTTTTAATCGGGTTTACCTTACTGGCGATTTCAAGGGCGTTGTATGCGGCGCCCGTGTCTGTCGATACATCTGCATTTGGGTCTGATGGAGATGCGAATCTGGGTGTCGGGTTTACCGTGTCTGCTACAACCAGGCAATACAATAATCCGGACACCGTGCTGGCGTCGCTGCCGTATTTCACCGCCAATAAAAACGGTTTTTACATCAATGGCCTGAACGTCGGTTACGAGTTGACTTCTGATCCGGATCCGTTCGTCGCCCCTGAGCCATATATACGTATTGATATTCTGGCTGTACCGCGTTTTCTGGGTTACAAAGCAGAAGAAAGTCCGGCTCTTGAAGGGCTGGACGATACCGACTATTCAATACACGGCGGCGCTTCCTTCAGCCTTGTGAACGCACCTGTAGGCCTGAACCTGCAGTTACTTACCGATCTACTGGGAGTAAGTGGCGGCAGTGAGATAGTAGGCACACTTAGTAAAACATATACGCGAGAGACACTAAGCCTGACCCCCGCAATAAGTATTAACTGGCAGGATGCAGCGTTGGTTGATCATTACTACGGTGTTGGTGCATCCGGTGCGACTGCTATCAGGGCACAGTACACTGCAGGGTCGGTATTTAACGTGGCTCTTTCATTGACGGGCGGCTACCCGATCACCTCTAAGATCAACGCATTTGGGGCAATTAGAGTTGAGCAATTCGGTGGTGAAATTGCGGATAGCCCTATCGTCGATGAACGTATGGTTTCCTCTGTTACAGCCGGTCTTGTTTATTCATTTTAAGTAACTGTCCCGACGGAAATCGCGGCTGGTCTCGTGACTGTTTACCTGTTTGCACGGCATTCAATGAGAAAGCGCGCTGCGTTAATGGGGAAATTCCCGAGAAGCTATGCCTGACATATTTGTTTTAACTATTGCGCTGATCGCATTTTTTTCTGGTTGCATGCTACCCACGCGATGGGGCCTCATCGGGTTTATCAGTGTCGGTGTTATTCTTTTTTCCGCCCAGGCAGGGGTGAAAACCGTTACCGGATTTGGAGGTTCTTCGATCGCGGACAGCCTCGCGTTGTTCAACGATTCGTGGGGTTCGTATATCGGATTTAATCTCCAGCTCACCTATCGAGCATTCTCGCCGGCACTAATGGCGTTGGCGATCCCTTTTATTTTTCGGTTGAGCCGCAACCAGCGCACTTGAAGTCTCAGTGTTTTTCAATCTGGATGTCGCTGTAGCGGTCATTGTGCGCCGCTGTGAGGATGGTGGATGTCACTTTCTGAACCAAATTAACTGACCTTGAACTGCACCAGTCTGGTGCGTGATATCCCGTATGTAACAGGATAGTAAAACCCGCTTTTTGCAAAGCCGCGCTGGTATGTTACTGATAGTGCACAGTTATTGGAGCCTGTTGCAAAACTCTGCGCAATGTCTGCTCTGCCGCTGAGTGATCAATTGCACCAAACAAGTGCGTTCGATGCGCAGTTTTGGTGCTCCGTGGTTGCATTAATAATACTTTCTGTTTGGTAAAGTTGCCGGCTCGGTGTGTATGAATTCATGCGTCTGGTCGCGATCAGTACGGTTGCTGGCCAGGCTTCTTGTAGAGTTAATTTTACCAAGGGGAAGAGAATGGTTGGTGCAGATACCGCCTGGATAATTGTGGCCACGGCATTGGTTTTATTCATGACGTTGCCTGGCCTGGCACTGTTTTACGGCGGGCTGGTGCGCTCGCGCAATGTATTGAGCGTGCTGATGCAGTGTTTTTCGATCGCATGCCTGATGAGCATACTGTGGCTGGTGGCCGGTTACTCCATCGCATTTGGTGATGGCAACGCTTACTGGGGCGGCCTCAGTAAAGCGTTCCTGGCTGGTGTCGATGCGGATACGGTATCCGGCACCATACCGGAAGTTCTGTTTTTCACCTTTCAGATGACGTTTGCCATCATCACACCGGCGCTGATTGTGGGGGCCTATGTTGAACGCATCGGCTACGGCTTCGTACTGGTTTTTTCCAGTCTGTGGATGCTGCTTTGTTATGCGCCGGTTGCGCACTGGATCTGGGGTGGTGGATTGCTGGCTGGTGAAGAGTGGTCGCTGTTTGAAAACGGCGTCAACGACTTTGCTGGTGGTATCGTAGTGCACCAGACTGCGGGTCTTGCGGCGCTGGTGCTGGCAGCATTCCTTGGCAGTCGTAAAGAGAAATCAATACCGCCGCACAACCCGGGTATGGTGATGATTGGTGCAGCCATGTTGTGGGTCGGTTGGTTCGGCTTTAACGGTGGGTCGCAACTGGCGGCAGATGGTGGCGCTGCAATGGCGTTGACGGTAACACATATATCAGCAGCAGCTGCGTCTCTCACATGGACGCTATGGGAGCGCGTTCGCCATGGCAAAGCATCGCTCATAGGCATGGTGACGGGTACCATCGCGGGTCTTGCGTCCATCACACCTGCGTCTGGCTCCGTTAGCCCGGTCGAGGCGCTGATCATTGGTTCGGTCGCCGGCGTCTTGTGTCAGCTGACCTGCGGCCTGATCAAAAACACCATGAAGATCGACGATACACTTGATGTATTCGCCGTACACGGTGTTGGTGGAATGTTCGGTATCGTCATGCTGGTGGTGTTTGGTCATGCCGGTGCCACTGAACAGCTGGGCGGCCTGCTGGTGGTGGGTGTCTTCACTCTCGTGATGACGACTATCATCATCTTCGTGACCAAACTGATTACGCCGCTGCGTGTCAGTGAAGAAGAGGAAGAGATTGGTCTTGACCTCGTATCGCATGGTGAACGAGCTTACAACATCACATCATAAACCTGTGCCTGCTGTGGACTGGCACCTGTGGGGGGCCGGGCACCAATTGATTATTAAAGCCGAAAAACCCGGGTTTTTTTTTTTTGTTTTTTTTT
>CAYMFQ010000124.1:7640-16131 GCA_964389335.1 uncultured Granulosicoccaceae bacterium
TCGCAGTTCTGCCCGCGAAACAGCTTGTCGTGTGGCCGCGGGCGGCGTCGCCCGTGTGGGTGCCAGTCCACGATTGCATTATTCCCGCGTAAAACCGGTGTTTTTTAGTGTTCGTTATATAGTATGACCTGACTAAGCGGGTTCCGTTTCCGCCTTTTCATTGTTGAGGCTAAGGCGTTTATCAACGATCACGACGGTTTGGTCGACAGAGTCATTTTGCATACCGAGCTCATGTGCGATGGTTTGCACCAGCCGATCCACTCTTTCTATATTGGTAGCGCCGGCATCAATGGCACGCGCTGCTGAAGACGGCTTTAACAGGCTCTCTGCAGCCCTCGCATACTTCTCGAACGGTACTGCGTCAGCAGCATCTGCGCCCAGTTGTTGAACCAGCTTATCGACGAAAGCATACACGTCGGACGACGTGGACTTGTCAGAATGCACGGCATCTTTGATCGGTCGTATGCCATTGTCGAGAATACAGCGGTAATTACCGGTTAACAGCATTGACCACTTTGCCATCGGTACGAACAGACTATCGTGTACCTTTAGCTTTACCGGTACATCGTGTCCGTCGAGCTGCAGCGCGGCGATGTCGTTACTGAGCTGTGATAGCATTTGCTGGTGTTGCGGGTCGGCAAATCTTGCCGCTTTAAAGTTGGTTGGCAATCCGACATGCAATACGTTGAGGCCTTCTTCCGGCGGTCTGAATGCCTGTGGGTCCGGACTGCACAGGGTGACATTGTCGGGGTTAAACGGGGCCCAGACCGAGGCGTTGCGATAACAGTTATCGAGCTTCATGGTTGCCAGTGCCGGAATGCGCCTCAGGTAGGCAAGCGGTGGCATGTTCATGATCGACAGGCAGGGCAGGCCGGCCTGTGCAATTTTGGTCAGTAACTCGCTCACTTCTGCTGCTGCATACTGCGGCTTCTGCATCGCCATTCCGACCATATCGTAGCGAGCAAGATCAACCTGTCCGGGCACCACGGCATCAAGGCTGCCGGGAAGCTCATTCGAACGTATCGACCGGTGATCACTTTCGTGTTTTAGCTTCAGCCGTACCTCGGTGCCATCTTTGTTAATGAGCGCTGCTTCAGCCGGCAAACACACCAGTGTTACGTTGTGTCCGGCCATCAACAGTTTGGTTGACAGCAATGATCCGTAGGACGCGCCCAATATAAGCAGATTCATCGTATTCTCCTCTTGCAGTTACCCGTGGCACCAAGCAGGACGGGATAAGATGCCCTGTTTATCAAAAAAATGTGAATTGCACAATGTCTATTATACAAATGTATTGGCGGGCGAAACACGCTCCTGCTGACCTGTCTGCAGGCGTAGCCGGTAATTTGCCGGCAGAGGATGTCTGATGGGGCGGCAAACTGTAGCCATTATTGGCACCGGATCGCTAGCGTGTATCTTTGCCGCACGGCTTTGTCGGGTAGCTGATGTGACCATGACCGGCAGCTGGCAGATGCAGGTCGATGCGATCAATCGGTCCGGGCTCACGGTAATGGAACTCGATGGCAGCACCAGCACGGCCACGATAAATGCCTGTCTCCACCATCAATTGAGTGGTGTTGCAAAAGCGGACATTGTTTTGGTATTGGTCAAGAGCTATCAGACACAGGCAGCGGTTGAGAGAATCCGGCCGTTTCTTAAGGCCCGAACCGTAGTGCTGACATTACAAAATGGCCTGGGTCACCAACAAACCTTACAGAGTGCGCTGCCGGACCATATCGTCAGCGCGGGTGTCACCATGCAGGGCAGTAATCTGGCAGGCGTTGGCCGGGTTGTACACGCAGGCAATGGGGCGACTATTGTTGATGAGGCGCTGACGAGGGTCATCGAGTTATTGCGGTCTGCGCAGATACCGGTGCAAACACCGGCAGCATCAAACGCTGCATCGATTGATGAAGCGATCTGGCGCAAACTGATCATCAACAGCGCTGTTAATCCACTTACCGCGCTGCTTGGACAAACCAATGGCTTTTTAGCGGTTGATTCGAAGGCGCGTCAGTTGTGTGAGGCGACGGCGACGGAGACAGCGCGCGTGGCTATTGCCGCTGGTGTGTGGCCGAAGCACGGCGCAGATGCAGCCGCGTCACTGGTCACAGCCGCCGCACAAACCACCAGTGCCAATCGCTCCTCTATGCTGCAGGACATGAGTCGGGGCAACCGAACCGAGATAGAGGCGATATGCGGTCAGGTCATTATGCACGCACAGCACTGTGGTGTTGAAGCGCCATACAATGCACTGTGGCTGCAACTGGTGCAGACAGCTGAAGCTAAATTTGCGGATGCGAAGGCAGGTGCAGTGAAAGGGCGGGGCTCAGAAGGTCGGCCGCTTTATGACCTTGACACATTATCGCGTTTGGCGCGACCCTGAGCCTGCCGGGAGTACTGTTTATCTGTCGGGCAGTGGAATAAACTCGCTGTTGTCACCGGGAGGCAGCGCAAACTGGCCGTCGTGCCAGTCGCCGCGTTGCCATTCCTGCTTTGCGTGTTCAATGCGCTCCTTTGACGACGATACAAAGTTCCACCAGATGTAGCGGGGTTCGTTTAGTGTTTCACCGCCCAGTAGCATCACGCGTGCACCCTCTGCTCCAGCGGCAACCGCGATATTGTCTCCAGGCCTGAACACCATCATGCGGCCGGCTTCAAAGGTTTGTCCTGCCACGTTTACAGCACCACTGACCACATACAGACCTCGGTCTTCGTGATCGTCTGGCAACGGTAATAGTGCGCCGGCGTCGAGCATAGCATCTGCATAGAACATATCAGTAAAGGTCTTGGCTGGTGCCTTCTCACCGTAAGCATGGCCGAGTATCAGCCTGACGGTTTTGCCTTCACCTTCAATCAGTGGCAGCGCGTCGGCACCATGATGTTCGAACGCGGCTGCGGTTTCTTCCTGACTGGCCGGCAGTGCCACCCAGGTCTGTATGCCAAACAATTTGTGACGACCGGCGCGGGTGCTGGCACTGGTGCGCTCTGAGTGTGTAATTGCGCGCCCGGCTATCATCCAGTTAACTTCACCTGGATAGATCATCTGATCGGTGCCCAGTGAATCGCGATGCTGAAATTCTCCGTTGAAAAGATAAGTGACCGTGGCAATGCCGATGTGCGGATGTGGCCGCACATCAATACCGCCATCGTGCAGAAACTCGGCAGGCCCCATCTGATCAAAGAAGATAAACGGACCGACCAGTTGGCGTTTGGGTGACGGCAGTGCACGCCTCACCTCAAAGCCGCCAAGGTCTCGGGCACGTGGAATGATCAGCGTAGCAATGGCGTCGGCGTCAACCGTTGACGGGCAGTGTGCATCCAGTGCGGGGTTCCAGCTCATGTGGCCTCCAGATCAAAGAGAAGAATTTCAGCGCGGTCGCCATCGCCAAGTATTATGTTACCCGCTCTGGTGATAGCGAGTCCGTCGCCCGGTGACAGCGGCTGGTCGTTGACCACCAGCGTGCCGCGCGCCACCTGTATCCAGCATTGTCGGTTGGGGAGCAGATCAAAATTAATGAGTTGCGTGCCATGCAGGGTGGCGGCATAGATGTCGGCATCAGCCTTGATACGCATTGAACCATCGCGACCATCCGCAGATAAAAACAGATGCAGTTTGCCGTCTTTATCAGCGTTTGCAATTTGTTGGGTCGCGTAGTGTGGTGGCTCACCGGTGGTGTTAGGTCGCAGCCAAACCTGCAGGAAACGTACGCGCTCGGTTTGCGATGGATTGTATTCGGAGTGCTGAACACCAGTGCCGGCGCTCATGTACTGAACACCACCGGCGGTGACCGTAGAGCCATTTCCCATACTGTCTTTGTGCTCAAGTGCACCTTCAAGAACGTAGGAGAAAATTTCTGCATCCTGATGCGGGTGTGCACCAAAGCCTCGACCGGCGGCGACTTCATCATCGTTAATGACGCGCAGGTTATTGAACTGTAGATGGGCCAGGTCGTAGTAACTGGCAAAGCTAAAAGTGTGAGCCGATTTAAGCCAGCCATGATCTGCCATGCCGCGTTGTGCAGCGGGTCTGAGTGTTAAACCGGAAGCCGCCTCGTTAACGACGGTGTCAACTGTACTGGTGTTGATCAATGGAGTGTCCTCGCCAGTTGTGCAAGCTCTGATTTTGCTCTTGCAATTGCTTCATCCGCAGACTGTCCGAGTGCATCGGCTGCAACAAAGCGCACATCGTGTATGCCGATGAAGCCCAGCACGTGTTTAAGATACGGTGTGGTAAAGTCGATGTCGCTGCCTATGCGAGTGCCACCGGAGGTAACCAGTACGATAGCGCGCTTGTGCTGCAACAGCCCAACAGGACCACTGTCTGTGTAGCGGAACGTACGCCCCGCACGGGCTACCTGATCTATCCATGCCTTCAGCGCTGCCGGTACACCAAAGTTGTAAATGGGGGTGGTAATCACCAGCAGGTCAGCTGCTTCAAGTTGTTCGACCAGCGTGTCTGACAATGTCAGAGTGTCATGGTGCTCGTTACTGCGCTGTGCGGCCGGCGTGTTATTAGCCGTCACCCAGTCGGCATTAACCACCGGCGGTGGCTCGCACAGGTCAATGGTTTCCAGGGTCAGTGTGTTATGCGCCTGCAGCGCTTCAATAAGGGTGTCACCCAGTTGCCGCGATATAGACTCGGCCTTGCGTGCGCTGGCGTCAACCCGTAGTGTATTCAGTGTCATCGTTTGCTCCTGATGTATCTGCTTGCGATGGTTGATTTATAGGGTTTCGCCACAGCGTTGATAAGAGCGTAATCATGGATAACAGTGTTCTCACCAGTGCAACAATATGAGCCGCTACGAAGAAATTGAGACCTACGTCCGCACTGTTGAGGCTGGTACATTTACCGCTGCAGCAGCGCAACTGGGCGTTGCCAAATCGGTCGTGAGTCGGCGTATTGTCGAACTCGAGCAGCGTCTTGACGTACAGCTTATGGTGCGTTCAACACGTAAGCTGAGTCTCACTGACGAAGGTCAGTCACTCTACGAGAAGGCAGTTCGCCTGCTGGTCGACTGGGAAGAAGCCGAAGCATCGGTCGGGCAACAGCAAACATCACTGAAGGGCAGTATCAGGGTGTCGTTGCCGCTGTCCTTCGGGCTGGCACACATTGGTCCGGCCCTGCTCGGGTTTCAGCAATTGCATCCGGAAGTGTCGGTTGACGTGGACTTTACCGATCGTAAAGTTGATCTGATTGCCGAGGGCTTTGATCTGGCGGTGCGCATCGGTGAGCTTGCCGACTCCAGCATGGTGGCGCGCCGGCTCACCACAATTACCACCGCTGTCGTTGCAAGCCCGCAGTACCTCGAGCAACACGGTGTACCGAACACACCGGATGAGTTAAAGCAACATCAGGAACTGCGCTTTGGCCTGCGTGCCCGAAAAAGCTGGGCATACCAGGCGGCGGACGGCCAGCGCGGTGAAATTGAAATGCCGTCGTCGCTGCGCGCAAACAGCGGTGACTTTTTATGCGATGCAGCGATTGCCCACCACGGTATCGCCATTCTGCCGCGCTTTATTGCGTGGCCGGCACTACAGCGTGGTGCTCTGGTGGAAATTCTGGACGACTATGAATGGTCTGACCTGAACGCGTATGCGCTGTACCCGTCGAGCAAACATTTGCCGCGCCGCGTGCGCGAGCTGGTCGACCATTTAATCGAGAGCTGCGGAAATGGTACGCCTGCATGGGACCATGGTGAATGATGTTGACGTGCGGGCGTTGTTATCTCAGGTCACAATCCTGAAATCGCACATAACCAAAGCGTACGCCCTTAGCCTGCTGGAATGTTGCACTGCCGCTGTAGGGTTCAGTCAATGTGAAGCTTCGCACCTGACAGTAGGGGTCTTCCACCAGCTTAAACATGATATAGCCAGGCAGCGTGCGTCGCTGAATGACACCAAGGTTGTTTTTATGAATTTTCCAACTGCCACGGCCATACCAGCTGTCAATGAACTGTGCGTCGCTGTGCCATTGTTCCGTAATTAAACGAGCGGCCAGTGGCGGGCCATAGTCAGCCTCTGCGTCCGCCTGTGCCCGTGGCAGCTCCGGCCAGTCCTCGGCGCCGTCTTCGATAGACTCCTGTAACTCTTCTATCAGTTCCAGTGTGTCTTCGTAGTGGTCAAAGTCGGTCGCAGTAATTTCCAGTCGCTCAAACAGCTTTTTCTGTTTGCTCGGCGGAAAATCGGCCAGGTTCACATACATCATTCGGTCAAACGACAGGGCCTGCGCCAGTGTGGTCGGCCCTTCAATACTGACCCAGCCATCACGACTGTCCAGTTCATCTTCGTTGTCATAGCGCTCTTCAGCGATAATCTCCCAATTAGGTTGTGGACGTGTGATGCGCTCGCGAAAGATGCGCTTTGCATCGGTGGCAATGTCGCACCATGCACGAGCATCTTCAATTGGATTGTCACTACAGTGGCTGTTGGCGATATCGGCATACTGGGGTTCGGCGCACTTGGTAGCGATGCGATCCGTGGTTTTCAGCAGCTTGCTCATACTTTCAAGTTGCAGATTTTCCGCGGTGGGGTCGTTTAGCAGTAAAGTCATACGGCGTATGTTGCGGCGCGACATCACATCGTCTTCGAAGGTTTTGCAGGCGGCGGGTATTGCCGCGAGCTTTGCGGCTTCTGCCTGTGCTGCAACGCGCTTTGACTCAACATAAGCCGCCGCCACTCGACACCATGCCACCGGGTCGGTGTTGGGTCGAACCTCGCAAAACTCACCGGACGCCATCACGTCTGCAAACTGTGGCTCTGCACAGTTGGCAGCCATGTTGTCGAATGTCTGCGCCATGGATGGAGAAAGTTGCCCGAGTAGTGGCGACTCATGTGCACTCTCCCAGCCGTTGGCGCGCGCCGCCGTAGAGACGGCGAACACAACTTGCGATACAGCGCTGTTGGGCGTAACGACGGCCTGTCGCATGGCATCACACTGTGGTTTCATTGCATTGCGTGCTGCTTCAGCCTGTGCCTGTCGGGCCTTGCGTTGTTCTGACTCGGCGCGCTGTATGGCAACTTGAAGATTCGACAAGGCACCGTTTAAGCGCCTTGCCTCGTTTTGGCGCTGTTGAATTTCGTTTAGTAAGTTGCGAGCCGCGTCAGTCCGCTGGGCCTCACCTGACAGTGAGTTGTAAGCAGATGCAGCGGCATTGGATGCGCTGAAGAAAGACTGTTTAAAGTCATTGGCTGCTTCAATGGATACATCCTGAGCGAATGCGTTGCCATCGTAAATGCCTTCTGACATCAGTTCATATAACTTGTTAAGGTGTATCTGTATAGAGATACGTGCACTTTCCTCAAGTGCGTTTGCCTCCTCTGTAGACTCGGTTGCAGCGTTCGTTTGAGTCGATGCTGTATCGGCCTTGCTGCCCTCGACAGTCTTATTATTGGTTGAAGTCGATTGATCGGCCTGAGTGGCAGCCTCAGCTGCTGCTTCGGCTTTCTTTGCCTTCTCAAAGCGCCGAAACTGATTAGTCATTGCTTTGGAGTGGGCAATCTTCTCTTTGACCTCGTTAATGATTGTTTTGCCTTCCTCGCTGGAACGTGCGGGTCCGCTCATGCCGTTGACCGCCGCCACGACCTTATTAACGCCTTTGACGTAGGCATTCATAAATTGGTATGCGGCGTCGAGATCAGCTTTCGGGTTAAACGAGGTGCCGTCAAAAATTGCCTGATTTTCGGCAACGTCGGCTGCATTTAGCACCTGCAGCAGTTTATCGCGCTCGTAGTCACTCATCTGAGCGTGCGCAGACAGGGCACTGATAAGCAGCGTAATCAATGCGATCAGCCGGCAACTGCGGGAAAGGTTAAACGTGACCATCGTATCCCTCTGATGTGTGTTTGCACCCGGGCCACCGCAAAAACCCGCTACAGCTCTAGTGTAGCAATTCTTATTCTTATCGGATATCCCAGGAAATGGTGAACCTTGTTGTCGTTTATCGGAATGGCACGTTTGTAATTATCCCTGTAGCGCGAACACTCTGTTCCACCAGCCGCTACTAATATATTTTTAATCACGCGTTAGACTGAAGCATGCTGTAAAACCGAGTTATTGCCCATCACACTCTGATGAACCCACCGTTGCCTATATTCATCAACTGGCGCGGGACGGACTGTCTAAAACCGGACATCACGGGCCAATGACTTCAATGGGCGTGCCGCGCCACCAGCTACCGCACTGGGATGACATTCAATTGATGGTGGCACAGATGGCCAGGAAGCCGCTGATGGACGATGCACCGGTATCGACTGAACTGGTTATCGGACCGCAGGCAGCGAAACCGCTGGTGTTAAAAATTCCACTGTTCGTATCTGATATGAGTTTTGGTGCCCTGTCTGAAGAGGCAAAGCTGGCGCTTGCCACTGGTGCCGAGTTAGCCGGTACCGGGATTTGCTCCGGTGAAGGCGGCATGCTACCTGAGGAGCAGGCCGCTAACTCGCGTTATTTCTACGAGCTGGCCAGTGCACGCTTCGGTTATACCGAGTC
>CAYMFQ010000125.1:0-15856 GCA_964389335.1 uncultured Granulosicoccaceae bacterium
ATTTCACACAGCATTTCCAATGGCTGGCTTTGGCCGAGTATCGCCTGTCAATAACTCAAATAGCCCATTCGACTATCGTTCGGATCTCCAGGTACCGCAAGCACGGTCAATGTGCCCAAAAGCTGTCATTTCAAAACCACCTACGCCTGACATCAGCGAACCATCATAACTAAGCGCCAAGCCCATGGCTGCAGCATCGACGTCTGTGACTACAGAAATCCCTCAACAACCATTATCCAAACCGCAATCTACCCATCGGCTAACCAGGGTGACTACTGCGAATACAAATGCAATCAAAATCAAGCGCTGTTCGTTCCCATAAATAGCCATTGCATTTACAATATGCCGACAGCCAGTCACCGTAGGCACAGTCGGTGTTTGCACCAGTGATTACGCTGGACATTTTTTCACGCTAAACTAAAACTCACAGACGAATCACTAAGAAGCTATAGCGCATGATCCAGACACTCTCTCGCCTGCCGCAATCCCGAAACTGGTGGCTGTTCCTGCTGGTTTTCTGCGTCGCCCTTGAGGTGGCTGCTTTGTATTACCAGTACGTTCTGGACTATCTGCCATGCGTACTGTGCATTCACGTACGGCTTCTCCTGGTGGGCATCGCGTTGCTTTCTATTGTGGCTCTGGTGGTAGGCAGGTTTCGACCGGCAGCATTAATTTTATCTATTGCGGCGCTCGGTTTATGGGTTTGGATGGCAGAGAGGTCCTACATGCTACTGGGCACCGAGCGTGGATGGTTAATGGGGGAGTGTTCGATGGAATCCGGCCTACCCTCCTGGTTTGCCCCGGATAAGTGGTTTCCGGCAATGTTCCACATTCACGAGCCTTGTGGCTACACACCCTATGTGATCGGAAAAGTGTCAATGGCGGAAGTATTGATCGTGGTTAGCGTACTGATGTGCTGTATCTTGCTTGCGGGTATAGGCTCCAATTTGCTTCGGGCGTCAAATCAAACCTAAATCTGCCGATGCTTGCTTTGGCAAGGCGTTTAGGAAGTAACCGTTCCGCCAACGGCGGTTGGAGGCTGACACGAATGCCAGAGCGATCGATCGATGAACTCAGCGACAGTTATTGATCCTGCCAGTCATCATTAAGCCAACTGTACAGAAGCAAGCCATAGCCAACCCCCGTCAGCACCTCTCGCAATTTCTGCAGAGGTTCTTTGCCAGCCATATTTCCTGATAGGGGCCGCTGAATGTAATCGCGCCAACCTGCGTATCGCACAAACTTATCGCGGCGCCAATAGCTGCCGTTTCTCAGATCGTGGCTATCAAATGTGCAGCACCCAGAGCCCCTGTCAGCACAATGATAGCCCAGGAGCTAAAGTTGTTAAATTCGTACGCCGGATGCTTTCTAAACAACCAATGTAACAATACGTGAAAAATCGCAAAAGAGGAAAATACCTGCGCAAAGGTTGTATTGGCTCCTTCTCGAGAAAACCACAGCAAAATAAGTAAAAGTGGAACATGCATCCATATGAATACTTGCTCTCCAACTCTTTCAGGCAAGAAGCGGGTGAGCGGTAATACGCGCCACTCATGGCGCTTAACAGCGTCCAGTTCGTGTGTAATGAACGCTGAAATCATTGCCCAAAAAAGTACGTCTGCCATTCGGTAATCCTTAAAGAGGTTTATCAGTTCGCTTCGTGGACTAAATGGACAACGAGAAGTCATCGGGGATAATTGGTGCCTGATAACTGGTAGTCTACAGATGGCACCGGAACCCCCTCAACGATCCTTGCAGCGATTCTGTCTGAATATCTATTTTATTCGTAGCAGCTCCGCTGATGTAAATTCAACATTCATATAGGATAATCTTATGCCTTCGCAACAATCCGAATACTCACCCCACGCGTGATGATCCGCAGCCGGCAAACAGTAAACGGCAGTCCCATCCAAATAGCCACCACCATGTGTAATCAACAAAGCTCGTCCACCTTCTGGTACACGCTCAACGATATCTCGCCATATACGTGCTTGCTTCGATACAAAATTAGTCAGTTCGGGTAAAAAAGCGAGCTGTTCGGAAAATACCCTGTATCCCAGTTTCCAATTTAACGATTCCATTTGCGGGAATGATTCCCCCAGGCCATCGACACCTGCCAGCTCGTTAATTGTTTGACTGATTGCATACCCCATAGCCACTGCTGTCTGCGTACAACGGGGCAGCGGGCTTGTCACAACCTCGTCAAAATGCCCGGTTTCTTCTCCCAAACGACGTGCCATATCTACGCCCTCAGGGGAGAGATTCTGATTGGGTGGCACGCGCCTACTATGGCGCCGCACTTCAAGGTATCGCATTGAAACTACCTCTTTATCAGTCTAAAACCGAGTGAGTGACTACAAAAAGCTGAAATTCCAATCGATATCGGGAGTTAAATAATTGACAAAAACTTACGGGTCAGGCCGTAACTGTTTGTACTTTTCTAATGTTAAACCATGGACAGGTCATCACGAAGATAAAAATTTGATAATGTGGGGTAATATAACCTCCTTATTCCGTGCTGCCATGAGATGGTCTAACTCTGGAATCTCTACAAACACGGAGTTTACTATCTCATCAGCAGCCAGCTTAACCCCATTTACTCTGCTATCATTCAACGCACAGTAAAGCAGGCATGGAAATTCAAACTTAACGGGCACGTCCTTTAGTGCAATTTCGCCTGAAAGCGGTGCTTTGGTTGAAGCTACCAAAGCCTGAAGATCATTGTTCAATATCCGGTTCTTTATATCCCCGCGAATTGACGTATCCAGTTTTTTCTCGAAGATTTCCAAAAACTCATCCGGATTACTACCATCGATATGGCCGAACGAATTGTCATATTCGTATTTATACGGACTTGCACCGCCTATGATCATTTTACATATTCGGTTTGGGTATAAATAACCAACCCAAAAGCCATAGATGCCACCAAGCGAGTAGCCCCAAAACGAGAATTTATCGATGTCTAACATATCAGCAACTGCAATAACATCACTCGCTCTTAGATCCCAGCTATATGCAGACGGAGATCGAGGTTTATCACTCTTCCCGTGCCCGCGTGCATCAAGCAATACTAATCTATAACGGTCAGCCAGAGCATCAACGACACCGTTCTCTCGCCATCGCTCCAAGTTAGAGGTAAACCCATGTTGCAGAATCAGAGCAGGCCCACTCCCCAGCGTCTCGTAGTTTAGTAGAACTCCGTTGTTGTCGATTGTCGGCATAGCAGTCAACTACCTCATGTTTTTCTAATGGGTTTCCTCAACCTTCAATTAACAAATGATTTACGCAACGTCATTAACTCAGCAAATGGATCTGTCGAAACTACTGATTTCTCTGTTGCTGGTTTATTAAACACATAGATCTCCTATCACAATTTTCGGCTATTTGTCAATCACCTGATCAGATGCCGAAGCTTACAGATGCCCATGAATTGCAATCGCTTCGTCCTGCTCACTATTTCACGCGATACCTAAACAGTTGCCGTTATGATACGGGCCTGGATGTTTCCGGACACTGGCCCAACGCCATACCTGGACGCAATTGCTTTCGAGGCCCGTTCGGTAACGTAATCCAACATAGATGCATCGTTTGACAGATTTCGTTTGTTAAAGGTGTACCCTGACAAAATGCAACTGCCGGATCAGTCGGGTTACTCGCGTTGCTCTTAAGCGACAAAGTATCGATTTCTACAGTACCGATACCCGCAGCACGCAGGTCAGAACGAATGTGATCAAAATCAAAATACCCGTGGGGAGTTCGAGCCAGAAATTGAGGTGGATTATCAGGAAATATTTCCGCTATCGCGTCAGTAACAACTTTTGCAAATTCATTGTGTTCAATTGCACCCCAAACATTAAAAATCAGCTTCCCTCCGGGTTTTAAGACACGCTTTGCTTCCGCATATCTCTTTAGTGCGACAGGGAAAAACATCACCCCAAACTGGCAGACAACCACGTAGAAGGCCGAGTCTTCGAACGGAAGGTTGAGGGCATCTGCCCGCTGCCACAAAACGGTAGAATCAGACCCTTGTATGGACGCTGCATGGTCAAGCATGTCCTGATTTAAATCAGTCGCGATATATTCCACGTCCCTGGCGAGCAAATGCTCGAGTGCTCTTGTAACGACACCGGTGCCCGCTGCAACCTCCAGCACAGCTTCGGGATTCGCTTGCGATACGCGTGACGCCAGGTCCGCTGCATAACCCTGGAATATGAGAGGAACCATATACAGTTCATACAGTTCCGGAATACCGCCCGTGAATTCTTTGTCTTTCTCTAACATGTCCATACCTCCCTTCCTTATCAGTATTGGGTTTTACCCGGAAAGACCGCCCTATTGTGAGCACCGCGATTCGTTTCAGCTTCGCAGATTTAGTTTGAGCGCAATTCCTCACGGGATTTTCCCCGTTTCACGTTCGTAAAGTATGCAGTTTGGCCAGGCACGATATCAGTGTTCTTGGCGTTCTTATAGCGTGACATAAAACTACGGTAAACACCGTATTTAAAGTAGACCCTGGACACACTCAGTGTTTTCCCCTGATAGTCGACCTTCTGGTCTCCATTCACCCACACACGAAAGAAACCATCGTCGTTGCTGGTCCAGCGTGCGTGCACTTCAATCTGATGCCATTTGCCTCTGAAGTTACTTTGATCTATCAGCTTGTAGTAGCGTTTGGAATAGCCGTCGACTTGATTGTCCAGGTGATAGCCACCCGCCGCGTTTTGAAACATCCACACGGGATGTGCGCGATCCTGATGAAATTGCCCCAGAGCCGTTTTTGTTGGATAAACATTCGGATAGTCCTGAGGGACATAGAGTGACCATCCATACCAGTACTCCGTGCCGGTGTAGTTACTTTTGTTGACCTCGGTCAGTTCGCTGCGCTCGCGGTCATTGTGGCAATCGCTCCATCCTGAGCCTGCTCCACAGTCACCCGGTTTTACAGTAAATTTCTCCACCAAACGGGTGGGCGCTTTACCTGTAGGGTCGTCGATGATCGAGTAACCATAGCTGGTGGTATTCAGCGATCGTTCGAAGGGACCGAAATTTCCCCGATCTACTGATGCACATGCGCCAGGCAATCCGGCTGTTAGACTAATTCCGAGAGCAATGTATACCCTGCGCAGGCAGAGCGTTGAGGGCTTCGGCATGGATATCAACTATTGGCTACAGGTTCGATAGAATTGGTTATAACACGATGTCAACTAGTATTTCAGTAGCAGTTTGGCGGAGCAATCGCATCGTGTATTGCCAGGTGTAGCCAATGAGTTTACAGGTGGCCCATGAATTTGCCTCAAGTCCAAACTGGAACTCGGGGATGGAACTGTCATCCCCGAAACCTTGTAAAGCAAGCCGCTTAACTTTTGTAGCCGCTACTTCTTACCGAACCAGACATCCTCCGTCATCATCTGCCGGCCGTTGACGTCAGCGTTGGAACGCATCAGGGTTTCTCCCCTGTCGTTCTGCACATCGTTACGCTGTGTAGATATACGCGTAACACCGGCATCCTGCGCAGATACCAGTTCTCCCGCATCAACTTTGGCGTTGCCATTGTCCGTCCACAGCTTAAGGCCACGCAGTTCGTTACCTGTTAACTGGTTGTCGCCATTAGTATCGAGTCGAGCAAGCTTCTGGTAACCGTCACTAAATTTGCCACCCTCATCACCAAACAATCGCGCACCGGACATATCGCTGGCGGCTTTGCCATCGCGGTCATCTACCAGTAGAGAGTCACCATCGCCGGACATCCATTCTATTTTGTCCAGCTTGCCATCACCATCAATGTCAAAGTCGACGGTGCTACCCAGCTCGGTACGTGTACCGTCTTTCGCAGTAGTCTGTCCGGTCGTTCCGATCCGGCCGTCGCCATTGGTATCAAAGGCAATGGGTGAAGTTACTTTCTTTTCTTCCCCATGCTTGGTCCATATCGCGCTATTTTTGCCAGTTACTTCCTTTAGGCACCATCCATCTTTCAACAGCTTTTGAGCATTACGTCTCTTATCAAGCCCTCCCAGATAGGCCTCGGAGTGCTCATTGTGTTTGTAGTCAGCTGAGAAATGAACACCATTGGCTTTTTCGCCATAGCTGTGACCGACTGCAGATGTTGCAGCCGCCGATGACGCGGCTGTTGATGATGCGCCTGTCGTTGATGCAGCAGTAGAGGCCGAAGCTGAGGCACTGGCGGAAGCAGTTAGCCCACTGCTCGATCCTGCATGGCTGCTTCCATCAATGCTCTTTAACTTTGAGCAAATTTCATTAAGTAGTGCCTTGATGGCGTGAGTGGAATCACCGCTGCCAGATCCAGTTGACCCCATTTGAGACTGCTGTCCACTCAACTTCGTTAATACAGACTCCAGAAGCTGCTCGATCTTTGAAAGCACATCGGCCAGACCTTTTAGGATATTACCGTCAAGGCCCGCTTGCGAAGGCGAACGTTCAATCGACTGAGCCGCTGCACCGAATTGCCTATCTATGTTGTTAATGTGTGCACCTGTGCCACGACTATTTAGTCCTGCAAGGAAACTGACAACGTCTGTCTGCGCGCTACGCGCAGATGCCCCAATGTTTAACTGCCCTCCACTACTGGCTACCGCAACACTAAACGTCTGAACGCTTGCAACCGCCTTGCTACACGCGAACGAAGTTGTTGAGCCAGTCGAGGTTTGCGCAGTAGCGATAGCGAGGCTGCTGGTTGAGGAATACGAAGCACCAAAGTGCCGACCCGTCTGCCAGAACAATGCGTTGGCTGAACCTTGTGAAGCCACCGCCCCCGTATCAGATTGCGAACCCGAGTTATTACCACTGTGCTGATCCTGAGCGTGTGAACCACCGCCATTGCCCTGCTGCCCCCACTGAGACCTGGCGTGTACCGAAGACTGAGAAAGTGAATACGTAGAACCGCCTATCATCTGAAAATCCCTCTGGTTGAATAGATGGACTGTCACGATAGATGGAAACTGTCGCCTGGATAATTGTGGAATGCACCTACGTAGAACTACTGCCTGCCGCACTACAACCCCAGGCACTAAGCAACGGCCCCTCGTCACCGTAAACCGGATCTGTTTCCGGCAACGTTACAGCAGCTATATCCGTACCGTGGCGTGCCCGGGCGCCTTGCTGCTCTCGCACAATCGTATAGTTGGCCTGCCCTGGTGGGTAGCAGCCGCAGATGGAAAAGTTGTTACCTGACGCCACCAGACAGTGACCGGTACCCGCAGGCAGCACGACCAGATCACCCGCTTCCAGTCGTACTGTTTTACCAACTGCGGGCCCTCCCAGTGTTATGTCTGCCCAGCCACTGGCAACACACAACGCCTCGTGCGCGTCGTGGTGGTAGTGATGATAATCAAACACGACATAAGTCCAGGTGCCGGTCCAGCCACAGCGCTCGAAATGATTGCAGATTGCCCGCGCGTTGTACCCTGGTAGTGCTGCGCGCACCAGCACGACAGGCAACTCTGGATTGTTGGGTACCGTACCGCCATCCGCGAATATAATGGTTTCCGTATCTATCAAGTCGCCTCGCCTCCTTCTTATAAATACATTGCTATGCGCTAAACACTGGTAACAGGCTCCGCATCTTCAACGGTGTCGTAACTGGTAACTTGCGGCTCCGCATCCAGGTCACTTAGCAAAGACAGCATATGCTGAAACCAGCTCTCTCTGGCGTCTTTTGCAAGCAATGAAGGGGGACGAAAGCGAGGTGACACCAGCGCATACTGATATCTCAGCGGAGAGTTAAAGCGTCTGAATACAATTTCAGATTCAAATAATTTTAATGAACGCATTGTCGCAACCGTTAATGGATCAACAACCGCCAGGCATTGCTCTCTGGCGATAAACTGCATCAGTGGCAGTTGGGTCTGGCTGACGTGTTTGATATCGGGCGTGCGCGCCATGTTGCTGAAACTCTGCATCAGGCGTCTGGTGAAGTTGTGTTCAGGCAGCAGCGTTGCGATTGGCTGATCACTGAGCTGCAACGGCGTTACCGACGCAGACGTTGAGAGCCGATGGCTCGCGGGTATCGCAACGTAACAAAGACCGGTAATCATAATGGTGGAGGTACGCGCCGAACGCGCGGCGTTTTCATCAAAGTCACCAGCGCCAATATCAACACTCTGACTGGCGACTAGCTCCTGCAACTGTGCCGAGCTGCGCGTATACAGCGAGCATTTGATGTCGGGTTTATCCGCCGTGTATTCGGCCAGAAACGCTGGCAGCAATGCGGTGGCGAGACCAGGCATAGCGGCAATTTGCAGGGTGCCCTCTTCACCAAGACCGAGGCGCTCCATGTTTCTTTCGACGCGCGCGATCTGGGTAAGCACTGCATCGGCCTCTGCCAGCAGGTAGTGCGCTTCCGGTACCGGAATCAGTTTGCGATTGGCCCGTGCGAAGAGCTGAAAACCAAGGATATCTTCCAGCCCTTTTAGTGTGAGGCTTACGGCCGGCTGCGTTTTGTTCAGGTTGCGCGCGGCGACCGACATGGAGCCGGTCTCCATGACTTCGCGAAAGATTTGCAACTGCAGCAGGGTTAATTTCATACATTAGAAAATATTATAGATATCATATTATTTCAAATTTTACTTAATATTTATGCCGGGTATGATACGAACGCTTGAGAAAGAATCGGAGAACCCAATGTCACTCAAACATGTACTGACCGGCTCAGTTGCAGCCACCCTGCTTATCGCTTCGAGTGCGATGGCGCAATCCCCTACATTTTTCAGAATCGGCACCGGCGGCGCCGGGGGTACGTACTTCCCGATCGGGGGCACCATCGCCAACGGCATCTCTGCACCCCCGGGCTCACGCGCCTGTGATGAGGGCGGCCAGTGCGGCGTACCCGGTCTTATCGCTATTGCCCAGTCCACCACTGCCTCTGTCTTTAACAATGCCGCGGTCCAAAACGGCGAGCTGGAAGCAGGCATGGCCGCCGCTGATGTAACCCGCAGCATGTACATGGGTGAAGGCAAGTTCGAAGGCAAAGCCCACCCCAAGCTGCGCATTGTCGCCAACCTGTATCCGGAAGATCTGCATCTGGTGTTGCCGAAGGGCGAAAGCATCAGCAACCTTGGGGACCTGGCAGACAAGCGCGTCGGCATTGCACAGGCCGGCTCGGGCACTCAGGTAGCGGTGTTACAGATGCTGGAAGCCTGGGGTGTCACCAGAGACAACATGGAAGAAGCAGAACTCAATAACAGTCAGTCTGCGGAGCGACTGGCCGACGGACAACTGGATGCGTACTTCTATGCTGCTGGCTGGCCGGTAGCGGCGATGGTGCAACTGGCTTCGACCAAAGGCATGAGCCTGCATTCTTTCACCGAGGAAGACCTTGCCAAGATCAACGGTATCATTCCCGCGTACATCCCCTCAGAAATACCCGGTGGTGTGTACGAAGGTGTTGCAGACACCGTCAAGACACCTGCGGTATCGGCGTTGCTGGTGGTTTCATCAGACCTTGATGAAGAACTGGTATACGGTATTACCAAGGCACTGTGGAACGACAATACGCGCAAGTTGCTCGATAACGGCCACGCCAAAGGCAAGCAGATCACCGCAGAAACCGCCCTTGATGGCATCGAAGCACTTGGCGTTCCGCTACACGACGGCGCCGCCCGGTTCTATAAAGAAGCAGGCATGATGTAAACCGCCGTAATTGATCGATGTGCGTTCTGCACATCGATCATCACCCTGGCCTGCATAAATCTTTAATGAGCCCTCAAGACAATCCAACCGATTCCGCTGGCAAGCCTGCTGATCGTTATGACGCACCGACTGCCGAGCAACTGGCGGCCATCGAAGAAAAGTACGATGAGGGCGCACATACCCGTTCGGTAACAACAAACGCCGCCCTGCTGTTACGTGGAGTTGCGATTACCTTTGCCGTTTATCACTACCTGACGGCCGGTTTCGGCCTGCCACCTGATCACTGGCACATGGGCTGGCATCTGGCCGGTCTTTTTATTCTGACCTACGCGCTGCACCCGATATTCAAAACCGCCAATGCCTTTAAGTTAAACACAGACGGATGGCGCCTCGGTGGTATACCGATACTGGATATCATTTTAATGATACTGGGTGTCAGCGCGGCACTGTATCTGGGGCTGGCTTGGCGGGGAATACCGCTGCTTGGCATTGAAGAACAGACCTTCAGAATGGGTAACCCGAATACCTGGGACATGGTGTTCGGTATCATAATTATTGTATTGGTTCTGGATATTGCGCGGCGAACACTGGGCTGGGTATTGCCGTTAATTATTCTGGTATTTATTTCGTACGCGTTGTTCGGACCTTACTTTCCCGGCTTATTGCAGCATCCGGGGGTTAAGTTCCGCACCTTTGTCTCCTCAATGTATTTTCCGCAGGAAGGTATATACGGGGTCACATTGTGGGTGGTGTCGACCATTGTTTTTCACTTTGTGTTGTTCGGTGTTATTGCACAGCGCACCGGCCTTGGGCAGTTATTTATCGACAACGCAACGATACTGGCGGGCCGTTATGTTGGCGGACCCGCAAAAGTATCTGTCGTGTCTTCGGCATTTTTCGGCACGATATCCGGAAGCTCTGTGGCAAATACCGTATCCACCGGTGCGCTGACTATTCCCAATATGAAGCGGCTCGGTTACCCCGGTCACTTTGCCGGTGGTGTAGAGGCGGCGAGCTCTGCCGGAGGACAGATAACCCCACCGATTATGGGCGCCGCCGCCTTTATCATGGCCGAGTTCCTTGAGCTGCCATATACCACGATTGTTATCGCCGCTATCTTTCCGGCATTGCTGCACTACGTGGGTGTGTTTGCTGTTGTCCACTTAATGGCGCGCAAGCTTGACCTGCGCGGCCTTGCCAAAGATGCGCTGCCAAAGTTTGCCGCCGTGTGGAAAGATGGCTGGGCCAACCTTATTCCGCTAATCGGTCTGTTATGGGTATTGTTCTCTGGCTATACCCCGTATATGTCCGCATTTTGCGGTATATCGCTGGCGGTGGTGTCCGGCATGTCTCGTCTACGCAAACCGCTTACGCTGGTGTATGCCGCGCTATTTCTGGCATTCGTTGGCTGGAAGTTTCTTGATGGCGGGTTTGAGTCAACCACTGCACTGTTACTGGGCATCGGCACACTGCTGGTCACACTCAACCCGCAAACGCGCATTAAAGAACCGGAGATGCTCAGCGCCGTCGAGCTGGGAGTCAAATATGCGCTGGCTGTCGGTGCGGCATCTGCCGCGGTCGGTATTGTCGTTGGTGTTATCAATACCACCGGCATCGGTTTTCGCATCGGCTTTATGGTGACTCAGGGTGCGGGAACACTGGCCACGGATCTTCACGCGCTGTTTAGTGCTGTGAATTTTTCAATTTTCGAAGTTACAGATCTGCAGTTGTTTATCTCACTCGTGTTTGTGGCGATTGCCTGTATTCTGATGGGTGCTGGCATACCGACAACAGCGCTGTACATTATGCTGGTATCCGTTGCACAGCCAGCTTTGGCACAGCTTGGTATTCCACCAATAGCCAGCCATATGTTTGTGCTGTACTACGGTGTGGTGGCTGAAATTACACCACCCGTGTGTACATCCGCCTATGCAGCATCGGCTATCGCCAACTCCAATCCGTTCAGAACCGGGATATCCGCGTTTACCCTTGGTTTGGGTAAAGTGCTTGCACCGATGGCGTTTGTCTATTCACCGGTGTTGTTGTTTGTCTCTTCGGCAGGCTTTGATTTGTGGACGTTTATCTATGCCGGCGCAAGCTGTATTGCCGGAGTAGTGGCCTTGTCCGCGGCAGTGGTTGGTTACTGGCTGGCGCCGATGGGTGCAATCTATCGAATCCTGATGGCGATAGCCGGTCTGGTGTTTATTGCGCCGTCGCTGTCGGCAGACCTGGTCGCTCTGGTCATTTGCGCACCGGCGATCTTCAGTCAGTTTATTGCGCGCCACAAACGCAGCGCCGACACCCCCAATGCGGTTGAAACGTAGCATTGGCGGTGAACGAATTGAGCGCAGCAACATCACACGAGGCGCCACGGGATGTGGTTGTTATAGGTGCCGGAATTGTGGGCCTGTGCTGTGCCTGGTACTTGCAGGAGTCGGGCTTTCAAGTCACGTTAGTCGACAAAGGCGAACCCGGACAGCGCACGTCTTACGGCAACGCCGGTGTAATCTCGCCCTGGTCATGCGTTCCACAGGCAATGCCCGGTATATGGAAGTCACTGCCCGGGTATTTCCTGCGGCCTGATGCACCGGCTCGTGTTGGTGTAAAGCACGCCGTCAGGTACCTGCCATGGCTGTTAGAGTTTCTGCGCCAGTCATCACCTTCCCAGGTAAAACATAACTCCGATGCCATGCACCAACTGTGCGGCGATGGTGCCGTGCTCTACAAGCAGTTATTGTCGCAGGCCGGCCACCCGGAACTTATTGAAGACTGCCTGCAGATCCATGCGTTTCGAGACAGAAGCGCCGCGAACTTTGATGCACTTGGCTATCTGTTGCGCAGCCAAAAGGGCGCGCAGGTTCAGTTAATAGATGCCGCTGAACTGCATGAGCTTGAACCGTCACTGTCAAATGAGTTTAACGCGGCAGTGATCGCCCCCGGCATGGCACGTGCCTTAAACCCCGGAAAAATTGGTGAAGTTCTGGCGCTTCATATAAAACACAGAGGCGGTGAGATCATTACCGGCGAAGTCATGCAACTACGTAGAGATGCGGATGGCTGGGCAGTCTCACTGCAGGGACAAACGCTGAGGTCTGCGCGCGTGGTGGTATCTGCCGGTGCATGGTCTGCAAAGCTATTAGCACCACTGGGCATTAAGGTGCCGCTGGCTGCGGAGCGCGGTTATCATTTGTGGTTTAACAATACAGACGCAACGGTTAACAACTCCGTTATGGATGTGGACGGACATGTAATTGCAACCAGTATGGATGGCAGAATTCGAGTGGCGGGCATTGCAGAGTTTGCCGATGCCGATTCACCACCGAACAACAATAGCGTGAAAAAGATGTACCGGATCGCAGCGCGGATGATTCCGGCGCTTGCCGACACACCAGCCATAGACTGGATGGGCGTCAGACCCTCATTTCCGGACAGCCTGCCGCTACTTGAAGAGATACCAAACCATAGCGGGTTATTCGCAGCTTTCGGCCACAGCCACTATGGCCTGATGATGGCGCCTAAATCCGGGCAGCTTATTGCACAATTGGTGAGCGGCAAGAAACCAAATATTGATTTATCGGTATATGGCAGCCGGCGGTTTTCCTGAGCAGAAGGCCCTCAACTCCGGCAGATTGACATACGGTCACACCCCACCATATCCGGGAAGGATTCCCCCAAGCCATCTCCATCGTCGTTGCATGATCCCCACACACTTCATATTTTGTAGTAACACATATAGCCACAAGAGGGCTACCGTGTTTTAACACCCGGGTAAAATTACCGAACGCTGTAGCAACAGGCGCAATATACTTTGCTTTGGCGCAGGCCAATATTCAACACCAATATAGCCCAGATTATTCACGGTATTGATGGCATCTCGATTGATCTTTGATTCCACAGCGAATTTTTTCTTTTACAAATATCAGTAAGTATTCCGCTAAGAAGACCCGAGTTTTGGAAGAGCAGGCACTGTGAAAACAAATCTCTGCGCGATATGCTCGCCATACCATGAATAAGCCGGGCTAGTCCGGCACGACACGCTGTGTATATCTAACGCAGTAACCTATGAGAGGTAAAGTGGTGATTAAACGTATTCTGCTGGCATTAACACTCGTTTCGTTTTCCCCGTTTATCAATGCGCAAACACTACCCACATGCGAGTCAGCGAGCAGTGACTCCGATGGCGATGGTTACGGATGGGAGAATGAACAAAGCTGTATTGTTCAATCCTCGCAGCAGGGGCAATGCGAAGACCGTGGCGACTTCCCGTGGGGATGGAACCCGGTGACATTAAGCTCATGCCTGCTGGGAGAACTAGCCGAACCGTCAGAGTGCATTGACAGCGATGGTGATGGTTATGGCTGGAACGGGATTGCCACTTGTATTGTTGAATCCTCGCAATGTGAAGATCGAGGCGGCTATCCATGGGGCTGGAATCCCGTCACGCTGGAATCATGTCGGCTCGATGAACAGACTGGTACCACGATACCTATGCAGCCTGCTACCGAGTGTACCGGTACTGATGGCGATGTTGTCGCGGGCTTAACGCCGCTCGCCGACAGTGACCTCAGTTCTGAGCCGGTTGCTGTCGACGGCACCGTTTATTTTGTCAGTACTACACTAAGTGCAGGAAGCGAACCCGGTTTCTACAACCCGGCTACGGGTGAAGTCAGTATCGTTGATGACATATTTAGCGGGCAAACATCCAGTATCCCGGCTCACTTCACTATGCTTGATGAGAAACTATACTTTACTGCTCGTGATTTAGGTGTACCACAACGAGACCTATGGGTTTACGACCCTCAGACAGCAGCCGCACCGCGCCGCCTTGAATTGTTTGCTGATGACTTTATAGCAGGCGATACACTGCCCGATAATCTGATTGCGTTTAACGATAAAATCTATCTGACTGCCGACGAATTTGGTATCGGCAACGAGCTCATGGTTTATGATCCACAGACCGGTGTGCTCGAACCTGCATCGGATATCAACGCAGGTCCTGCCGGCAGTGATCCGAATTCGCTGACAGAGGTACTTGGCAAGCTCTATTTCAGTGCTAATGACGGCTTTAACGGACGTGAACTGTGGGTATATGACCCAATAACCTCCGAAAGCACGATGGTGGCCGATCTTTCCGCCAACATCAACGGAAGTGACCCGTCTCGGCTGTATGTTGTTGATGACAAAATCTATTACAACACCCGCTCCGGCGGACAAACTCGCGTCTACGATCCGCAAACTGGTGATCGTCCATCGCTACTTCAATATTCCGTAGACGGCGAACTAACCAGTGGCGCCATAGTCGGTGCCACAAATAACGCATTGGTTGTGAACTTTGTTGATGAGTCGCGTGGCTCAGAGCCCTGGATCTACAACCCGCAAACCGATACCACAAGCTTAATGGCCGATATCAACCCGGGGCCAGAAGGCAGTCGCGCATCCGGTTTTGTGGACCTGGACGGTGAGATCTACTTCAGCGCCGAAGCAAGTTTCGGCGACATCGAATTATGGATTTATAACGAAGCCACCATGGAATTACGGCGGTTTGCTACCCCGTCTCGCAGAGATCTTGAATTCCCCGCCGAACTGACAGTGCTCAACGGTCGTCTGTACTTCATCGCCGGGCCCGCCAGTGGACCCCGAGATCGGAAACAGTGGGTGTATGATCCGGCATGTGAGTAAATCATGGAGACTCGACAACTGTCCACAATCAGGTGACAAGCGTCTACCTTTCAGCTACTTAATTCTAAATTACGTTATTAGTTGCGAACTGATTAGATTTGCTACATTAGGAAATTTGACAAGCTGGGGGTTGAATTTTTTTATGTAGGAAGTGGAAAAATGAAGTACAGTTTTTTGAGCGTGGTCACAATTGCTTCAATTATTTGTTTTAGTGGAGCGGCATCCGGTGAACAAGTTGTTTTTGAGATGCGGGGAACTGCAAGAATATTTGACGAAAACGAGCCTCGAATTCTCCCGGACATAAACACCGGAGACGAGTGTTCTGTGCGATTAGCTTATGATCTGTCCACACCTCCAACCGGGACAGGCCTCGCCGTAGATTACACCCATCTCCCCCCTTTGGGTACAAACGGAATCACCCTTAAGGTAGGGTCACTACAAATAGAAACTAACCCATCCAATCCGTTTACCGTCTATATTTACGATAGTGATTCGATAGACTCCTTCGGATTGGGGGCTAGGGATCCGATCT
>CAYMFQ010000126.1:0-8989 GCA_964389335.1 uncultured Granulosicoccaceae bacterium
GACATGCTAAGTACTGGAGTTCGCCGATCGGAGATCAGCTCCCACCGGCGAATTTAAGCAATATGCAGCTGGTGAATTACATTATCGCCGAAATGCTACTCGCAGATCGAGTACGTTACTGACTCACTGCTGCTGCCGGAACCGCCTTGTCGGTATGTGTTCGTCATGATAATGCGATTGTTAACCGGCTTGAAATCAATCAGGTTCTGAGAGAATGATCGGCTGACTTCTCCTGCGATACGAAAGCTGGAGTCAAATTGTCCGGAGCTAAAGGTATAGCTCGCATTGTCGCTGCTATCCAGCGCATAACGGGTATCACCGTCGGCATCTGTTTCGGCAACTTCGCGTACATTAATTAACACAGCCTGTTCAGTATCGTAATTACTGCTGTAACCGACGTTCGTAAAGCTCTGTCCATCAATCGACAATGATAGTGTCTCAAAACTCCGGCATTGCAAGGGATTGCCAATCAGTTGTTGCAGTGCCAGCGGCTCGATACCATCAAGTGAAGCAGGTGACAATGGCACAGACGGTATAGCTGCTGCTGGTGCCACTGCAGTACAGAGCAGGCGATCAACCGTTGTGCGATAAACGGCAAGTGTGTTGTTGTCGAGTTGCACGTTACCAATGTACTGTGATGGTATAAGGTTATCGTCTCCGGATGCGGTAGGCAGTGCGATACGTCGGGTGCCGGCGTATCCATCAAACCACCAGCGGGCCGCAGTCAGTGCTGTACCTGCGGCGTTGTTTACATCGGCAAGCCCGTTGCCATAGAAACGATAGTTAACAGTGGTGCCTGTATCGCTAAAGCTGTCGCTGCTCAGTTGTCGCTGTTGGTGAGTGCACTGCCACTGACCCGTGCCGGCGAACAAAGGATACGACCAGGCACTGGTAAAGGACTGTCTGCCCGTAGTAGGCAAATACACGGGTACCGGAATAAACGCTCCGGCTGTGGCATCGGTGGCAACAGCGCAGGCAGTACGCAATCGGTTGTTCCAGCCCAGTCCGGGAAAATCCGGGTCTGGAATAAATGAGTCATCAGTCGGGCAGACTTTTACACAGTCGCGAAATTCATTGAACTGTACTTGTATTTGTTGCCAGGCGTCTCTGTCACCCAGGCCTGCATCCGGTTCGCATGCCATCCACAACGCATCTGTAGCCAGGTGTTCAAATGTACCAATGGCGGAAGGCGGGGAGTCGTTGGGTTCGCCAGAAGAATCGCTGTCTGTTTGATTGCTATTCTGACTGTTGCTTTCGTTGGAATCGTTTTCGTTTGTATTGTTGTCGTCAACGGTGTCTGAGTTGTCAGCTACTGGAGTTGAAGAATCTCCGGATGCACCGGTTACCGACACATCGGTGTTAGTTGTTGTGGGAGCGGAATTACCGCCGCAGGCGGCTAGCAGCACGGCTGCTGCCAGAATTATATATTTCATTGACCAGGACTCGTGCCTGATAACCTTACCGCGGCACGGTTTGCATAGCGTGCCTGATTGGTCATCCAAAGTGTCATGACACTATAAGGCAGTGCAATTTGATTCGCAAGTGCCAAAAGTTTGTTGGGAGAAGTCCGTTTAGCGATGGTGTGACCGGTGCTGCCGTAAGTTTACCTGAGGCAGTCAATGACTGAAAAGCGAGGCATCTGCGTGTAAGGCTAATACAAATTAAAATACTCGGCTTGCTCCCACTCTGATACGGCAAGATGATAACGCTCCCATTCGGCACGCCTGATGCGCGATATATAGTCGACAAAAGTATCGCCAAACTCTGCACGCATAAATGCAGATTGTTCAAAGTGCTGTATTGCACTTAACAAGCTGCCAGGCAAGCGTTCAGCGTCGGCATCGTAAGGGGTTTCGGCTGCGGGAGGTGCAGTCAGGCCACGGTTGAGGCCGTCGAGCCCCGACACAATTTGGCTGGCAAAATAGTAGTACGGATTGGCAGTGGGTTCGGCAACGCGGTTCTCCACACGGGACGCATTGTCGCCGACTGCGGTGAGTGCCCGAATCATCGCCCCGCGGTTGTCACGCCCCCACTGAATGCGATCCGGTGCCAGTTGATGTGGCTGGTATCGCTTGTAACCGTTTACCGTTGGTGTGGTTAACAGGCAACATTCAGCGGCATGCGCCAACAAACCCGCAATCCAGCCACTGGCAGTGTCGCTCAGCTCCTGTTGCGCTGCGGGTTGCATCAGGTTGTTACTGGTACTGTTATCAAACACAGACTGATGCAGATGCCAGCCGCTCGCGGCGATGTTCTCGATATTCGGTTTGCACATGAACGTGGCATGTAACCCCATACCGGCACACACCTCTTTCACCAGTGTTCTGAACATCATCATGTTGTCAGCGTGTGTCATCGGGTCGGCTGGGTCAAAGGTAAACTCAAGTTGACTCGGACCCATTTCGATTTCCATTGATCGGATCGGTAATTCCATTGACTGACAATGTCGTCTGAGTGTGTCAGTAATTGATTCAAGTTCGCTGTAGCGGGTTTCGGTGAGGAACTGATAACCCTGTGCAAGGTACTCCGTTTTCACCGGCTGACCCGGCATGGTGCTGCCAGCCGGGTCAAGGCGTGCATCGACGCACTGCAGAACATGAAATTCAACTTCAAGCCCGGTCAGCATGCGATAGCCGGCGGTGCTCAGTTTATCGATGGCCTGTTGCAATACGTTGCGCGGTGCAAACGGTATGGTGTCGCCGGTCTTGAAGTACGGGTCGCAGAAAATCCATGCCGAGTGTGGGGACCAGGGCAATACGCGAAACGTGCTTGCGTCGGGCACCAGTAATACGTCACCGGCGCCGCCCATGCCGCCTTCAATACCCGGGTTGCTCGACCATACCGGGAACACGGTTCGGTGCGAGGTATCTTTCAGCAACAACGTTGACGGTACTGCAATCCCCTGGGTAAAAACCGATGGCAGCGCACTGGCGACCAGTGTCTTACCGCGCAGGATTCCATGCTGATCGGCAAACAACACCCGAACTGTTTCGAGGTCACTGTCGTGCACGCGTTGTAACAGTTCGGTGGCGCGTTCTATTGCGGCGCTACTGAGTAGACCGCGCCGAGCCAGTGCACCGTCGGATAGTCGCTTTTGAAAGTTGTTCATAACGTGCGTCTGATCCGAAACGGGTTAAATATCGCCTGCCGCGATGGCGTGAGTATCAGTGTCGGGTAACACGGCGTCCCAGTCGCTGCAATTGGTGCGTCGCTCGGCGTCGCTGTCGCGGGATGCCTGCTGCCATTGCCGGCGGTTGCCAATGGTGTCGTTGGAGACCGGTCCGTAGATGTGCTCTGTGCCACGCATCATTGGCAGTGCTTCGGTATTGCCTTCCTTCAGGTTTTTAATGGCTGCGCGTAGCATGCGCCGGTATTTTATGATGGCGACATCGGTGGCGCCGAGATGCTCTTTGGTGCGATCGGCGATGCGCCCCGGGCTTTCCACCGCCCACTGGTCGTGAACGTTGATATCAAGCCCCATACCGGTGTAGGTGCTGTCGCGTTGTTCCTGCGGATTAAATCCATAGTTGTTGTGACGATTTTTTATCGGCGCGTAGTCTGGCAGCCTGTGTTCTTTTAAGCGCTGCTCCCGCATTAATTCTTTGTCAACGGGTTTATTAAAGCTGGTAAACATCGAATACCAATAACAGTTTTCATCGTCAATCGGTACATGCCACTGAGTGATAATCATCTCGCGTGACATGGGAATACTAATAGCTTCCGGAAAAATCTGATTGGTGATGCGTATGTGCGTGTTGTCTTCGTCGAGATGTCGCAATGCAATGATGCGCATGCCGTAGTCAGTCTCTTCAACTGAAATTTCCGGGCGCGGGTATTCGCGCAGCAGGCGTGTCATGGGTATGTTGGTATCTGCAGCCTTGTCGCGAAACTGCTTGCCGTAAGACTCTTCCGGGTCTTCGTCCTGCAGAAAGCGGTGTAGAAAAGAGGCGTGTGCCGGGTCAATGCCCACTTCCATTGCCTGCAGCCAGTTACATTCCCACAACCCCTTAAAAGCAAATACGTGAGATTCCGGGGCGCGAAAGCAATCAAAATTCGGTAGCGACGGTGGTTCTCCGTCACCAAGGTACGCGAAGATGATTCCGTTTTTTTCAAGCACCGGGTACGACGTGGTTTTTATACGCTGGTACATGGTTGAGCCTTCCGGCTCACCGGGCTGCTCCACACACTGACCGCTGCGGTCGAAGTGCCAGCCATGAAAAGGGCAGCGCAGCCCGTTGTCCTCCAGCCTGCCGTAGCACAGGTCGGCACCGCGGTGCGGGCAGGCGCGGTCAATGAGCCCAAGCTCGCCATCGCTGTCTCGAAACAGTACAAGACGCTCGCCCAGCAGCGTGACCGGCACCACCGGTCGTGAGCCTTCAAGCTCGTCCGAAAGGGCAGCCGGATGCCAGTACTGCCGCATTACCGACCCTGCCTCGGTGCCAGGGCCGGTCAGTGTTAACGTGTCATTGAGTTTTTGACTGATCATTGGCAGTTCCCCCCTTTACGCTGCTGTGCACTGCGCGTGTGTCCGATTTGTTGCGGTAGCGTGGTATGATCAACCGCGACCGTTTGGTCGAATAACGCACACTGTGCCGGAATAGTAGTCGAAAAGTGGCAGGCTCTGCAAAGAAAAGTCCTTGCGCTGTGCTGCCACGCCAATTGCATACACACGGGTTCAATGACTCAGGAATTCTCGCAGCGCGATACCTCATCAACCTTTGCCAAAGGCATCGCCGTGTTGCGCGCGTTCGATGATCGCAACACCAGCCTGACTCTTGCGGCCATCGCCAGAATGACCGGGCTTGACCGCGCCGCTGTCCGGCGCCTGATGCTGACGCTGGTTGATATGGGTTATGCGTACCGCCACGGCAATCAGTTTTCACTGTCACCCAAGGTGCTGACACTGGCAGGCAGTTTTTTGCGCGGGCATCAGTTTGGGTCGGTGGTTCAGCCACTGTTAAATCGCTACGCCGCTCAAATTCAACTGCCTGTCTCTCTCGCGATTGTCGATGAGGAATCGGCAGTGTACATCGCGCAGGCAACGCTGCAGGACAGCGAAATTACATTTGGCTTTACCGTGGGTAGCAGGCTGCCACTGCTGCACACCGCAATCGGACGGGCGCTTTTGTCGGTGTCTGAATCTGGCTGGGTATCCAGCGCCATCGCAAGTATTGCATTTGAGCGTTATACATCGGCAACGGTGATGAACCGCAGAATACTCCGGAAGACCATCGCTGAGTGTAAAAATGCTGGAAGTGCGGTGGTGTCGAACGAATTTGAGGCGGGTGTTACCGGTATCGCCGTACCGGTTGATACTACTGCTGCAGTTGGCACTTCGTGTGACAGTTCCAGCCTCAAACGAGCACAGCAGCAACAGATAATTTCGCAGCTAACACGTCTGTCACGCGAACTGGTGCGTGCGGGTATTTTTGCGAAGATGGATTGATTGCTCGTTATTTCCGATGCCTGGCTTAACGATAATCTGAGCATTGGGGCGGTTTCCCCGCAATGGCGCAAGCATACGCGCAGTAACAGCGTTTATACCCCTTTCTGTATTGGGTTTCTGCAGCCGATAAAGTGTTGATCTGCAACTATCTTATTGAACGATTGAGAGCCCTTGTCGTCAAAGAGACGTACTAGCTAATAGACCTGTGGACTTTGGTGCAGCCCGGCATTTATGGCTACACCCGAGTAACACGCACAAAGGCCTGCCACAGTGTGCAAACGCTGAGCAGAAATGCATTAACCAGGGCTCACGACACGATTCAGTGAGCTGAAAGCAGACAGAGGACATGACGCTCGATTCCAGAAGTAAAGGAAAAACTCGGAACAAGCAACAACCAAAAGGCTCGAAAGCACAGGCTAAAACTGTTGTGACTGAGGATACTTCCGGGTCCACCCCCTCGACTACAAATTCGCCGTCTACGGCGGCCGTGTCGTCTAACGCACCCATGCCCGAAAACGATGATCGTTCGTTAAACGAAACCGGGCAGGCGAAGGCAGCGCCTGTCGCCCCTGCCTTCATTGTTGGCATAGGTGCATCAGCGGGTGGGCTGCAACCACTGGAGCTTTTCTTTCGGACTGTCGATCCGGATGCCGGCAATGCCTATGTGGTAATCCAGCACCTGTCGCCCGACTTTAAAAGCCTGATGCACGAGTTGCTCGGCAGGCAAACAACAATGACGGTTATGCGTGCCAAAGATGGTATGGCAGTGCATGCTAATTGCGTTTATCTGATACCGCCCGGCTTTCACTTGCGCCTGTTGGGTCAGCATCTGCAACTGGAGCGTTACAGCCAAACGTCAGGTGCCGGTTTGCACTTTCCGATTGATGTGTTTTTCCGCTCGCTGGCAAAGTCTGCCGGTGTCAGATCAGTCGGAATCATCCTGTCGGGCACCGGTACCGATGGCTCCCGAGGTATACGCGCAATCGACGAGGCGGGTGGATTGGTCTATGCGCAGGACCCCGCCACGGCACAGTTTGACGGCATGCTCATCGCCGCTCGGGCAACCGGGATTGGTTTGCAAAGTTTGTCACCGGATCAGATTGCACGCTCGGTTTGTGCGCTGGCTTCGAGAGGCGAAGCACAGGAGGTAATTGCTGACGACGTGCCGGCAACGAATGATTTGCACAACATATTGTCGGCCATTTCAAACTCCGCTGGTGTTGACTTTAATGTGTATAAGCCATCAACGCTTAGGCGTCGTATCGAGCGACGCATGGCGCTGACTGGTTGTACCACACCGGATGACTATTTCGCGCACCTGCAGAGCTCAACGGATGAGAGTGATCGATTGCGTGCCGACCTGCTGATATCTGTAACGAGCTTTTTTCGAGACAGGAAAGCATGGGAAGTATTAAGTAACAGCGCATTGCCTGCATTGATAGAGAGCGTGTCGGCTAACATGCCGCTGCGTGTATGGGTGGCCGCGTGCTCAACTGGCGAAGAGGCCTACACCATGGCGATGGTGGTGCGTGAGGCGCTCAACGCTGCGGGTCGCCAGGAGCAGCCGTTTAAACTATTTGCAACCGACGTCAACAAAGACGTACTTGACCGTGCGGCAAGTGGCGTTTACCCCAGCAGCGTTGCTGCGGATATTCCGCGGGCCTTGCTCGACAAGTACTTTACTGTCGATGGCGATAACTACGTAGTGGCCAGGCCGCTGCGTGAGATGATTATATTTTCGCGGCACAACATTCTGACCGATGCGCCTTTTATTCGCACACACCTGATTAGCTTTCGCAATGCACTGATCTACTTTCAGCCGCCGGCGCAAACCCGTGCTATCTCCATGATGCACTTTTCACTGGTGCAAAATGGCATTTTATTTCTTGGCTCATCTGAGTCAGTCGGGGCAATGGAGTCCGAGTTTAAGGCAGTAAAACGACATTGGTGTGTCTACCGCAAGACACGCGATGTCAGGTTGCCTCTCGACCACGGCCTTAACACTCGCCCGGTTGAAGTATCCGGTGCTACGCAGCGCTCCCAGCCAATGTTGCCGATGCTTGCACCAGAGCGGATGTTAAGAGAGGGAGGAGACGCACTCGCCACCGCGAATGACTGGGTGTGTCTGTACTGCGATGGCGGTCGCAATCTGCTGCATGTGCTGGGCGAAGACAAAGGGTATCTGAGAGTGCCGCGAGGCGGGTTGTCCACAGAAGTCACACGACTGGTCGCTGATGAACTGTCGATACCGCTGCGTGCCGCGATGAATCGCGCGCAGCGCGGGCGTAAGGTGGTTGACCACAGGGGTATTCGTGTAGCCGGTGTCGAGCCACTGGTTGATGTACAGGTGTTATACCGACCAACGTCAAAAACACTGGCAGAATTGTTCATTGTTGTGTTGAAGCCGTCTCGCGTGGTGGAGGCGGATGTCGATAAAAGCACCGCGGACGTCCTTACCGCACAGCAATTAAACGAACTCGAATACGAGCTAGCTCAAACCCGTGAGAACCTGCAGGCAACCATTGAGGAGCTTGAGTCGACCAACGAGGAGCAGCAGGCCACTAACGAAGAACTGACCGCGGCGAATGAAGAGCTGCAGAGCACTAACGAGGAATTGCATTCAGTCAATGAGGAACTGCATACGGTAAACAGTGAGTATCAGTCAAAGATAACCGAGCTGACCGAAGTGACCAACGATATCGACAATCTACTTGAAAGTACCGATATCGGCGTGGTGTTTCTGGACAACGAGTTGCGCATTCGAAAATTTACACCGGCGGCGACACGCGATGTGAATCTGTTACCGGCGGATATTGGTCGCAGCTTTGACGATCTGGCTTATCACTTCGACTACCCGAATCTGAACGAAGACATGCGTCGCGTACTGGCGCTGGGTGAGGCGGTGGAAAAAGAGGTGGAGTCCAGGACGTCCGAACACTTGCTGGTGCGTATACACCCTTACCGGGCCGGTCGGCAGCTTGCGGTCGGTATTGTTCTGACCTTTGTTAATATTTCCGATATGAAGCGTATCGAGAATGCACTGGCGCAGGTTGAAACTCGCTATCAGCAGCTTTTTCAGGCTGAAATGTTCGGCATCATGCTGGGCGATCTTCGCACCCGGCAGGTGGTTGATGCGAACGACGCCTACCTCGAACTGCTGCAACTAACGCGCGCTGATCTGCCACTGGATCTGCGTCGTGTCTATGCGGAAAGCGAGCACGCCAATCTGGAGCAGGTGATGAAGAAGCTCGAAGAGTCTGGTAAAACTGCACCAACTCCGGTGCTGAAGCAACGGCTCGATGGCACGCCGGTTTCAGTGATTGTCGGGCGCACGCTGGTGAGTGAGTCAGAGGGTACCTATGTCGGCTTCGTACTGGATACCGGAGCATCACCGGTTGCTCAGAACGACGACGCTGCGGCGGTATTCGCAGGCACGCGTCACACAGACGGCGCGGATATTGCGCAATCGGTGGATCAGATCGTTGCGCAGTCTGAGGAGTTGCTTGCCACCTGCGGTGATACCATGGACGACAATGCAAAGCG
>CAYMFQ010000126.1:9089-15810 GCA_964389335.1 uncultured Granulosicoccaceae bacterium
AGTCTGAGGAGTTGCTTGCCACCTGCGGTGATACCATGGACGACAATGCAAAGCGTCGTTTACAAGTCCTGGTCGATACCTGTGGTCAACTGCAGCAACGTGTCAGATAAACAACGGGATAGTCTGTTATTCTGCGAACCTGAGTCTGTGGTAAAGATTGGTGGCATTTGGTTGTTGTAACTGCCGGTCGATGCGCTTATTTAGCAGATTGTTACTCACTAAAGCACCGGTTCGCGTCCTGCAGCCAGTGTTCCTCGCCAGGTATGATAAGGCGCTCACCAGCAGAGTGGGGGGCCGGAGTGTATGTTGATAGAAAGGTCGGCTCTGATTGTCCTATTTGCTGTGGTCGTTGCCGCGTGTGGTCCAGGCTCTGATACAAATAGCGCTGATACAAGTAGCTCTGCGGCCGGGGCTGGTATTGAAACCAAAGTTGCTGTCGGCGGCGGCAGTGTTGCTGATGATGCACCGTCCGGTGAACTGAATACTGCGCGCCCTGAATTCCGATGGCCGTCAGTCGACGAGGCTGAGCAGTACCGGATTGTTGTGCGAGATGCCGGTGGCAACGGCTATGAACGTGTGCTTGATGCAGTGGATGCCAATTGCCAGGTGAGTGATGGCAGTTGTGGTGCTGCTGCTTCACTGGAGTACTTCGACAATGACCTGACATGGTTCGTCGAATCTACAGTTGATGGTATGGCCGGACCAACGTCCGGTGCGCTCAGTATCACCACACCTGTGTCGCCACATATGCAGCCTATCAAATCCAATACCGGTATTTGCGAAGGGTGGGCATCGATTGCATACGATAAATATGTGGCTCTTAACAACACGTGGAACGCTAAGTCCCTGACCAGCGAGGACTGGTCGCAGATTATGCATGTTACCGAGAATGCAGAGGGTTCGGTGCAATCTTCATGGACTTACGACTGGCTTGGTAGAAACGATGCTGGCAAGGGTGGCCAGTACGAAGTTAAAGCTTATCCGCAGGTGTTCTATGGTCCCAAGCTGGGCACACACGTTTCGGGTAGTAAAGAAGAAACTGGTCTGCCGGAATTGGTGCGTGACCTGCCAGAGTTTAAAGTTGCCTATGACTTTACAGAAGCAGATACTCGCGCCGAGCGAAATGTGGCACTGGAATCCTTCTTTCACGACAGTTGCCGTATTCAGGGGCCGTGTGATGACGTAGACAATCGTGCGTACGAGATGATGATCTGGGTCAGTAACCCGGAGCGCAGAACCCCGGGTGACCTCGCTCTGACTGGTGTGCTGATCGATAATAACAAGTGGAACGTCTACATTAAGCCGCGCAGTAATAAACAATATATTGCCTTCACCGCACAATCACCATCGACCAGCGGTGTACTTGACTGGAAATCGTTTGTTGACTGGACCGTACAGTGGACTGCGGATAGAGGCGAAGCGCTCGGTATCAACAAACTGGAGCCGGACTATTGCATGGGGGCTATCGAAATGGGGGCGGAAATCTGGTGGGGGCGAGGCACGTTTACCATTAACCGGTTTGAGGTGACGCGTTGAGGTCTCTATCGGGCTCGTGTACCATCCTAAAGACGCTGCGGTACGCCTGTATCAGGTTGTGAGACTCATAATTCTGGCGCCGCATCGCTTCAGGGTTGTTCTCTAATTCATGCGCCTGCGCAGAGTCGAATACTGAGCACTGAAGAGAATCAATTATTCCTCACGATTTATCTTATGCACCACATAACCACCGGAACGTTCATCGAGTTCCATATCGATTAAACCCCGGCTTTGTGCTTCTTCCAGTAAATCGCCAAATGTGCGAAAACCGTAGAACGTTTCGTTAAAGCCTGGCCGACGTCGTTTGATGGTTTGTTTGATCATTGAGCCCCAGACTTTGCTGCGGCCGCCGCGCTCACCCTGCAACGCCTGTATGGTGGTTATTACCATTTGCAGCGCTTCTTCTGCGTCACCGGAGTCAGTTGTGTCGGCGTTGTCAGCGCTGGCTTTGCGTTTCTTTTTAGCAACCTTTTTGGTGCGCTTTGGTTTGGCTTTGGCTTCGCTGCGGACGAGATCGTCGTAATAGATGAATTCATCGCAGTTATTGGTTAGCAGGTCTGAGGTTGAATTTTTAACACCAAGGCCGATGACGGTCTTTGCGTTTTCTCGCAGCTTGCTCACCAGTGGTGAAAAATCAGAATCGCCGCTTATGATGACGAAAGTATCGATGTGCTGTTTGGTGTAACACAGGTCCAGCGCGTCCACGACCATCCGAATGTCTGCGGAGTTCTTGCCCGACTGCCTTGTGTGCGGTATTTCGATCAGCTCAAATGAAGCTTCGTGTATTGCGGCTTTGAATTCCTTGTATCGATCCCAGTCGCAATAAGCCTTTTTATAGACAATGCTGCCCTTAACCAGCAGGCGCTCAAGCACCAGGCTGATATCAAACTTTGCGAAACGTGCGTCTCTGACGCCGAGCGCCACGTTTTCAAAGTCGCAGAATATCGCCAGTTGGCGGTGGTCGTTATCGGCCATGGGTACTCATTTGTGGCAGGGTAAGGGGGTGGCAGGCATTTGCCGCCATAGCACGCTGCGTTTCGCAAGCCTGACTGAATATAGCAGGTTCGCCACTCGTGCACCGTAATATTACTGCGCGCTGTTTTTACGGTAACTGTGTTTTTCGGGTGTTAAAACCGTCCGGCAAGTTCGGCACTGTCGGGTAGATAGTGGCGCGCGCGAAACAACCAGTTAACTTTGCCGAATTGCTTTGTTTCGTTGAAGTACGGGCATACATATTCCCATACGACATCGCCATCCGGTGTTACCTCAAAAACACAACCTTTGGCGCCTTCGCAAATGAGCGTGTTGCCTGACGGCAATCGCTGACAGCCGCCAATATGTGGTGAGAAAAAGCTCTGCGGATTGTCTTTTGCTTTGTAGCGCCAAACGATTTCATTCGTCTTTGGGTTGAGTTCCCAAACCTGAGAATGATGCAGGTCTGCCGCATACGCGCCGTTGGCAAATAGAAGAATGTTGCCGTTGTCCAGCATCTGTGCATCATGCTGGCCACCCATGTTGTTATCCTGGTAATGCCAGATGAGCTGGCTGGTTTGGCGGTCAACAATAAAGAGCAGGTTTAATGTCTTGCAGCTTATCAGGTAATCACCGTTGCTGAGTGGGCATACCGTGTTGGTGTGTCCGCGGGACCAGCGATTGGCATTGTGGTGTAGTGGAAATTGCTCAGTGCCAAACTCGGTAAAGTGCCATTCCCAAACCACATTGCCGCTGTCATCGACTTCCCGAATACACTCGCCGGCAATACCGGGTTCTGACTCGGTGCCTGGAAGCCCGCCCTTGATTGCCACCTGCTGGCGTTCGCTTAACTCGGTAAATGCAAGGTATACCGTGTTGCCGTTGGGCAGGCGACGGGCGTCGTGGTGCTGCCAGGGGTCCAGATGCTCAAAGACAACATTGCCGTCCCAGTCATATTCTCGCATCAGTCCGCTGCCGGTAAGGCTTACGCCCAGTGGATTGTCACAGCGTTCATTTTTAAACAAATTGCCGTTGGGCAGTAAGTAACACCAGTGCGTAAGGCCGCCGGCACCTTGCCATGTGTGTACCGCATTGCCTGCATAATCGATCAGGTACGCATCTCGGCCGCCGCCGGGTGCAAATACACAGTACCCGGGTGTCGCGGTCGACGTCGGGCCCAGGGTCACACCTGTCGTTAATTGCTGCATCGGTTCGTGGATCTCGGTAAGGGCTTACTGCAAATCAAACATTGCTGATGTCAGGTAATATGCAGCAGCCATCGATGCTTGTCTATGCTTCGGGTAGCGCGACAGATATTACGATTTCAGGATGATAGCAATATGACAATGATCTCCTTTAAGGTTGAGGATGGTCGGTTTAATTATCGCAGCGCGGCGGTTATTTTGTGCGATGGCCATGTGTTGGTTCATCGCGCCCGTGCGGATGACTTTTGGGCGTTGCCCGGCGGTCGGGTGGAGTTTATGGAGTGTGCGGACAAGGCGGTTGTGCGAGAGATTGGCGAGGAGCTCGGATGGAATGTACGAGTAGCTCGGCAGCTATGGCACGTGGAGAATTTTTTTGAGTATCGATCCGAGCGTTTTCACGAGTTGCTGAGTATTTTCAGGGTCGATCTTGTTAGTCCGGTGAAGGTTGATTCCGAGGTCGATTTTCAGGGAATCGAAGATGCGGATGATGATATATTGTTTCGCTGGGTACCTGTTGATTGTGTGGCCGGTTATACATTGAAACCTGACTTTCTAAAAAGTCGCTTCAAAACTTTGCCGCAACAGGTTGAGTATGTTCAGCTGCATGATTAAGTGTGACCACAGAGCGATCTTTGGAGGTATTCTTGTCCGCCGTCCCTACAACCGCGCCACAGTGTGATATTGATTTTTATGGCGCAGCCACTATTGCTGATCCGGCCGCAGCCTATGCTGAAATGCTTAAACTCGGGCCGGTCGTGTGGCTCGCTAAAAATAACCTGCATGCAATATGTGGCCATTCGGAACTTGTGGCAGCACTGCGCAACCATGCTGTGTTTCGCTCTGGCAAAGGTGTGTCGATAGATGATTCCGTCAACAAGCTTTTAATTGGCAGTACACTGCATTCAGACCCGCCGCAACATGATGCGACGCGGAAGATTACCTTCGCACCCTTGTCGCCAAAGCAGGTGCGTCATGTGCGAGACAGCATTGATGCCCAGGCACAGCAACTGGCAGAGGAGATGGTGGCGCAGGTTGAATTTGATGCTGCGTCTGAACTGGCACCTCAGTTACCGTTGTCTATCGTTAGGGACCTGGTAGGACTGGGGGCATACGGTAAAGATAATATGCTTGAGTGGGGCGCTGCCACGTTTGAGTTAATGGGTGATCCGGGGGAGCGTCGCGCAGCCGCGGTTGAGAACCTGAAGAAGTTACGCGCCTTTCTGGAAGACCCGGATACACTTGATAACCTCAGTCCTGACGGATGGGCGCGTCGTGCTACACAACTGGGTATAGAGGCTGGTATGGACCCGGCGCGTGCATCAGAACTTATGCGGGATTATATCGCCCCAAGCCTTGATACGACCATCTCGGCTATTGGCTACGGCCTGATGTTATTCGCAGATAACCCGGAGCAGTGGACTCGCCTGTGTGATGATCGAACATTGATCCGAAACGCTATCGAAGAGATTGTCCGGCTCAATACACCGATACGCGCGTTTACGCGATATGTTGAAAGCGATGTGAATGTCGCCGGGGTAACGCTCGAAGCTGGCAGCAGGGTACTGATGGTTTTCGGTGCTGCCAACCGCGACGCTTCGAAGTTTCCCAACCCTAATGAGTTCGATATCGAGCGCAAAACCACCGGCCACGTCGGGTTTGGTCAGGGCGTGCATGCTTGTCTCGGTATGAATCTGGCCCGCCTTGAGATGGAATGTCTGTTTAATGCACTGGCCGATCGTGTGCAACGTTTTGAATTAACCGGAGCGGTAGTGCCGGGGGTTAACAGCACTATTCATTCACTGGCCAGTGTGCCGGTGCGTGCGGTGCAGTAAGCATGTAGTGGTGGCTTTGTTCGCGCAGGCAATCAAATAGCCAGCCCGCTGTGTTGCAATTCGGTTTTGCTGATACGAAGCAAAGTACTGTCTGCTACGGGTTGCCACTGATTCCGGTTGTCATCGAGCGGTTCCGATGCGATCACAGTACCTCCGGCTACTAAAGTCGCGCTGGTATACAGGGTTGGTGCTTTGGCATCGCTTGCATAGCGGAACGCATAGATGTCGCAACCGTTCGAGAAGACTGCAGTGATGCGAATCGGTTCCGAGGTTTGTATTGAGTCGTAAGCTGTATGCACCGTATGCAGTGCCTTTTGGACCGCTGCATTCGGTGCATCGCAAAGGCCGTTGGCCAGCAATAATAGAAAAAACAGTTCTGAATCGGTGGTGCCGCGGCGCGCGAGGTAGAGCGAGTCGGGCAGTGACGCTTCCAGTGGTCGTCGCAGTCGTTCAAACCCGCCAATTTGCCCATTGTGCATAAAGCACCAGCGCCCATAGCGAAACGGGTGACAGTTGACGCGCGCGGTCTCGCCACTGGTCGACGCGCGAACATGTGCCAGAAACAAATGTGATTGAATCATTCTGCACAGATCGGGCAGGTTGCCATCCGACCATGCCGGCAGCACATCGCGATACAGCCCGGGGGTATCTCCGGCCCCAAACCAGGCGATGCCGAAGCCGTCGCCGTTAACCGACAATTTCGCTTCCACGGCGTGGTGGCTTTGCTCCAGCAGCGAATGTGCAGGCAGCACCACCAGTTGTTCCAGCGCAATGGCCGGGCCGCTCCAGGCAGTCAGGCGACACATATCAGCAGAGATTGCTCATGGTCGTGGCGGAGTGTCGTTTACGACGTGTGAGGTGAATCGTGATGCGCCCAGAGCACTGTTGATGGGGAATCAATAGGTGTCTCACTTGAGGATTAGCAATAGGTGTCCCCTTTTGGGAGAAACAATGGGTGTCCCCCTTTTGGGAGAAACAATGGGTGTCCCCCTTTGGGAGAAACAATGGGTGTCTCCCTTGAGGGAGCAACAATGGGTGTCTCCCTTTTGGGGAGCAAACAAGGGTGTCTCACTTGGGGGGAGCAACAATGGGTGTCCCTCTTGGGGAACGCCTACGCGTTGGGGGATCGCTTGCTGGTCTTTTTGTGCAGGCGGGCTATTTCGCGGCTGACGGTGT